>VGTB01000079.1 GCA_016874835.1 Deltaproteobacteria bacterium | reverse complement strand
CTCACGCTCCTCCAGGGTTTCACCGATGCAGAATATCGGTTTCAATCCGAAAGATACGGCGGTAATGATCTTTCCGTGAATCAAATCGTTTCTCTCACCAAAAAGGGTACGTCGCTCCGAATGGCCAATAATGACATACTCACAGCCCGCATCGACCAGCATTTTCGCAGACACCTCCCCTGTAAAAGCGCCTTCTGTCCTGTCGCTCACATTCTGCGCTGAAAGTCCGATTCCAGATCCACTGATCACCTCAGCCACAGGATAGAGGGCGGGAAAGGGTGGGGCAATGACTACCTCCCTGTCGTCGGAGGCGCCTACCTCTTTTTTCAATCTCTCGGCGAAATGAACCGCCTCACGGACCGTCTTGTGCATCTTCCAGTTTCCGGCGATTAATGGTCTCTTCATCTCACCCTCCGAACGTTTTTTTCGCCATATATATGGCGAGATCCTTCATTCTGCACGCATAGCCGCTCTCATTATCGTACCAGGCAAACACCTTGACCAGGTTTCCGGCGATCACATTGGTCAGAGGTGCATCAACAACCGCCGAATAGGGACTGCTGGTGAAGTCAACAGAAACCAATTCTTCCTCGCAGTACGCCATAATCCCCCTCAATCTGCCCTCAGATGCCGCTTTCAACACACCATTGACCTCATTGATGCTCACAGGCCTCGATACCTCCACGACCAAATCCACCACCGAAACGTTCGGGGTGGGAACCCTCATGGCCAGTCCGTCCATTTTCCCTTTGAGATCAGGAATCACCTGCGTCACCGCGATCACCGCCCCCGTTGAAGTGGGAACGATCGACATCGCAGCTGCCCGGGCCCTGCGCAGATCACTGTGAGACCCGTCCAGAAGCCTCTGATCCATCGTATAGGCGTGAACGGTAGTCATAAATCCTTTGGTCACCTTAAACTCATCGTGGAGCACCTTGATTACAGGCGCAAGACAGTTGGTGGTGCAGGAGGCATTCGATACGATATGGTGCTTATCCGGATTGTACATCTCTTCATTCACTCCCATCACAAAAGTGGCATCAACACCCTTGCCGGAAGCCGCCAGGATGACCTTCTTGGCACCGGCGTTGAGATGACCGGTCATATCATCCCTCTTTCTGAACCTCCCCGTCGATTCAAAAACAATCTTCACGCCTAATTTTCCCCAGGGGAGGTCAGCCAAATTGCTTGTAACGTTCGTAACGGCAATTCTTTTACCATTGAGCAGGAGATCATTGCCATCAACGATAAGCTCAGCGGCTACCTTGCCGTGAACCGAATCATATTTGAGAAGATGGGCCAGCGCTTCCGGTCGTGCTCTCGAATTAATCGCAACAATTTCAATGTCTTCACACCCGATGCACGCCCGGACGAGATACCTGCCGACTCTTCCAAAACCGTTTATTGCCACTTTCACGCCCATGATTTACCTCCTTTCAGCATATACCAAAATTGATAAATCACCCATGTGTATACAATATATCGGTACCTTTTCGGCTCACCTGTTCCGGGTAATGTTCACCCTCTCGCAGTAGCATGCAACAGGACACCTGCTGCACCACGGCGAGACGGGAAGACAGATGTGACGGCCAAAGGCAACCATCAAGGTGTTATAATGAGCCCAGTATCGACGCGGCAGTTTTTTTCTCAACGCATATTCCGTCTCTTCCGGGGTCTTCGTCTTCACGTAACCCAGGCGGTTCGAGATTCTATGGACATGGGTATCGACGCACAGCCCATCCTTATGATATCCCAGGGCAACCACAAGATTGGCGGTTTTTCTGCCCACACCCTTGAGGGTGAGCAACTGTTCGATCGTATCAGGAACACGGGACGCAAAACGCTCTATCAATTCCCGGGAAATTCGCAGGATTGTTTTCGCTTTGTTCCGGTAGAAACCGACGGGATAAATCGCGCTGATGATCTCTTTTTCGGAGAGTGTTACCATTTTTTCCGGGGTCGTGGCCAATGAAAGCAATCTCTCCGTCGCACCCGCTGTCACCTCATCTTTCGTCCGTAAACTCAATATGGTTGATATGAGGATCGGAAAGGGTCCGCTGTGCCCCCCAGCAAGGGAGGAAACGATCGGGAGTTCCCACGAGGGAAAATCTCTCTCAAGAAGATGAATGACGTCCCCGATGCTTCCTGCTTTCATGGATATACGGCAATATTAATTGTACCCCTCTTCATTGGCAAGCATGTCCAGGTGGAGTGTGGCAATGTCCTCCACATCGAGATTGGCGTGTTCGCTCTGATTCCGGAAATCCACCATCTTAATATACCGCTTGCACTCATTGCACACATCAACCCGGTATTTCTCATCTCCTTCAACGGTAAAGTAGGCCAGCGACTGCTGTTCCTCGTTGCCACAGAATGGACACTTGACGCGCCGGAATCGCCACTCGAACCCGCACTGGTTGCAGAAGAGAAACCTTTTCCCCTCTTCTTCCCGTATCTCTCCGATCTTGGGTTCTTTGCCGCAGATCGGGCAGTACCCTTCGGTCCACCCTGAATCGGCAACGATCTTGCCGTATCTTTCGACTACCTTTTCCATGGCGGGCCTTAAGCTCTCCTCGAGAAACAGGTCAACAAGATCAATCTCGTTTTCCCCGACATCATCTAAATGATCTTCACCATGGGCACTGAACGTGTCGCACACCATTTTATCAAAATTAAGGGTGCCGTCTTTCACTTTCTGCATTAATTCTTCCGTCTCTCCGGGAGCGCGCTTCTCCGCGATCGTCAGGAGCGCCAGGAAATACTGTTTCGGTTCCTTGAGATCAAACTGCCCGGTAGAAAAATCAATGAGGGGCAGTCCTCCTTCCAATTTTTTCTTCAGGAGCGTTTCATTTACCGGAAAGATATTCTCCTGCATTCTCTTTTTATATTCTTCCCTGAGGATTAAAATTTCCCCCAGAATATCCAGCAACTCACCGTAATGGGGAATCGAACTTTTATACTTTTCTATCGTTTTTAATGATTCCTTCAGCATTGTAACCATTGAACGCGTATCTCCTTCTCCGTTATTTGCGAGGCAGGAAGCTGTATATATCCTTTCCCTGCCCAGTGCAAGCAATTATTGGCCCTTTGCTCCGGAGATGACGAAGAGAGTGCATGAAATTCTCTCAGGATTTGAAGGCCTTCCTGTCCCGCGCTGATCATAATGCCACACGATTTTTAAAATTACCACCGGGACATAACATTCGTATTGACTTAAGAGCAATTACCTGTGTATGAGACTCGTCACATCGTTGCCATCGCATCAGTTGCATTTCACATAGGAAGTATGAGGTAAATCTATTTGATATTTCACCATATTGCAAGGCTTTTTGCCTGTTGAAACGCGCATGGAAAATTTCGTTGAAGGCCTTTCCGGATATATCCACGGATCTCTCGTATTGGCGTATGTAGCCGCCTACATGGGTGGGGTATTTGTCAGCTTTACCCCGTGTGTCTACCCGGTGATACCCATCACGGTCGCTTTTATCGGAGCCCACAGCAGCGGATCAAAACTGAGAGGATTCAGTTTATCCATTATCTACGTCCTGGGGATGTCGCTGACATACACTGCGCTGGGTGCCATTGCCGCGTTTACGGGTAAATTATTCGGACAGATCCAGACGAACCCCTGGACATACTTCATTGTCGGCAACATCTTTATCTTCATGGGTTTATCCCTGCTCGAAGTGTTTACGCTGCCGGTGAGCATGCCCGGATTTCTCACCAGGGTACAATCGCGGAGAACAGGTGCCTTGAGCAGTTTGTTTGTTGGTGCCATTTCCGGATTGGCCACAGGGCCCTGTACGGCCCCTGTTCTCGCGGTGCTCCTGAGTTTCGTCGCAACCAGTCAGAACATCACCTACGGAATGAGTCTCTTATTTATCTTTGCCTTTGGTATGGGTACACTTCTCATCATCATCGGAACATTTGCCGGCCTTCTCGCGAATATGCCGAAATCCGGCATGTGGATGACAAGGATAAGCCATATATCGGGGTGGATCCTCATTGGCGCGGGAGAGTATTTCCTTATCAAAGCAGGGGGTCTCTGGATCTAAGGAATTTCATCATGCGTACACAATTCAGACCATGGGTGCTCGCGTCTCTCGGATCAATCGCGGTGATCCTGTCATTATTTCTCTCATGCACTGAGAGTAAACAACCGGACATCTCGAAAAAGACTGCGGATGACAGCGCACCAGACTTTACCTTGAAAGACGTGAACGGCAGGAAGTTTACGCTCGGCAACTACAGGGGAAGACCGGTGCTTCTGATTTTCATCACGACATGGTGTCCCACATGCCGTGCCGAAATTCCCCACTACAAGAATATCCACGCAACCTACAGTTCCCGCGGGCTTGAGGTGGTCAATATCGATATCCAGGAATCTAAAGAAAAGGTCTCTCAGTTTGTATCGAAATACCAGATCCCTTACAAAATGCTCCTGGATGAGAATGGAGATGTGGCGGGTATTTACAACATTGTCGGTGTGCCTTCCATGGTCCTCATCGATAAGGAGGGGAAGATACTGAGCAGAAAGTATCACACGATGGACACCATTCTGGAAACGCTGTTGCCCAGGTAAAAAGAGCTTCTCTTCACTCACAATACCCTCGTACCATCAATCCCATCGGTGCCACAATGCGCATATTCATACGAGACAGAATGCCCAGGGATCACTATATAAGGATCGGCGACATCAATACCCGATACTGGGTAGAAGGGAACAGCGGCTCATCCGTAATCCTCATCCACGGTCTGGGCGCTTCGGCGGAGATCTGGATTCATAACGTCTCTGCCCTTGCCATGGGGCACCGTGTCTATGTACCGGATCTTGTCGGTTTCGGCCTCACGGATAAACCTGATGCGGTGTATTCCTCCTCATACATGACAGGCTTCTTATACGACTTCATTGAGGCACTGAATATAGATAACGCAAGTCTTGTCGGAATGTCTCTCGGGGGAGGCCTGGCCCTGCAATTCACACTGCAATTCCCCGACAAAGTACAGAAACTGGTGCTGGCGGACAGTGCCGGTTTAAGCAGGGATATGACTCTTTTCATGCGGCTGGCCACACTTCCTTTCCTGGGAGAGCTGATGGTAAGGCCGAGCCGCGCGGGAACAGCGCTTGTCCTGAGACGATGCGTCCATGATCCGGCGGTCATTCCCGGCGACCTGGTGGAACTATATTACCGGTTCTCAACCCTGCCGGGAGCCAGAAGAGCCATCCTCTCCGTCCTGCGTACAAATTCGTCATTTTTCGGCGGCAGGCCGGAAGTCATCAACCCGATCATACGCAATTTAGGCACCATAAAAGTGCCCTCTCTTGTCATCTGGGGGATGCAGGACCGTATCCTTCCGGTTTCTCATGCCTATATTGCCCGGGACAGTATCCCTGACGCCCGGCTCCGGGTATTTGATGCCTGCGGTCACATGCCGAATTTTGAGAGACCTGATGAATTCAATGCCTCGGTCCTCAATTTCTTGAACGAATGCCCCTCTTGCATTCGACCTCAGGATGGTATATGAAACCGGCGGTGCCACCTTAATTACGTTGCACAAGGAGATACGCCATGACCGTACACCACCCGATGAAAAATCTTGCCATCGTCGATCTGGATCAGCCGCTGGAAGGATTCCGGAATTTCCTCAGCAGCTGGATCTACAGGCCGGACGGTATGACTGTCGTGGTCGATCCCGGTCCCCGCTCGACCATCCCCGTTGTTGTGGCAGCGCTCAAGCATATGGGTGTGAAAAAAATCGACTACATCCTCTTAACCCATATCCACATTGACCACGCGGGGGGTGCCGGGCTTCTCGTGACACATTACCCGGATGCAAAAGTGATCTGCCATCCCAAAGGGATACGCCACATGGTCGATCCCGCCAAACTCTGGGAGGGCTCGCGGACATTTCTCGGAAAGGTCGCCGAAGTGTACGGCGAAATTGCCGCCATCCCCGAGAAAAACATCAGCTACGAGAACCGGATTCATATAGGGAACGAAACCATCAACGTATTCGAGACACCGGGTCACGCAATCAACCACCTGTGTTACCAGATCGGCGATATCCTGTTTTTAGGAGAGGTCACGGGAATAAACTATCCTCTGGAGGAAGGGCTCTACCTCCGGATCGCGACACCGCCGCCCTTCATCTACGAGATCTACCGGAGCTCCCTGGAAAAGGTCGCCGCCCTGGATGTGTCCCACGTATGTTTTGGTCATTACGGCTACCGGGAAGATGTGAAAAACGTGTTCGACACGGGTCTCAACCAGCTGGACAACTGGATGGATACGGTGGCGAAGCACTACGGAACGGGAAGTGACCTCAACGAGGAAGAAATATATGGAGACCTGTTGAAAAATGACCGGGGGCTTTCGTTATACGGAAAGCTCCCCGGAGACGTGCAGTCCCGGGAAAAGATATTTTCCCTGAACAGCATCAGGGGAATGTGGGACTATCTCAAGGAGAGAGAAAAGAAACCGGATTAGATCCACGAATCCAGCCTGTGAAGACCGGCCTCTTTTGCCCAGCGGAGAGCGGTGATATATTCATTCCTGGTGATACGTCGATTCACTGCCGGATCCCAGATGGCCTTCCCGCAGGGGCGATACTGATCCATTACATTTACGTATGTGTCTTTCGATATCTTTTCCGCGAGAAATGTCATGACCTCTTTGGTATGCGCCACATCGTTGGGCATGACCAGATGGCGGACAAGCAACCCTTTCACAGCCACCCCCGATTCGTTTACCACTAAATCACCCACCTGGCGGTGCATCTCCCGTATGGCAGCAACTGCCTGCTTACGGTAATCGGGTGCGTTGCAGAATCTTTCAGCCCAGTGCGCATCCCAGAACTTGAAGTCAGGCATATAGATATCAAAGACACCATCCAGTATTCGTATTGTATCCACCTTGTCGTAACCGCCGGTGTTATACACCAGCGGCACATGGAGGCCATGTTCGACCGCTATGATCAGGGCCTGCAGTATCTGCGGCACCACGTGGGACGGGGTGACGAAATTAATATTGTGACACCCCCGCTGCTGCAGTGAGAGCATCATCGCCGCAAGCTCCCGCGGCTCCACTTCACCACCTTCCGCATCATGGCTGATATCAAAATTCTGGCAGAAGCTGCAAAGCAGATTACAGGACCGGAAAAAGATTGTACCGGAACCGTACATCCCCACTAAAGGAGATTCCTCGCCGAAATGAGCGTGCAGGCTCGCCACCTTCGCCTTTACGCCCGTCCGACAGAACCCGATTTCTCCCGAGAGTCGATCGATGTGACATTCCCGAGGACATAAACCGCACTTTCTCATCAACCCCACAGCCTGATCGACACGCTCTTGCAGATTTCCCGACTTGCACAATTTCAGATAGGACGATTCATGCTCCATCACAACGTCCCCTTTGCGAAGCACACAAAAGATTGAATGCATCAGTATCGTTTTCCCATTTGAGCCTTCGTTTTCTTGAACGCATCCTGCATTCCCCGCATCGCAATATACTACCCGCCAGCCGGATAGAAATGATGAATTATAAAATTCATTTCCGGCTACGTCAACGAATAAACGGAAACCCACCGGCAACATGCAAATGGACAAGCAACACATAACATTACCACACATTTTCCTTGACAATAAGGTGTCTCACATTTATATTGCCAAACGGAAATATACTTAGAGGTGATATCTGTGAAGGAATTTATCAAAGTGATGAAGGCTTTATCCGATCCGAACCGGGTGAAACTGATGAAAATTCTCCAGCACCGGGTCATGTGTGTCTGTGAGATTCAGGCCGCTTTAGGCATTGCACAACCCACAGTTTCAAAGCATCTAAAGATATTAGAAGACGCTGGATTAGTAACTCACAGCAAAGACGGCTTGTGGGTAAACTATTCACCATCTGATGGCGTGAGCAGTCCCTATGCCGCCAGCCTTTTAGGCCATCTGAAACACTGGCTTTCTCAAGATCATGAGGTAAAACTTATCACGGAAAAAATCGACGGTATACAACGCGACAAAATCTGCAAAAGATAGCTTATATTTCGTAGTATATTGCTAAATAGAAATATTATCCTCCATTTGCAGGAACACAATTTGTATTGAACTGAGAGGAAAAATAATATTATGATTGAATCGCTAACCATTGCCGGGCTTCTGGCGCTTCAAGATTACGTAGCTACGCACATACTGACCTGTCTTATCCCGGCATTTCTGCTCGCCGGTGCCATGGTCGCTTTTATCAACCAGGAGGCCATCCTCAATTATCTTGGAGAAAAAGCGAACAAACTCAAATCATTTTCATTGGCAAGTGTAGCAAGCTTCTTCGTGGCAGCCTGTTCTTGCACGGTAATCCCCGTATCCGCCGGGCTCTATTACAGCGGCGCAGCCATTGGTGTCGCCTTCATTGTGCTCTGGGTCGCCCCTTCAGCGAACATTTTGTCTCTGATCTACACAGGAAACATTCTGGGAGGTGGAATCGTTGCGGCACGGGTTGCTGCTTCTCTCATAATGGCCTTTGCCGTGGGCGGGATTATGACACTGGTGTTTCGCAACGAGAAGCGGGATATCGATCCCGGTCAGAACAATCCGTCACAGGAGGAGACATCACAAAATAGTATTCTTTCCCGGAAACACTTGATTTTTCTTGTCCTGATCGTCCTTTCCTTGCTCTTGCCCAATTACATCGGGCAGACGGGTCCGTACATCGGAAAAGTCATTATATGGGGTATTGCGACGGCTGTCCTCTTAGTATACGCATTTAAAACCCTTACCAAAGATGAGATAAAGAGCTGGTTGAGGGAATCATGGTGGTTTATAAAAATAATTCTGCCATTGCTTCTCCTCGGGGTCTTTCTGGTCGGCGTCATCGGAAAATTGCTCCCCGATGAATGGATAAAATCCTGGCTCGGAGGAAATGGTATCACCGCATCCTTTCTTGCCACGATGATCGGGGCGATCAGCTACTTCGCAACGATGACCGAGGCACCCTTTGTGGACACTTTGATGAAATTGGGCATGGGAAAGGGACCAGCACTTGCACTCCTTCTTACCGGGCCGGGCTTGAGCCTGCCAAACTGGATTACCATTGCCAGAGTCTTCGGGATAAAAAAATCGATTGTCTACGTGATCACTATTGTGATCTTTGGAACGTTTATAGGCTGGTTTTTCGGAAATTTTATTTTTCAGGAGGTGAATTTATGAAAATACTGATTGCAGGTCCCGGTTGTGCGAGATGTCAGGCCGTGGAAAAGAACGCCGTTACGGCATGCAAGGAACTGAACCTCGATGCCGAGATTGCTCATGTCTTTGATGTGAAGGAATATCCGAAGCTGGGCGTCAGGGTCACACCCTCAGTGCTCGTTGACGGGAAAGTGGTCTGTTCCGGAAAGCTTTTTACCGTGGATGAATTGAAACAGATTCTTGTCGGCTCAAAGTAGATGCGAAGCGCAGGGATATTGAAGTCATCCAGAAAGATCCGGTTGGTCGCAAAAAACATACAATTTGATTTCATATGAGCAAACCTGATAGAAAACAGGTATAATTTGCGAATCAGAGCAAATCTTTATACTATGATTCTATGACACGCAACGACCGTGATAATGAAACCTCGTGGAGCAGGCGTCTCATCGCCACCATGGTCATGAACCTGATCATTCCTGCCATACAGATCTATGGCGGACTTGTTTCAGGCAGTATGGCCCTGATCAGCGACGCCATCCACAACCTGAGCGACTTCACGTCAGTGTTCATAAGCTATACCGCATTGCGTATCGGACTTCGAGAACCCACGGTGAGACATACGTTCGGCTATAAGCGCTTCGAGGTCATTGCGGCGGTATTCAACGTGTCCCTGATTTTCGGAGCAGGTATTTACATTTTCATCGAAGGATGGAACCGTCTCCAGAATCCCCAACCCATCCGGGGCAATCTTGTGATCATGATCGCCTCCATAGCGTTTGCGGCAAATATGGTCTCAACACTGATGCTGAAACCGGGTGCTCGAGTCAATCTCAACATACGGGGAGCGTTCCTGCACATGCTCACTGACGCATTGACCTCCCTCAGTGTAGTCATCCTCGGTATTATATGGATGTTCAAACCGTGGTACTGGCTTGATCCTGTTGTTTCGTGGGTAATTGTGTTATTGATCCTGTACAGCGGGTGGGGTATCCTGAAAGAAGCCTATGTGATTCTTATGAATGCAACACCTCCGGGAATCGATCTCCATGCGATTCAGAAATCCATAGAATCACTGGAGGGGGTGCGGGGGATTCACCATCTCCATGTCTGGAATATATCCTCACAGGATGTGGCACTGGTAGCCCACATCGTCGTTCCTGACCAGATGCTTAGCAGGGTCAACTCGCTGGCTTCAGAAATTCGGCATCTGCTTTCAACCCGTTTCGCCATCGGGCATCCCGTACTGCAGTTCGAGACCGAGGAATGCGAAGCGGCAGGTCTCCTCGGTTGTCTTATACACACCGATTCTCGGCGAACGGAATAGAACCTGCGTGATCTCAATGGGGATATGTGTAATTCAACGTAACATAAGGATGGATATGTCAAAGAAAAATCAGACCGCCACGCGTATGAAACCTTCCGTCACAGGAAGCCGTGCCATGGCAGTTGCATGTGTTCTGATTTTCCTCACTCTCCTCACGATGCGGGATTCCCGCGCCGAGGATGCAAGGTTCACGATTATCCACAGCAGCAACGTGGGCGGTTACCTCTATGCCTGTCCCACCTGAGGCAACAGGGTGCTGGGCGGTCTTGCCCGGCGTGTATCCTATGTGAACAGTGTGCGATCTGCCGGGGGCACGGTGCTTGTCGTCGACTCCGGCCGCCTTTTCCGCAATATCGCGACTGATACTGACCGTAAGCGTTCCCTCGCCAGAGCGCGCGTGATCATCCGGGCATATACGCATATAGGAGTGACGGCTGTCAATGTCGGGGAATCGGAACTCACACACGGATTGCCTTTCCTGCGACGCGAATCTTCACAGGGGTTCCCTCTCATTTCCGCCAATCTTGTTGACCCTCTCAAGAAAATCCCGATCTTCCGGCCGTTCGTCATCACCAAGGCGGGTGCTGCCCGAGTGGCATTCTTCGGTCTCCTCTCACCTGGTACCAGTTCCGCAATTCAAAAAACAGCCGCTGGAAAATTTCTGGTGAAAGACCCGGTGGAAACTGCTCGTGAAATGTTCACGGTCCTCCGTGCACAGGCGGATATCATCGTACTTCTCTCCGATCTGGAACCTGAGCGGGAGCGAGCCGTGGCCGGAGCAGTCCCGGGGCTTCACTTCATTTTCGGAGGACGCGAGGGCAGGTACGACCATGCACCCGTCAAAGAGGGACAGACATATATACTTCACTCTTCCCGGAAGGGAATGTATACAGGCAATCTTCAGGTCACCTTCACAAACACGTCTTTCCCCTTCCGTGATGACGGTTACGAAACCCGCATCGCAAAGAAAATGT
>VGTB01000078.1 GCA_016874835.1 Deltaproteobacteria bacterium | reverse complement strand
ACCCGATCCGGAAAGCCCTGTAATGATCACCACGCGGAAATCATTCATACAGCGCCTCCCCGCTCCACGAAAAAGCGAACAGATTCATCTATTTGTCGGTCAGGAAAGTCATCGTTCGATGAGACGTGAATTCTCAAATAAGGAATTTTCACCCCCATAATCTCATGCGGTTCGTCCATTGAGAACCTCCCGGTTTCCCCGGTAACATCATGGGTTCGCTCAAGCTGCACCATGAGACTTACCTTCGTTTCCTCGAGTATTCTTTCCTCACCGAACATCTCTCTCGCTGAGACAATGCCCCTTCCATCTTTCTCGAGAAGTCCTCTGCTTGCACCGTAAGCACGGCCCCACAACACAGTCCCATCCCTTTTCTCTATTTCAATGAAATCGTCAGCGATCCACATGTGGCCCTTTGCCACCAAGCGAACCGCACATTCAGTTTTTCCCACACCGCTATCCCCGGTAATTATCAGCCCCAGGCCATACACATTGAGGAGCACACCGTGGATTGTAACGATGTTTTCAATCCTTTCCCTCAAGATGCCGGTCAGGCGGCTCTCTAAGAGAAATTCGTCATATATCGATGAAATAACGGGAACAGAACGAGACTCCGAAAAAGAAAGGAGAAACTCAGGTGGACGGATAGTTTTGGAAAGCGCGACACAGGGGATTCGTGATGAGATGATAGCCTGACAAAATTTCTCTTGCGTCGCCGGGGATGCAACTAAATGTTTTGAAATGTCCTCAGGGGTGATGATAAGAATATTCTCCGGCAGAATTTCATCCGGGAAAGTATCATTCTCTCCAGGACGCTGCGGATGCACATGAGTTATTTCTCTGACAAGACCGGCTTTACCCGCAATATGTGCCAGACCTAATTCATCCTCGCGGCCTTCAAGCAGATCTTTGATTTTCAATGCATACATGAAAGCTCACATGCCGCGCAACTCATCACTCTCAACACGCATCATCTCTCTCAGCAATTACACTGAGCAATTCTTCGGCCGATTTTGATTCCATGAGGTTCTTTCTAAATCCGTTGTTCTTCAGCATCCGTGACAGTTTTGCCAGAACTTTCAGGTGCTGCCCGGCGGCATCCTCCGGTGCCATTAACAGAAAAAAGAGGTGAACCGGTCTCCCGTCCATAGCGTCGAACTCGACCCCTTTTTTGCTTCTGCCGAAGGAAACAATCAAATCAGTTATGTCGGCGGCCTTGCCGTGGGGAATTGCTATCCCCTCACCGATGCCGGTACTGCCGAGTTTTTCTCTCTCCAGCAGGGAGCCCACCATTGCATCATGATCAAATTGCAGATTGCCACGAAGAAATACACCTGACAACTCCGCAAGAACTTCTTGCTTGGTCTTTGATTTCAATTCCTCAATGATGTATTCCTTCCTGAAAATATCCGTGATTTTCATTCACCCCACCTCGTAGCTCAGCTGCTGGTTTCTATGAGCACATACTTCCCATCATCCCGGGCATAAATGACACTGATATTCTCTGTATACGAATCCCGGTAAATAACAAAGCGATTCCTTGTTGAATCAATCTCCATAATGGCGTCATCAAGGGACATGGGTTTCAACACAACTCTTCTTGTTTCAACGACTTTCGCTTCCTGAATCTCCTCACTTTCTTCCAGTGATTCCTCCAGTTCAGCAATTTTCCCGCTTCGTAATGAGTTTGCTTTGTGACCTCTGATTTTTTCTTTATGTTTTTTCAGTTGCCGCTCAATTTTTTCAATTGCCGTATCAATGGCAAGATGCATGTCCTTGGCTTCTTCTTTCGCATTCATGTTCAAACCGTTTGCCATCAAACTCACTTCCGCCACATTCCTAAACTTTTCTACAGAGAGAACAACTCGAGCCTCAACCGGATTGTCTACATATTTTCTCAGTTTATTGAGTCGTTTGTCGATATATTCCTTATGCCATTCTTCGCCGTCTTTATTCCTGAAGGTTATCGAAATTTTCATGCCTTTATCCTCCTCTAAATCCATTCATATGATTCAAAGCATATCTGCTCGTTTCTTGAAAGCGGGGGATACTAATCCTAAATCGCATTGAGGTCAATCTGTTTTTTGAGAGACTAAAAATATTTTTTCCTTTTCGAAGAGGGAAGAATGCCGATCATTTCCCTGTACTTTGCAACCGTCCTTCTCGCAATAGATATCCCTGTCTTCTTTAATAGTTCAACAATGTCACTGTCACTGTAAGGTTTTTTGGGATTTTCACCGCTGACTATTTTCTTTATTGCTTCTTTCACGCTCTTCGATGCAACTGCATCCCCACCGGTTTTCTGGATCTTGCTGCTGAAAAAATATTTTAATTCAAATATCCCCCGTGGAGTGTGCATGTATTTATTCGTCACAACCCTGCTGATTGTCGATTCGTGCATTTCCACGTCATCAGCAATATCCCGCAGAACCAATGGCCTGAGATAACTGATTCCTTTATCGAAAAAGTCCCTCTGAAATTTGACGATACTTTCCGATACCCTGTAAATCGTCTTCTGTCTTTGCTGGATACTCTTGATAAGCCATGTCGCCGACTGCATTCGCTCTCTGATATACTTTTTACTTTTTTCGGCACCGGGACTTGTACTTACCCCTCCCATAATTTCTCTATAAAAATTGCTGATTCTCAATCGCGGCAGGCCATCATCATTGAGCACGATTTTATATTCGTCCCCTGTCTTTAACAAATATACGTCAGGGATTATGGTTTCGATCCTCTCCTCATTATAAATACTCCCCGGTCTGGGATCCATGTTGCTTATCAATAACACTGCCCGTAAGACATCCGCAAGGGGCACTTTCAGCTTCTTGGATATACCGCTGTAGTTCTTTATTTCCAGATCCTTGAGATGATGATTTATTATCGCTTCGATGAGCGGATTCAATACACCCAGTACCCTCGCCTGAATGAACAGGCATTCATGGATATCCCTCGCGGCAATTCCAGGTGGATCAAATTCCTGAACTTTTTTTAGAACAGTCTCCACCAGTTCTGACTCTCTGCCCACCTGCGACGCAATTTCTTCAACAGACGCAACCAAATATCCATTATTATCAAGGTTACCAATAATCTGTTCACCGATAATCATTTCCGCCTCTGTGAGCCGGGATAACCGGAGCTGCCAGATGAGATGCTCGGTAAGAGTCGGCTTTACGGTAATGACGTTGTCCCAGGAAGGAGCTTCATCGTCCATTCTGTCATATCTGAGCCCCATAGGACCGTAGTCTTCCAGATAACCATTCCAGTCGAATTCCTCCTTGCCGTCACCTTCTCCTGTAAGCTCTACGGTACGGTCGATAACTTTACCCTCTTCCCTTTGTATGGTTTCCATTTCACTCATTTCGGGAAGAGGCTCTTCCTCCTGGAAATCATCTGAAACCACTTCCTCAAGTAATGGATTCTCTTCCATTTCCTGGTTGATCATGCCAACCAGTTCAAGTCTTGAGAGCTGAAGAAGCTTTATTGCCTGCTGCAGCTGCGGTGTCATTACCAGCTGCTGGGTTAATTTCAGATTCTGTTTGAGTTCAAACGCCATTATTCCAAGTCCCGATCGTAACTTCTTGCTCGCTCATCAACCCTTCAGAGAGAAATCTTCCCCGAAGTATATCTTCCTGGCAATTTCACAGTTCGCGATGGTGTCAGGATCCCCTTCCACTAAAATGGTACCCTCATTTACAATATACGCCCTGTCACACACAGAGAGTGTCTCCCTCACATTATGATCCGAGATGACTATGCCGATATTCTTGGACCTGAGTTTCTCAATGATCCTCTGAATATCTGCAACCGCAAGCGGATCTATGCCCGCAAAAGGCTCATCCAAGAGAATATACTTGGGAGACGTGACGAGAGCCCTTGTTATCTCCACCCGTCGTCTTTCACCTCCCGAGAGGGAATACGCATACGATTTTGCCAGATGGGATATGTCCAGTTCGCTCAACAATTGTTCCAGCCTTATCTTCTTTTCACCGTTATCGATATTGAGTGTTTCAAGAACAGCCATGATGTTTTGCTCCACACTGAGCTTCCTGAATATGGATGGTTCCTGCGGGAGGTAATTGAGTCCCTTTCTGGCCCGAATATACATGGGGCATCTGCTGATGTCCTCACCGTCCAGAATGATCCTCCCCCAATCCGGCCATATCAGGCCGACAATAATATAAAACGTAGTCGTCTTGCCGGCACCGTTAGGTCCCAAGAGACCCACAACCTCACCGGGATTGATCGCCAGATCAACCTTGTTCACGACGGTTCTGTTGCCGTACATCTTAACCAGCCCATCAGCCAGCAGCTTGCCCATCGGTCCTGAACACCCGTTCTATGCGTCTCTCATATCCATTGCAATTGCACGTTATCATTTTTTTATTTCTTTCTTGTCTTCGGGATAAATAGTCGCTTTCACCTTCTTACTGCCGCCGCTTTCGACAATACCCCTGTTCTCGTTGAGTAAGACCACAATTCTTTCACCTTGAATCACGTTCCGGCCCTCACGCATCGCGGCATTCCCCGTCACGACTATCTTCTGCATCTCCTGGTAAAAAACAGCATCATCCCCTGTGACTATTCTTTCTCCCTGCGTTACGGTGACGTTTCCCTTCGCCTCAATCTTCTCAATATCCCCTGCCCTACCGGCACCTCCGGCACCTATCCTGTCGGCCTCACGTGAATCCTTTTTATAATACAGCATAATGCGGTCAGATTTGATAATTCTGTCGCCCTGTGTCGCGATTGCATTCCCCGAAAATACTACCAATCGTTTTTCGCTATATGCATCGAGACGATTCGAAACGATCTCTATCGGCTGGTTTTTCTCAGCCTTAATCGTTTTCTGAGCACTTGCCTCTTTCGCATCCACGATGATGGATGATAATATAATCACCACTGATAAAAGTACAGAACATTTCATTTTGAAGTTTTCAGTCACGGATTATCCCTACTCCACAATCGCTTTTACTTTTGACAGTAACGTCACATCTCTGTCCTTTATCGATAGTGACATACCCACTCCCTTAATCCGCAGCCGAGCATTTTCGAGTTTCACAGGTGAGTCCGTATAGAATCGTTGTTCCGATCCTGAGTATTTGATAATGTCCGTGGTAAGTCTATCTCCCCTGTCAGAGACAATTTCCACATTACCCGTGATCTCCATATCCTTTGTATCCGTATGTAATTTCCCTTTATCTCCCACCATGGAAATCGTCTTTCCGTCTGCCAGCACGAGCTTTACCCTGATTTTATCAAACTGCGCAAGCTTCTCGCTTTTCATATACTGCGCACTGTCAGCCCGCACCTCCCATTTCAACCCCGATTCCCCCACATCCGTATACAACACGTCTTTGACCTGAAGATCGACATTATCTGTCACAATTTTAAGCAGCTTTTTCCCTGACGTCTTATCACCTTCCGCAACGAAATATGCGGCAACCACAACTACCGTTACAAGTACAGTACTAAAAATGATCACGAGCTTTCTGCTCATCTTCATAAACGTTCTCGCTATTGATTCTCCGCAGGTATGGTAAGGGGCATCTTTGATTTTGAAGGAAATGAGTCTTTCTCTCCTGATGACTGTGTACCACGTGAAAAGATGTTCGGAGAATATACATGAAAGATTCGTTGACAACCTTTTTGGGCGAATCGAAACGACCACACGCAGAGAATTCGTACGTACGATCATTTGATTTCTTTTAAACCCGCCTTGCAGACTATCTGAGTTTATACCACCAGTTATTTTGACTGTAAAGATCAAATACATTCACAAACCATTACGGCATGTCATCGAAATCATATTTTTTTGCAATCTCAGACCATTTATTCTGCCCTATGAGAATGAGTTCGCAGACTTCCCGGACTGCTCCCTTTCCCCCCTTCATTTCCGTAACATAATCCACTGCCTTTTTTACATGATCCGCGGCATCAGCTACGGCAACTGAAAACCCAACCCTTTTCAGCAGGGGAATGTCCACAATATCATCGCCAATGAAGGCAATGTGATCATAATCAATTGATCTCTTCTGAATAATCTCGTCACAAACCTCGAGCTTGTTAAATACCGCCTGGTGGACTTCGCTGATACCCAGATCACGGGCACGATGTTCGACAACGGCAGACCTCCTTCCCGTCAGAAGTATCACGTCGATACCGTATCTCATCAGCATTTTTATGCCGTGTCCATCCCGCACATTGAAGTTTTTAATCTCCCTGCCCTCATCATCCATGATGATCCTTCCATCGGTCATCACCCCATCAACATCCATCACCAAAATGCGAACCGATTTAATCTTTTTTTTCAAATTCCTGCTCAACTCATACCTCATGATCCGCTACCCCGCTGATATGTGAATCATTCCTCATCAATTGCCTTCCTCTTTACAATCCTGTCAATCCGTACAAGGGTACTGAGTAAATCGAAAAGGTTATCCAGATGCATAGAATTAGGCCCGTCACATTTCGCGTTGTCCGGATCCGGATGTACTTCCAGGAAGAGACCGTCTATTCCGACGGCAACAGCTGCTCTCGCAAGGAAGGGAATCATCTCACGCTGCCCTCCGGAGGCCGTACCCATCCCTCCCGGAAGTTGAACACTGTGTGTCGCATCGAACACAACGGGGCAACCAAGCCCTCTTATTATGGGGAGTGAGCGGAAATCAGCCACGAGATTGTTATACCCGAACGTGGTTCCCCTTTCCGTGATAATGATATTGTGATTCCCCGCCGCATACATCTTCTCCAGGATGTTGGAGACTTCCCAGGGAGAGAGGAACTGCCCCTTTTTGATATTGACGATCCTGGCTTTTCCGGCCACCTCCATGATGAAGTCAGTCTGCCTGCAGAGAAACGCCGGCACCTGCACGATATCAAGGATCTCTGAAGCCTGTTCAATTTCTTCAAAGCGATGGACATCCGATAATATATGAATACCTATTTCCTTTTTGATACGTTCTAGAATCTGTAGCCCCCGGATGAGACCCGGCCCTCTGTAGGAGTGTACGGAACTGCGGTTTGCCTTATCATAGGAAGCCTTGAAAATGAATGGAATCTCAAGACGTGTGGTTATGTCCTTCAGGGTCAAGGCAATATCCCTCGCTGTTTCTTCAGTTTCGATCACACAGGGGCCGGCAATGAGTACGAACGGCGCACCCTCCCCTATCCTTACATCGTTGAGAATAATCTGTCTCATTTTCTCTCCATTCCCCTTTCCCATAGGACTTCCTCACCCGGTTCACTATACTCTCAAATATTTTTCATTCACGGTGTTTCTGTTGCAGAATCCTGATTTTCATTTCCGGTATCTTTTTCGCGGCCTCAACCGATTCAGGATTTATTTCATACGCCTTCGAATAGGCCCTGTGAGCTTCCTGATACATCCCCTTTTTCTCATAGGCAGCACCCATATTCAGATAGACAACATCGTCTTCCGCCTCCAGTTCTGTCGACATTATGTAATATTCCAACTCCCTGTCAGTTTCATTCTTGAGACCATGTACGTACGCAATACTTGAGTATATGGCCGCCTTTTTTCGTGCATCAACATTAAGCATTCTCTTGTAGGTCCTTATCGCGGCGTCATACTGTTTCTCCTTCACATAATGATCAGCTAAAATGTCCAGGATTTCCATCGTCGGATGCGACGAAGCGTATCTCTCATATTCGCGGATCGCGTCTTTCGCCCGTCCCAGTTTATCATACGTATACGCGAGATTATAGTGGATTTGAGGATCTTTAATCCCGTACTTTAATGACTTCTCGTAATGATCGGAAGATTGATTGTATTTTTTGAGTTCCCCGTACGCAAACCCGAGATTCGCGTGAATTGCCGCCTTTCTGGGAGAAGTTTTCACTATTTTTTCATACAGTCTGATTGCTTCACCGTATTTTTTAATTTTAAACTCAATATCTGCCAAGCGAACAATCGCCTCAGCATCATTGGGGCTGAGTTTCAACACCTTTGAGTATTCTCCTATTGCATCCTGAAGCCGGTTGCCCTTTTCGTAAGCCATGGCGAGATTGAAGTGAATGACCGGGTCTTTCCCATTCAGCGAGAGTGCTTTCTGATAACTTTCGATTTCCTCAGCCAGCATGCCCTTGCCCCCGTAAGCAACCCCAAGATTGGCATAGAGCGAGGCATTCCGGGGGTGTCTGCGTATCATTTCCTTGTACAACCTTATCGCTTCATCAAAACCGTTCATCTTGAGATATGCACCCGCCAAAGCCATCATCACATGTTCCGACTGCGGTTCTCTTGCCAGGACGAGCTTATACTGTTCAATGGCAGTCCTTACATCTCTCATCCTCTCATGAGCCTCTCCCAGCTTGAAGCGAACCATGGAATCATCCGGATTCAGCCGCAGGGATTCCCTGTAATTGACAATAGCTTTGTCCCACGCCCCCTTACCGGCATAGGCAAGGGCAACACCGGCGAATGCGGAAGCGTCCTGCGGATTGAGGGTAGAGAGTTTTATGCCCGTCTTGAGAGCCTTATCGTATTTTCGAGCATCTATGTAGCATTTGAGAAGTTCCGCCAGAACAGTCACATCATCAGGCTTTACGGAGAGAATCTCATTATATTGGGCGATTGCTTTCTCAAGAGCACCTGAACGGGTGTACACCGCCGCAAGCATCTTGCGTACACCGATATCGGCCCTGTTCATCTCGCTGGCCTTTTTGAGATAGTCAATCTGATTTTGCACACTTCCGGAATCCCGGGCATGCCGCAACAAATCCTGCGGGGTTATCGTAACTCTCACGGGGATCGCAGCAATGAGCTCGCCTCGATACGACACGTTTATGCTGCCGGCGATTATGGGACCGGATTGAATAACACTTGTCGTGGAAAGAACTCTATCAACCAATTCAACCCCCCGGAGCGTGATTCCTGCATCATCAGGACCGCCTATGCCTTCAATATCCACAGATACCCCGCGGGCTCCTATGGCATCCGTGGAAACACTCCTGATCACGAATTCATCACGGTAGGTGACATCAAAGACATCCTGCAGTGACAACCTGTAATCTTTGCCGTTCATTTCTAAATCAAGGAAGTAAAATACCGGCTTCTGACCCAGGAACACGAAGGAAAACATGTTCTTCAGCCTAATGATTCGCGAAGATGACCGCTGTGTTCCATCGACAAGGAGAGCATGAGTTATCACCAGAACAGCGATTAAGACCGCTATCCCGGCTGTAATCATTCCGACAGTTTTATATCTCCGGAGGGTCCGTTTTTCCGTGTTTTTCCCCTTCCTCTCTAAGAAACCGTCATCCATCGTATCACACCAGTCTTTCAGCCTCTGGGATGGTACTTCTTATGGATAGCCTTCAGGCGGTCGCGCGTTACATGAGTATAAATCTGTGTTGTTGATATGTCCGAATGTCCCAGCATCATCTGCACGGAGCGAAGATCAGCCCCACCCTCCAGAAGATGGGTCGCAAAAGAATGCCGGAATGTATGGGGATGTATCTTTTTGTGCAGTCCTGATTTCGTTGCATATTTTTTTAAAATCTTCCAGAACCCCTGCCGCGTCAAACCTTCGCCTGCCCTGTTGAGGAAAAGCAGGTTTGTCTGACGACCCTTCAGGAATTTCGGCCGGGAGGAATCCACGTACGCACGCACACAGTGATATGCCGATTTTCCCATGGGTACAATCCGTTCTTTTCCGCCTTTCCCCATCACAACGAGATAGCCGACCTGCCAGTTGACGCTGTTTATTGTCAACGAAAGCAGCTCGGACACACGAATTCCCGTAGCGTACATAAGTTCCAGCATCGCCGTGTCCCTTGTTGCAACGGGACTCACGTTGCCTGGCTGTGCGAGCAATAAATTCATTTCACCCTGACTCAGGGTATCGGGAAGGATCATCCAGGTCTTTGCACGTTCAATATTCACCACAGGGTTTTCATCGACCATTCTTTCACGTATGAGGAATTGAGTGAAACCTCTGATGGCCGAAAGGGTTCTGTTCACAGACCTTGCGTTGAGTCCGTCACCACGAACCTTAGCCAGGAAAGATACGATATCCTCGGGAGATATACCCTTGATACTTTGAACACCCCGCCCTTTAATAAAACCGATGTACTTGTTCAGATCCCTGCTATATGCATCTATCGTATGACGTGATACTCCCTTCTCCACGGCAAGAAAATTGAGATATTGATCAACGAAGCCTTCCATGACATTTTTTTAACGCAAATATCCGAACGACGCAAAGACTTTTTACTGACTATTTGGTGGAGGAGAGGTTAGAATGAGTGAAGAAGAAAATATCGGAAATCGCATCTACTTCAGCACACGGGACAGTGTCTCTTTCATGGTATCCATATCATACGGGATGTTGACCATCCCGGAAAACCCATACTTCCCGAATTCTGAAACAACAGGATCATCCGCGTATCCGCACGAAATGATGGCTTTCACGGAGGGATCCATTGTCAACAACTCCTTTATGGTTTCCTTGGCCCCCATCCCGCCCGGAACATGCAAATCAAGAATCACCGCAGAAAACGGCCGTTCTCTGGCTTTCGCATTTTTATAGAGATCTATTGCCTCAACACCATCTTTCGCATATTCGACTTCGTATCCGAGATAATTAAGGACTATCCCCGTGGCGTTACGTACAGATTCTGCATCATCCATCACCAGGATCTTCCCCTCTCGCAGACCAGTCTTCTCAGCCTCATCTTTCATTACGCTTTCAGAGGAAGCGGGCAGATACACGGTAAATGTAGTCCCCATTTCCGGTTCAGAATCCACGGCAATGAAACCATCGTGCTTTGTAACAATCGAGTAACAAATGGCCAGCCCCAGACCCACCCCTTTTGATATACCTGACGTCTTCGTCGTAAAATAGGGATCGAATATTCTTGGAAGATTATCTTTTGGTATTCCCCTTCCATGATCTTTCACAGACCACTTGACATACCTCCCTTCTTTTAAGGGAAGACCGGAGCCTGCTGTTATACCCACATTTTCAGCGCGTATGATAACTTTCCCACCAGCGGGCATCGCCTCCTGTGCGTTAATCAGCAGATTATCAACAACCTGACGCATCTGCACATCATCGACTTCAACGGACCAGAGATCATCAGGCAGTAAAAACTTGCATGTGACATTTGTTCCTTCGAAAGAAAGATCAGCTGTGTCTCTTAACAACTGAGAAATAGAGCCTACCCTCCTGGTCGGTTCACCCCCTTTCGCGAATGTAACCAGCCGATAGGCCAATTCTTTTGCCTGAAGGCCCACCTTTTCGGCCATCGCCAGTTCATCCTCCAGAACCTTATCCCCCTCGGTAAGGGTTAACTTCGCTGAAAAGATGTTCCTTAGCATGGCTGACAATAAAAGACTGAAGTCATGAGCAATTCCACTCGCAAATACGCCGAGTGACTCCAGTTTTCTAACTTTAATAAGTTCTTCTTCTGCTTTTTTCCGATCGGTGACATCTTCGAGGGTCTCTATCGCGCCGACCACCTCACCTGAAGACCCTCTGATCACGGCAGCAGTAAAACGCAACCATTTCCCTTCATTACCCAAGTCAGGGAAGAAGTCCGTCGCTTCATAGGCC
>VGTB01000077.1 GCA_016874835.1 Deltaproteobacteria bacterium | reverse complement strand
CCCTAATACGTGAACAGGTAACTGCTTTATCTTGGGAAGATGAATATTGACGAAATCTTCCAGATTTGTGACCTTGTTAACAATAATACCCTTGAAGTTAACGGTTCCCCAATGAATATGCTTTTGCAGGAAGATGATGTCGTCGATAATGGTATCATCTTTCCCGCTGATCACGATCAGGAGCTCTGCGTCAAGAGCTTTAGCCAGTGATATGGCGTCAAGGTGAACGGAGATGCCGTACGATATTTCCCTGCCGCCCTCAACAAACATGATATCCTTCTCTTCTCCTGCGCTCCTGTGCAGTTCCCGGACTTTATCCCTGATTGTTTCCTTGTCAAATATGTACAGCATCCTGGAATGGTCGAATCCGATGCTCATTTCGGCGGGATCTTTTCCGATGCCGAAGACCGTATTAATGAGGGCGGTGTCATAATCCCACAGCCTCTTTTTCCTGTAGATCAGTCTGTCACCGAAGGGTTTCATATAGCCGATTTTCTTGTTGAGTGCTTTTGCCAATCCGATAATCACACTTGTCTTTCCCGCATTCTGCCGTAGTGATGATATGACCATCGTATCCATTTAACAAACCTCTCTGTAGTTGTGTGAAGACATCATTATTTGTGCAGGAGATGATCTTTCTAAAGGATTCTCCTCCCCTCCGGTGCTTTGAAGGCCATTTTCAAATGATACACCCCCGCATCGCTTCGTCTTTCGATATCAAATCCGCCCTGTTCAAAAACCTGAAGCATCGGTTTATTGTCCATAAGAACCTCGGCCGTGAACCCCAGAAGACCTTCTCTCTTTGCCAGGTAGGTCAAATAGGAGAGCAGTTCGCTTCCGATGCCTCTGCCCTGATAATCGTCTCTCACCACCAGAGCTACCTCGGCCGTATGGGACGCTTGATCGATGCCGTACTGTCCTATACCCAGAATTACCTGGTTCTCTTCGGGACCCATCATAGCCAGAATGGAAATTTCCTTGGTATAGTCGATTACCACGAAATCCTGCAGGCGTTCATGGGGTATGTCTGTACGCCATGAGAGGAATCTGCGATGAAGGCTTCTATCCGACAGGGAATAAAAAAAGTCCTTCAAAAGGGGCTCGTCGGTAATCTTGACAGGTCTCAGGAAGAGGGGGAATCCCGTTTTCGTTGTTCTGTAGACTTCCAGATCTTCCGGATATCTCCCCCGCTCTCCGGGAATGAACGCCTGATCCTGGTAAATCAAGCCCCGCCTCTTGGCCTCCTCAATGAGCCAGGAACGAAATTTCGGGTGGGCGATGGAAATAAGGGCCATGGCCCGTTCCCGGATGTTTTTCCCATGAAGATAGGCGATGCCATATTCCGTTACCACATAGTGGACATCCGCCCTGTTGAGGGTCACACCGGCCGTCGCGTTCAGGTGCGGCACGATCCTGGAAACCGTATCATTCACCGCGGTTGATTTCATCGCCAGGATTGTTTTCCCGTTTCTCGCCAGCAAGGCGCCTCTCATGAAGTCCTGAAAACCGCCTATACCGCTGTAGAAAAGACTGCCGATGGATTCAGAGGTTGCCTGACCGGTAAGGTCTATCTCCAGGGCGCTGTTGATGGCGACCATGTTGTCATTGCGTGCAATGAGGAGGGGGTCGTTGGTGTAATCAACAGTCCTGAATACAATGGCGGGGTTATCGTGGATATACTCATAAGTTTCTTTTTTTGCCATGCAGAAGGTCGCGATTGTTTTCCCACGATTCAGTATCTTTTTGGAGTTGTTTATGACACCAACCTTGATCAAGTTTACGAGCCCCTCGGTCAGGAGCTCCGTATGGACACCCAGGTGTTTTTTATTGTAGAGGTGCGCCATGATGGCGTTGGGAATACTGCCGTATCCCACCTGGAGGGTATCGCCGTCCTGGATGAGTCTTGCGACATAATTTCCGATTCTCTGTAACGTCATCGTTTTTTCTTCGGAGAAGGCTCTCTGGATTTCCAGAACCGGTGAGTCGTGGTGAATGATATAGTTCACATCACTGACATTGATAAAGCCGTCTCCATGGACACGGGGCATGTAGGAGTTCACCTGGGCGATGACCATCGATGCCTTTTCCGTTGCCGCCTTCACCATGTCCACACTCACGCCCAGGCTCAGAAAACCATGTTCATCCGGCATGGATGTCTGGATGAGCGCAACGTCGATACGTACGATACCTCCGTTAATCAGGGCGGGTATGTCCGAAAGGGATACAGGGGTATAGTCCGCCGCCCCCCTGTTGACGGGATCTCTTGTATTGTTCCCGATAAAGAATGAGTTATGGCGAAAGTTGCTTTTGAATTTCGGGTCGGTATAAGGGGCTATCCCCAGCGAATAAACCTGTATTATTTCGGTATCGAAAAAAGCTTTGGGATGAGACTCGACGTATCTGGTCAAAGCACTCAAGAGATACTGCGGTTCCCCGCAACCCGATGTTACGAATATATGATCGCCTCTCCGAATATGACCGAAGATTACTTCTTCACTGGCAAATTTTTCCGGATAAGCCTTTTTCCAGTGTTCGAGAGAGCTTTTATTTTCCTGTTTATTCATTATATCACAACCTTACGCTACAGGCGGAACAGAAGCCCGCGGGGACGGTTCTTCTACTTATTAATGTATGAAAATAATCGATTAATTGTACCTCTGTCAAGTGAAGAATACCGGGATACAACAAATACCAGTGCGTTTTCGCACAGACTGTATCGTCACGCCCCCACGGGCTTCAATCCCGGGGAAAGAATGGTTATTATCATCCGAGAATGCCCAGAATTTCATCTGCTCTGTTGAGGATGATATCGGCACCGGCTTTCAGGAGGTCGCCGGATGTCGAATATCCGGATAACACACCGATCGTGAATGTGCCGGCATCTTTTCCGATTTTAATGTCCATGGGATGATCGCCAACCATGAACGCGTGTTGCGGAAGAACGTTCAGGAATGCGAGCGCCGACAGGAGGTGTTCCGGGTGAGGCTTCACGTTTCTGGTGAATTCCCGCGTAATGACAGGATTACAATATTCATGAATGTCGGGAAACACCTGAACGACGGCCATCTGACAGTTTCTCGTGATCACCCCCGTTTTTATGGAACGCTTTTTCAGCTCGCGTAACATTTCTCTTGTTCCTTCGATCAATTCTCCCCTGGTTGCGGCTGCGATTTCAATATCGGTAATCACGTCATTCGCCCGGCGGAGAAAATGGTGCTCCTGACCGGGGTGCTTTTGTGCAATGAGCGACATCCCCGCATCTACCATCTCCAGCACATACATATCCCTGAGCCCGTCCACGGGAACGCCGTATGAATCGATAAGGTCCACCACTGCCTTACGCATCCGGGGAAAGTTGATGTTCAGTTTTGCCAGCGTGCCGTCGAAATCGAATACGACGGCTCCAACCGATCCTTCCACGTTCACATCCCGTAGGTTTCCTTAAGATATTTTTCAAGACGGTTCAGGCCTTCCGCTATGTTCTCAATGGAATTCGCATATGAGAACCGGAGATATCCCTCGCAGTTTGTACCGAAATCGATTCCAGGGGTGACGCCCACGGAGGCGTTTTCCAGGATCTCGTAAGCCGTTCGATACGAATCTCCGGAAAATGATTTAATGTTTCCCAGGACATAGAAGGCGCCTGTGGGTTCCACCTTAACCCCGAGGCCGATTTCACGGAGTCGCCTGATCAAAAACTTCCTTCTCTCATTGTAGATGTTTTTCATCCGGATTACGTCACTTTCCGCTTCCCGCAATGCGGCTACTCCGCTCCGCTGGACAAAGGCATTGGCTGATATGAACAGGTTCTGGAGCATCTTCTGAATCGGTCTTATGTACGCTCTGGGAGCGATCAAATACCCTAAACGCCATCCCGTCATGGCGTAAGTCTTGGAAAATCCGTTGAAAACAAACGCGTTATCCGTGAATTCCAGGATGCTGTGTTCCGTGTCTTCGTATACGAGTCCATGATAAATCTCGTCGGATATCACGGGAACTCCCAGAGAGGCGATTTTCTCCATGCGCTCCGCACTGAGGAGATTTCCTGTCGGATTCGACGGCGAATTGATCATGATACCTTTTGTACGTTTCGATATCTTTTCTTTAATCGCCTCGGGGGTATATTGAAAGCCTTCCTCTTCATACACGTTTACGGTAACGGGTATTCCCTCGAAGAACCTGATGAAATTGGGATAACAGGCATAGTAGGGGTCCGAAATAATGATCTCGTCACCGTTGTTGAGCAGCAACGCAAAGAGAATCAGCATGGCAGGTGACGTACCGGAAGTTATCACAACCTGATCGGGTGTTACTCTCACCCCGTATTTATTGTAGTAGTGTTCGCAGATGGCCTCCCTCAATTCAATGATACCCTGGCTGTGGGTATAATGAGTTTCCCCGTTTCTCATGGCCCTGTAACAGGCCTCCTTGATGCATTCGGGAGTGTCGAAATCGGGTTCGCCAATTTCAAGGTGGACAATATCCCGGCCCTGTCTCTGCATCTCCTGCGCCTTTTCCAGGATGTCCATAACTATGAAAGGGGGAATTTCGTTTGCTCTTTTCGTAATCATAAGATGCTCACTTCAGGTATTATCATAATAAGAGAGAATGATGATTGTGTGAATTATCACGTGGCATTTGAGTGGTAACGTAAGTAGCTGCTTGATCATTCCTTGTCAATAGAAAAAACCTGCGAATGTTAGGACCGTTTTATGTGGCCCGTCAAATATGCAGGGCTGAGTGTCTTTCTGATTGTTCTCTTCGATAACAGATCCGGAAGTCTCAAACCGAACACAACCTGGAGAAAGTTCATGATAATAGAAAACGTTGCCCCCCAGAGGATCTCTTCATCCCCCGTGCGGTCAGGAAAAAGGAGACAGGGGAACTCAAGCGGTCCTTCTCTCATCGTTCTGTATTCATCGGGCATCTCGATTATAAAGGTCCCATAGCTGGAGGCGTTGAAGAAGACACTCAGGGGGATCTCTACAATCCTGTCCACTTCGTCGTTGGGCCGGAAAGGCCATTCCTTTTTTACATGGCATACAAGGGGGAAAATGGTCCGTCTGAAGAAGTGGAGTGTATAGGAGGGAAGGGGGCCTGCAAAAGTTATGTTGAACGGGCTGAGACCTGTTTCCTCCCAGGTTTCCCTTACCGCGTTTGTCAGAAAAAGGGTGATCGTATTAAAGGTTTCTTTATCTCTCATCCTCGCGTATTGCCGTGCCTTTCCCTGCATGATGGGTAACAGATTGAACATGATGACAGGTCTCAGGAGGGGATCGAAGAAACGGTGAAGGAGGCCGCCCGGACAGCTCAGGTCGCCGGGCTGGGTCACTGTGGATGAGCGTTTGATAAGCTGGAATGTGAACTCACCTTCCCGTTGAGAGGACGATAACCTATCCGGTTTGAAATAAAGGAGGAGGAGCACCCCGGCGGCGGAATACTCATTCTGTGTTCCCCGGGTTGATTGTATGAAGTGCGCTTTGTCCGCAAAGTCAACCGGGTTCCTGCCGAGGATATCCGTAACGGACTCGAGGAACCCGACTTTATCGCTCAGGGATGGGGATTCCATGCGCCTCTCTTTCCATAGGGTACGAGTGCTTAAGTATCTTGAGAAGTTCTTTTAAATACCAGCATTCCAGGGGTGGAAAATCAATAAAACCGCAGTGGCCGCCGTATCTCTGGATGGAAATTTCAAGGAAGCTGTTCTTCTTCAATCCGCGGAAGTCGTTGACGGTCACGATGGGATCGTCCTCGGAGGTGATTATCGTCACCGGCAGGGAAAGATCCGCCAGGGCGTCGTTGAGCAACGTGTAGCGTTTGAAGTATTCCCGGTAATCATCGAAATCGGGGTGGTAAGGCATGATGGCCTCGGTGAGTGACATGCAGGTCTTCTCATGGAGAATGTCGTTAAAATGATAGGTGCCGGGGAAGAGGGACTGTTTCTTTCTCAGGGACGCTTTCCACCTGCTGAGGAAGTAATGTCTGTAGATGGGAAGGCTGCTGTCGATCGCCAGGGTGGCTTTGTGCGGATCGAGGGCGGGACTGACGCATATGACGTGCCTGAGGTTTTCGATTTTCCGGGTTGACTGCATCCGGGCAATCCGCAGGGCGAAGTTGCCGCCGAGGGAATACCCTATGAGAAAATAGGGATCGTTTTCACGCAGGAGAGAAATATTCCGGACGGCGTTGAATGTTTCATCAATAAGCGCGCCGTGGAAGAGACCCACATTCAGGTGGTGACTGTCACCGTGATCCCTTAAGTTGAGACGGAACACATCATATCCTTCCCTGTAGAGAAAGGTGCCCGCGTTCATGATGTAGTTTGATTGGGAACTCCCCTCCCACCCGTGAAGGATGGTAATCAATCCCCTGCTGTGTTGTGACGGCTGCGGCGAGTAATAACCCAGAAGACGAACGCCTCCTCCTCCATCGATGATCATTTCCCGGGAGGTTTCCACTAATGTCAGGTAATGAATCTTTGACCGGGTCTTGAAACTGCCCAGGATCGTCTGGATGTGGGGATTCCTGGCCCACGGCCTTGGAATAAAAGTTTCTTCCATAGTGTAAATTCACAACCCCTCAGGTACCCTCTCACTGTCATGCGGGAGTATACATGCACAATGCAGAAATTTATATAGACGCACAAAAGCCTGGGTTTCACCAGGCTTTCAGTTTTCTTTAATGGTGGCGGTGCAGGGAATCGAACCCCGGACACTACGGATATGAGCCGTATGCTCTAACCATCTGAGCTACACCGCCTCCCGATCCATAAATCCATCCCCTCACATTCATGAGGTTCCATGGGGGTTTCACGTATAACAAAATCCCGTGATTGTCAACTTTTATTGGATATCCTTTTATTGGATATCCTTTTATTGGATATCCCTAATGTGTGAAACATACCTGGGCGAATTTGGTCACATTGTCACCTTCGCCCATGGCAATGAGTTTATCCCCCTGCTCGATGATATACGTTGCGAGTGGGTTGAATATCATTTTGCCCGAGTCTTTTTTCACCGCGACGATGATGAGACCGAAGCGCTGTCTTATTTCCGACTCTTCGAGGGATTTCCCGATGACGGAAGATCCCTCGCACACGGTTACTTCCTCCATTTTCAATTCCAGGCTCTGACGCATGGTCGTGATCTCTATGAAATCCAGCATTGCGGGTCGCAGGATTGCCATCGCCATTCTCATGCCGCCGAGAATATAGGGTGACATTACGCGATTGGCTCCCGCCCTCAGCAGACGCCGTTCCGACCCCTCGTCTATTGCGCGGGACAGGATGTAAATATCCGGGTTGAGCTCTTTTGCGGTAAGGATCACATAGAGATTTTCTGCGTCGGTGGGCAGGACACAGACTATTCCTTTCGCCTTCGCGATGCCCGCTGCCAGGAGCGTTTTTTCCTGCGTCGCATCTCCCTTGTGATAGATGAATCCTTCGTCTTCGATTTTCTGGATCACCTCGGGATTGCTGTCAATGACGACAAAATCAAATTTTTCGTTATGTAACTCCTTGCATATGAGGTATCCGATTCTACCGCACCCGCAAATAATGTAGTGGTTCTGCAATTTATTGATCATTTTATCCAATTTGCCCCTCCCCATGAGTACCTTGAAGCGTGCCTCAACCATGGTCTCGGTGAGGAGACCGATAGTCAGAAGCATCGTACCGACCCCGATTATGATGAGAACAGCGGTAAATATCCTTCCGGCATCGGTCTTCGGATAGAAATCGCCATACCCCACCGTGAGCAGGGTAACGATTGTGGTATAGAAGGATTCAACGAATCCCCATCCCTCAAGTATCTGGAAACCGATTATGCCGGTGAGGAAAATAAGGATCAGGCCTATCACGGCAACTTTAAGTTTTTCTTTCGGTGTCAAGAATCCCCCGCAACATCAAATTCCATGGACTTTACGTTAATCCATTCATGGAAAAAATTCAAAATAAATTACCATGGTATGCAAGTAAAAAAATCTGGACATGCCTTACTGAAGAAGATAGATTATTTTCACAAATGTTCGCTATTTCTCAGGGTAGAGGAGGATATGCATGAGACGGGAAGAGCATGTTTCCGGGAGGATCACGCCGGACAGTTTATTATCCTTAATGGGTGTCACACCTGTAGATAATGTCGAGGGGTTCAGCACAGCCATCCCATGGAAGAGTAAAATTTCAGGACTCTATATGAAGGGACTGATGCAGTATCATCATTTTCTGGAGTCAATGGGCAAATCTCCTGAACTGTACGGTCCTCTGAGCGTTGCGGCTTTATGGCAGGATACGATGCTGGATTTCTTTGTGATAGGGACCCTGAGAACACAGGCCCGCATGGCAGTGCAGTCGGGCAGGAATCCGGATATTTTCGGGGAGATGAACAGCCGGATATATAAGGAGTACGCGCAGCTGCTGTACGAGCTATGCGGTACGTTCATGAAAAACGGTACCTTCGACAGGAAGAAGGCCCTCAACTTAACGAAAACGGCAAAGGGAAAAGCTCTTCTCGAAGAATATATCGAAAAGTTTACTGAGCTTGAGAAGAATTATAATTCCATAGGTCTCACCAGACTCAAAGCCATGAAAGACCTTTTGAAGAGTATTCTTGTGACAATCACGGAAATGCCTTTTGAGGGCGAGCCTCTCCCGTTTATGGGGAAAAAGCCTGACGGGAGCAACGCGGTTTCATTTGAAGAGTATCTCGCAGAGAACCGTCTCAGGCTGGAGAGTTTATATCGGAAAAACGCTTTTGACATCAGGGATTATTCCGTAAGGGCGACAAAGGGGAAGATAGGATACTCCCCTTACGAGGTCGTACAGGGATCGAAGTTACATTCCGTCACGCTCCGCTATTACCCCCTGCCGAAGGACGTTGCACCGAATGGGAAAGTTCTCTACCTGGCGACGCCGCTCATCAATTTGCCGGAAATCTACGACCTGGCTCAGGGTAAATCAGTCATCGAGGGGATGTTGAGGGAGGGCTATCATGTCTATCTCATCGATCATGGAGATGCGGGGCCGGAGGAAGTCGATCTCGGGTTCGATTTTTATGGCAAGACAGTACCGGATTTCTATCTCGATATCATCGGGAAGCGGCATCCGGGGGAGGAAATTTACGTCATGGCATATTGTATGGCGGGAACCATTATGCTTCCTTATCTGGCGCGAAGAGCAGAGGAGCGCTTTGCCCGGGGAGAGGAGATGGATATTAAAAAAATCGCTCTGATGGCTTCCCCCGTGAAATTCGATGATGATACGAGCGGTCATGGCCCGATGCGGAAGGTGATAAGGCATGGGTATGATTCGACCGTGATGAGAGAGCTTTTTGGCGATGTCAACATTCCGCCCCAGGTGATTGAGGCGGGCATGAATGAGATTCAGCCGGGAGTTCAATATACCGTATCTTTAGGTTTTTACTCCCGTGCCCATTTCCCTAACGCAGTGGATGACGCCGCCCCGTTTCTCTTCTGGTTGACCCATGGAACAAAGTTTCCCGTTGCGGCACACAGAGACTGGATCGAGAAGATTTTCATTGGAAACCAGATATACGAGGGGAAATACTGTCTGCCATCTACGAACCCCGCGCTGGATGGCAAGCCGGCAGATATGGGAATTCTCAGGGACGCCGGTGTGAGGATTTTCTGTTATCGGGGAACGCGGGATCCCATCGCCCCGGTGGGTTCATGCGTGGCGAGCGATATATGGGGGTTGACAGAAGACAATATCGGGATCTCCCGTGGCGGCTTGAACCGCACGATAGAAAAAAATATCGGGCACATCTTTGTGGTGAGCAAGCAGCTCCTGGCGGAATATCTTCAAGTCGTTTCCGAGTTTTTCAGATCCTGAAAATACGTGAAAGGGGTTCAGGGATCAGCTTTGACAGGCTTTCCCGGAACCCCTTTTAATGCTGAGAACAAAGCCAATCTTGTATTTTAACCTTATTTAGATTCCTTCGGTTTAGCCGCCGCTCTTTTCGCGGGGGCCTTTTCTTTCGGCAGAAGTGATTTCCAGAGTTCGAAATAGGCTCTTGTCTGCTCCGTGACGAAATTCACCCACGCCTTGAGGAGACCTTCCGTCGATTCCATACAATCTCTCCAGATCTTCTCCGGCGCCGCACCTTTTTCCATCCCGGTTTTATAGAACTCGGCATTTTTTTCCAAATAATTGATCCAGGCATCTGACATTCTTATATAGCTGTCCTGCCATCCCCTGGTGAACTTAATGAATTCCTCGATGCCCTGCTGTGATGAGGGGAGACCGAAGGGTGCAGCCGACATCAGTCCCTGGAGTGTGTCGGGAAAATCCGCCCAGGGTGGTGCAGCCGCAAGGGGAGATATACCGAAAGCCTTGGCTGTTTTCGCGAACATCTCGGTCATCCCTTTAAAAATATCTTTGGATGATTCTGTCCAGAATTTAAGTGCATCCTCGGGCTTTCCTCTGGCCAGCAGTTCCACATTTTCCATCCATGCCTTCGACATCTTGTTGTAGATTTCAATCCCGCCAAACATCAATTCGAAACTTTCCCTGGGCATTTTTGCAAAGATATCCCAGTACGGTCCTTTTTCGCCTTGTGAACTGAAGCTCATCGTAACACCTCCTTACGCATAGAATAACGATAATTTAATATTGTGATTTCCCCTATAAGTGCGCCGACACCGAACGGATTGTCTCATCGGTGAACGCCAAAAATTTACGCTGATTGAAAAATTCCCTCAACAGTGTTACCTATTCCCCGTCTTTTATCTCTCCGGCCGATACGAATTTGAAGGTATGGTTTGATGTTGTGCCGTTTGTGATGGGTAGCTTAAAATGACCATTCACGATTTCTTTTAACTTATTGATAATGAATAATTATTCAACTGTCAAGACATTTTCGGAACTGCGGCGTATTCAGTCGATACGATACATGGGAAAAATTCCGTCAACAATTCTGAATCCCCGTAAAAGGGGGCTCAGGAGCAGCATCGGGAACGAGGAGTCAGAAAATGCTGAAAGAATTGATCGCAGCAAACAGGAGCTACAGTCGGTTTTTTGAGGACTTTCACATTGACCTTGCAACACTCAAAGAACTTGTCGATCTGGCGCGATTGTCCGCCTCGGGAGCCAATCTCCAGCCGCTGAAATATTTCCTTTCCTGTGATCCGGTTCAGAATGCGAAAATATTCATGAATCTCGCATGGGCAGGCTATTTGCGGGACGGTGACGGGGTTCATCATGTTCCGAAGCGATCTCTCGACGAGCTCATTATCGGTGATTGACGGATTTTTCGCATACAATTATGGGAGCTTTGCATAATACGAACAGTCATTGCGGTTCGCACACTCCCCGCGATGACTTGTGGGTACTCATGCAAAGGATATAATTATCCCTTGAATATAAAATATTGTATATTATAATACAATTCATCACGCCGTAATGATGAATGTGAGCCATAATGCATTGTCAGGTGAGGCGTATTTAGCGAGACAATGGGAAAAGGGTTTAAAAAGAGATTTAACGATCCAGAATGAAAAATCTGCAAAGGGGGGATGTGATATTTAAACTGGCGGTGAGAGTAATGTCAAATTGTGGAATGAACGTTGAGATATGTGTAAATGAGTAAAATAAGGAGAATGATATGAACGCAGCAGTACTTATGATTGTCGCAGCTGTTTTATTCTACTTAGGTTACCGTTTTTACGGAAAATATATTTCAAAAGTATTTGAGGAAAATGATGCCAATCCGACACCGGCGTGTTCCATAAAAGACGATGTGGATTTCTGTCCGACAAAACCCATCGTGCTCTTTGGGCATCATTTCTCCAGTATCGCCGGTGGCGGGCCGATCATCGGTCCTACCGTGGCAATGATGTTCGGGTTTATCCCCGTATGGCTCTGGGCGGTATTGGGAAGTATATTCATCGGTGCGGTGCATGACATGTCGGCGCTGTTTGCCAGTGTCAGGGAAAAGGGAAAGTCTGTTGCGGAGATTGCCAAG
>VGTB01000076.1 GCA_016874835.1 Deltaproteobacteria bacterium | reverse complement strand
CAGTATAGATCCCTTTTCTGATATCCACATCAGAGGTGAAATCCGTGAGCGCAACGCTACTTGTCATAGATGCAAAGTATCCATGGAGCACGATAGCGTCATAACCGTCGACCGGAAACAAAGGCTGGCGATGGGTGTGCTCACGGGAATGGTATTTACCGGCGCCCTCCTCCTCTTCGGGATGGAACCCCTTGTCGGCCGGCTGCTCACACCCTACTTCGGCGGCGCCGCCCACGTGTGGCTCACCTGCCTCATGTTCTTCCAGGCAATGCTCCTCATCGGGTATTTATACGCCCACCTCTTCGCGCAGAAAATCGGCGGATGGCATCTCGTTGTGCTCATTCTCCCTCTCTTCAATCTTCCTTTGCACATCCACGCGGAACCATCCCCCCATGCCCCGCTGCTCAATGTGCTCGTCATTCTGTTTCTCCATGTGGCACTACCGTTCACCGTTCTTTCGACAACGGCAGTTGTCGCCCAGTTATGGCTCAGCCATTCTCCAATGGGAAGACACCACGATCCATATCCGCTCTATTCAGCCTCGAACGCAGGTTCTCTCATTGCGCTGCTGGGCTACACTTTTATTGCTGAACCCCTCACGGGATTGCGCACACAGAGCATCACCTGGATGGTACTCTACGTCGTCTACGCAATCCTCGTCGTGGCGGCATGGTTTCAGCTCCATCCTGAAAAAAACGTCAATAGTACTCACCCGGGAAGGGTCAATAAGCCCAGGGAAAGGATAATTGCCACGCCGGCATATATACGATGGCTCCTTTTAAGCTGCCTCCCCTCTGCTTTCCTCCTGGCCGTTACCAACTACATTGCCCTCGAAGTCGGTTCTTTCCCGCTGACGTGGGTGGCTCCTCTCGCACTCTATCTGGCAAGCTTCATCGTAACCTTCCGCAGCGGCGGCGGGGTCCCACGTTACCTGAAGATCATCTGGCCGGAAACATTGCTCTTTTCCTTTGCACTGTATCTGTGGGGTCCTTTACACTGGCTTGCCATTATCGGACATCTCTTTGTATTCTTCATCATATGTCTCGTGGCCCACGGGACCCTCTACGAATACCGCCCTCCGGCAGAGTTTCTTACACATTTTTATCTCACCATCGCGTTAGGAGGATGGATCGGCGGCGCCCTCGTCAGTCTCGCGGCACCGTTCATATTCAAAGGACTCTTCGAATATCCCGTCCTCCTGGCACTGTTCGGTGCCGCATTCTGGTGGTGCTGCGACAGAACATTCACCCTCTACAGGCCGGGCTCATCATCTCTCCACAACGGAGCCCGTGTATTGGCCATTGTGATGATCGTGACGCTGATCGGCATGGAGAGCTGGGCATCTTTTAAAGAACCGGTTAAATTCCGTCACCGGAATTTCTACGGCACATATCGCATCAAAGATGAGCCGCCTGCTGAGGAACTTCCGGGAGGAATGCGAAAACTGCTCCACGGGAGAACACTCCACGGGGCACAACTCCTGCACCCTGATATGCAACTGACACCTGTTTCCTATTTCTATACCGGTGGGGGCATTTCCGATGTCTATGAAACGGCCCCCGGTCCCCGTAAAATTGCCGTGCTCGGACTGGGTGCGGGTACTGTCGCTGCCTACGCCAAAGAAGGTGATCTCATCACCTACTATGAGATTGATCCTGACAACGAGAAGATCGCCCGCCAGTGGTTTACCTACCTCGATGACTGCAGAGGAAACGTGAACGTTGTCGTCGGCGACGGCCGTCTCTCTCTGCAGAAGATCAATGGAGGCGAACGGGAATATGACATCATTCACATGGATGCCTTCACCGGTGACGGCATCCCCACCCATCTTCTCACACGGGAAGCGATGGCAATATACCTGCAGCGGTTGGCGGAAAACGGGGTCATCCTGTTCCACGTGTCAAACCGCTACTACGAACTGCGCCCCATGGTAAAGGCTACATCCGCAGGACTGAACCTGCACGGTGCCTTCAATGTCCCGGCAACAAGGGATAAAATAAAACAATACCAGAATGTAACCTGGTGCGTGGTTCTCGCAAGGCATCCGGAGAGACTTCAGGCGCTGGTGAACCGCGGCTGGGTGAAGTTAGGAGAGCATGATGGTCTGAACAGAACCTCTCCATGGACCGACGATTACATCAATATCCTGGCACCATTGATTGAAAACATCAGGTACCACTGGAGGCAACATTACCCCTTTACGAGTGAAATCCCTCCCGTATAATATCCCCCCAGAAGCCGGACAATCCGGATCCTCAATGAGAAAATGTTTTTACAGGAAAAGGTGGGTATCGGATAGCGTACATTACTTCAGGATAATATTGCTGTCCGCAGGTGTCGCCCGCGGAATAAGGATACGGGATTGCTCTTCCCGCTGCACCTTCTTCGCTTCCTCGACCATCATCTCCACATGCTGCTCCATGGCATCGGGAAATTTATCTATGGCCTGCTGGAGGCTCTTCGCTTCAATACGAAACTGGATGGGCAGCGGTCCGTGTTCGGTGATCAGATTTGTCTGACCGAAAAAGAGCATCATGCGGCTCTTATCAATCTCCCCATTCGCCCTGACGGGCGTCAATTGACGAATGGTACCGGTCTGAATGTCCGTAAAAAATTCCTCCCTGTACAGATCCCTTTGATTGATTCTGACTTTCTTCCTTTTCGTTTCTTCTCCAGCGGTCATTGTCTTCTCCCTATTGATTTCTCACAGTCTCCTCACTATTGACGGAAGGGTGTGACCTTAGCACATTTGCCCATACAAATACATCGAAACATTGCGACCGGTATGAATGAGCGGATCATCTTTTTCTTTGATTCGCCTGCACATTTTCTCTATACTCAACGCACGGGTCCGATCCTTTATGGGAGACCCGATTCGTACAGCAGGGTGCAAGGGTGTTCGAAAAAAAAAGAGGAAATGATTCTGAAATAGGCACATGAGCGGGAATGGGAACCGATGAACAGCCACAACCCTGAAAACTCACCGGTGCTGGTTCGCCGTACCGATGCAGGCATATCGATCATACTCAACAAACAAGAAACCATAAACAGCCTCACCCTTGAGATGGTAAGATCTATTGCCACCCATTTGAATGAAGCCCTTGCAGATGATGAGTGCAAGTTGATCCTGTTCTATGGCGCGGGCAGCAGAGGATTCTGCGCCGGTGGTGATCTCAAGCGTCTCGCACTGGATATCCGGAACAACAACATCGGCGATGTAAACCAGTTTTTCCTGGAGGAATACCACCTTGACCTGGCGATACAGAGATGTCCTAAACCTGTAATCGTGATTGCCGACGGTATTACGATGGGAGGTGGTCTGGGCATCGCAGCGGGTGCCGACTGGGTTATCGCAACGGAAAACACCCGGATGGCCATGCCGGAAACAAGAATAGGATTCTTCCCGGACGTAGGTGCGACGGGATGGATGCACAGCAAATGTCCGCCGGGGTATCCCGAATACCTTGGACTCACCAGTTATGAAATGCAGGGCAGTGAATGCGTCCGCCTTGGCTTTGCGAGTCATCTGACACATTCGGAAAAGGTTTACGAATTGATACGGAGCATAGAGAATTTTAAGGCGAAGGACATATCACATGCAAAAGAACTGTTACCCCTGTTGATGAGAAGGCTCAAAGTCTATTTTTACAGAGAAATTATGCCGAAACCGGATGTTGACCAGTGGGTGGCGGAATACTTCGCCAGCAAATCGTCACTTCCAGAGATCATTGAATCCCTTCAGACATGCAGGATCCACATGTCGCCGTGCGATGGCATTCTGTCAGGGCTTTCGGAAAGATCACCCACCGCGCTGGCTCTCACCTTGAAGTTATTACGATACAATGAACATCTTCCCATGGACAGGGTGTATGAGACGGACTTTCAGGCCATACAATTCATCATAAGGCATCCGGATTATCTTGAGGGCATACGGGCTCGTCTGATCGACAGGGACAATAAGCCCAGATGGCAGCCGGACAGTTTGGAAAAGGTTGATCTCTCCCTGCTGCGGCTCTGATGGAATAAAAAAGAGGACAAGAACAACTGAGAATCACTTTCACATTCGAGGGCCGGTTACTTTGAAAAACTCAACTGCATTTTGTCTTATTTCAGCAAAAAATCCCGCCCGGAATGGCATAAACTTTTCATGCGCGTTTATAACTTGTCTTCACACATGACTCATGTCGTCCAAATCACAGCCAATTAATATATCTACCTGTATTTATTATACTATATTGTTGCCCGAATTGAGGGCATTCTGTCATAAAATCGTAACAGTTAAGCACTTAAGAAGGTTATCAACAACGTTATCAACAGCATTATGAACACACCTGTTAGTCTCCCTCACAGGGCATCGCCAAAGCGCTATCCCTGCTCGTTTCTCACAATGTGCCTCCGGCAATGAGCGCTCACATTGGGAATACACGCGGCGCATCTCTCCATGCAGCATTATCCGAACTTCAGACCAGTGATGATGCCGGAGCCGCCTCTGCAAGGCACTCGCGCATCCATCCCGACCGCACCCCACAGGTTGAGACGTGATCGTTTATTTCCATTGAAAGATTATACGGATGTACCGAGTTGGAAAAGGCATTACAGAAAATTTTTTCTTGTTTTGTGGGAGTTGCATTTCGCAAAAATAAAAAGGGTTTATGATTTCACATAAACCCTCACGATTATCTGGTAGTCCCACCGGGATTTGAACCCGGGTTACCGGCGTGAGAGGCCAGCGTCCTAACCCCTAGACGATGGGACCACGGCATGGAATAAGTGGGAGGAAGTTTTGTAGTCAATCGCCCCGTAAAAGTCAAGATCAAAATCAATTCTTGCTTTTTGCGAACTCGATTGCCTTCTTAATTCTTTTCACCACTCTCTCCTTCCCCAGCGTGATCATCACCTCATCAATACCCGGGCTGACGGTCTTGCCCGTAAGGGCTACTCTGAGCGGCTGCGCGATCACCTTAAGATTTGTACCCCTCTGGGCGGTGACGGTGCGCAAAAAGGTTTCAATCCCCTTTCTGGTATAGTCTCCTAAAGAAGGTATTTTTTCAGCCAATGCGGCGAGATGTTCCGCAGCATCTGCATTCAGAAACGTATCCGATGCCTCACGATCATAGACAATATCATCATTAAAATAGAACGTGCTCGCTTCTGCCAGCTCCACCAGGGTTTTTGCCCTGGATTTCAGGTCTGACACGACGTGCCCTAAAAAATCCCTATCACCCGTATCGAATCCCAAATTCCGCCAGAACGGCATCATCTCCTGAACGAGATGCCCTGTCGGTCGCTCCTTCATGTAGTATTGATTCAACCAGAGGAGCTTTTCCGGATTGAAGACGGCGGCAGATTTCCCCACAGAATCAAGGGTAAATATGCGGATGAGTTCGGAAAGCGAAAATATTTCCTGGTCTCCATGAGACCAGCCGAGCCTGACCAGGTAGTTCACAAGGGCCTCCGGGAGGTACCCCATATCCCTGTAGGCCATAACCGATGTTGCCCCATGACGCTTGCTCAGACGTGTCTTATCCGATCCCATGATCATGGAAACATGGCCGAACTGAGGAACGGCAAATCCCAATCCCTCATAGAGCAGGATCTGCCGCGGTGTGTTATTCACATGATCATCTCCTCTGATCACATGGGTTATCCCCATATCGGCATCATCCACCACAACGGCAAAGTTGTATGTAGGATACCCATCCCGTCTCTGAATGATCAGATCATCAAGTTCTTCATTACTGAACGTGATCACCCCTTTCACCAGGTCATTTACGACGGTCACACCCGCCTGGGACGTGCGGAATCGCACGGCAGCATCCGCCGACCAGGGCAGATTTTTATCCCGGCAGGTACCGTCATACTTGGGTTTCCTCCCCTCCGTAAGGGCTCTTTTCCTTTTCTCCTCCAGTTCTCCGGGGGTACATACGCAGTAATAGGCCTTACCTTCAGCCAGAAGCTTTTTCACCATCGCCCTATGGATTTCCACACGCCGGGCCTGAAAATAAGGCCCTTCATCCCAGTCGAGGCCGAGCCATGTCAGGGCATCCAGAATCGCATTCGTCGATGCCTCTGTGGAGCGGAGACGATCGGTATCCTCAATTCTGAGTAAGAACCGTCCACCGTAATGCCGGGCATAAAGCCAGGCAAAGAGAGCGGTTCTCGCTCCGCCGATATGCAAAAAACCCGTAGGAGAAGGGGCAAATCGCGTCCGAACTATGTGTTGTGCGCTCATCATCGCCAACCCGACAGAGAAATCAAGGTTGTTCATTAATATGTCTGCAAAGCTCATGTCAAGCCGGATTTCGTATGTGTGTTCACATTGCAACAGGATCAATGGAAACATAAACTCCTGCCGTCAGGAAGAGAGGGGCGTACCTTCTGTAATTGCACCATTTTTCTATGAACTGGAAGTCGTCAGTCTGATCCACCATGCTGGTATACAAATTGCGTGACTATCCCTTGTCCGTGGATGACCGTTTTTCTGAAGAAATCCGTTGCTAAAATTATTCTTGACATACAGGACGATTTATAATTTACTTCAACACCTTGCATGCGTTACCATGTGCATTGCAAGATATGTTTTTTTATAATCAGGGTGGGTTTTGAAGATCATCATCAGCAGCATCCCGGAAGATGGACTGAACCTTCAGTTCCATAAAGACGGTCAATGGTTTCAGGAACTACTCCCGGAGAAGGAGAGAAATGAATTTTCCCTGCAAAGGGTCGATGTTTCATGCACCGTCAAGAGAATGCGTGAAACCCTTTTCATAAATGGAAGATTGGAAACTGCCGTAGCTTCGACATGCAGCCGCTGCCTCGATGCAACGGGCATTCCTGTGGAAAGTACGTTCAAATACTCTCTTGTTCCCGCGAAAGAAAGATTTTCGGAAGAAAAAGAACTGAGTTCGGAAGATCTCGAATCCGGATTCTATCGTGAAGATGTGATGGATCTGGATGGGCTCATATTTGAACAAATCATGCTGCAGATCCCTATCAAGGTAATCTGCAAGGCTACCTGCAAGGGATTGTGTCCGCACTGCGGGATCAATCTCAACGCGTCAAGTTGCGACTGCCAGGCCGAATCCATTGATGAGAGGCTTGCCGTCCTGAAACAATTTGCCGTGAAAGCAAAAAAATAACTATCTCTGAATACGCGAGGATATCATGCCAAATCCAGTGAAAAGACACTCAAAAACGAGGAGAAATAAGAGGAGGTCTCACGATTTTCTCAAGCCGCAACTTCCTTCTGCGTGTCCACAGTGCAGCGAACCAAAGCTGTCTCATCACGTCTGCCCGAACTGTGGAACATACAGGGGACGACAGGTAATCCCGATCGAAAAGATCTCGTAAACACCAAAAACTTTTTCCATCACGGAGCTGTTATCCATAACCTATGAATTGTAAAGGGAAAGTAGCTCTGGTTACAGGGGCATCAAGAGGAATCGGCCGGGCTGTCGCATTGAAACTTTCGCACATGGGTGCGTACGTCTATATCAACTACGTACAGAACAAGGCAGCCGCCCAGGAAACCCTCAGGAAGGTAACGGATGGTGGTGGAGAAGGCAGGATATGCCGATTCGATGTCTCGGACTTCAATGAGTCCAGGACCGCACTGAAAAACATCGTAGATGAAAAGGGCCGTATCGACATACTCATCAACAATGCGGGCATATCAAACGACGGTCTCATCGTCCGCATAAAGGAGGATGACTGGAACCGTATAATTGATACAAATTTGAAAGGGGTATTTAACTGCTGCCGGGCGACGGCACGTTACATGATAAAGCAACGCCGGGGCAGAATAGTGAACATCACCTCGATCGTCGCCGAGACGGGTAACGCCGGTCAGTCTCACTACGCCGCTGCCAAAGCGGGTATCATAGGCCTGACAAAATCCCTCGCAAAGGAGCTCGGGTCCCGAAACATCTGTGTCAATGCCGTCGCACCCGGTTTTATCGAAACGGACATGACTGCCTCCCTGTCGGACGGTGACAGGGAATCAGTGAGGAATCTGATCCCTCTCGAGCGACTCGGCACACCTGAGGATGTGGCGGGAGTTGTTGCTTTTTTAGTCTCCGAAGAAGCCAGTTACATAACGGGGCAGATCATCCGCGTCAATGGCGGACTGTACATGTAGCAAGAAAATCCACGGAAGTGAATACAATGAGGAGGAGGTTTTCATGAAACTCGAGGACAGGGTCATTGAAATTATCATGGAGCACCTGGATGTCACGAGAGAAGAGTGCGTACCGGAGGCATCCTTTATAGATGATCTGGGAGCAGATTCCTTAGACCTGGTCGAACTGATCATGGAAATGGAGGAAAACTTCGGATTGCAGATATCCGACGAGGAACTGGAAAAAATCAGAACTATTCAGGATGTAATCAATTATCTCAGGAGCAAGGGATTATCGTAATTTGAAAACCTCAAAAAGAGAAAATACCCCTTCTCAGAGAAGGGTCGTCGTAACGGGTCTCGGCGCCGTTACTCCCCTCGGCAATACCGTTGATGCAACATGGAAAAACCTCTGTCTGGGAAAATCCGGAATAGGAAAAATCACAAAATTCGACAGCAAAGGATTCGAGACGAAAATCGCGGGAGAATTGAAGAACTTTGATCCCCTCACTGTGGTGAACAAGAAAGAGCTCCGCAGGCTGGACAATTTCATTATATACGCCATCGCGGCCTCGCAGATGGCCATAGCAGATGCAAAACTCCTCATTCACAACAAGAACGCCGAGAGAACAGGCGTTATTTTAGGATCAGCTATCGGGGGGCTCACAACCATGGAAAAGGAAAAAGAATCGATACTTCATGGCGGGCCCAGAAAAATGTCGCCTTTTGCCATACCGGCAGTGCTCGCAAACTTAGGCGCCGGCCATATCTCGATCAGATGCGGAGCCAAAGGCCCGATAAACTGTACCGTCACCGCATGCTCATCGGGAACGAACTCCATCGGAGACGCGGCGAGAACCATAGCCGGCAATTATGCCGATGTCATGATCGCGGGAGGCGTAGACGCAGCGATTACCCCCCTTTGCATCGGGGGATTTAACGCGATGAGAGCCATCTCCGTGAAAAACGATCCACCCGAAAAGGCGAGCCGTCCCTTTGACAGGATGCGCGACGGTTTCGTCGTCGGTGAGGGATGCGGAGTGGTGATTCTTGAAGCTCTCACAACGGCCCTCGAGAGAGGGGCCAGGATATACGCAGAACTGGTCGGTTACGGATCGACCAGCGATGCCTATCACATGGCCGCACCTCCCCCGGGACATGAAGGAGCTGCACGATGCATTCAGGCCGCCCTGGAAGACGCCGGGATGGATCCTTCCGATATCGATTACATTAATGCCCACGGCACCTCAACGCAGCTCAACGACCTCTATGAAACGCAGGCAATCAAAAAAGTCTTCGGTGAACACGCGGTAACCCTCGCGATCAGTTCGACAAAATCCATGACGGGGCATCTTCTGGGGGGCGCGGGAGGTCTGGAGGCCATCATCGCGGTAAAATCAATTTACGAGGGCATCATTCCGCCGACCATCAATCTGGATTATCCCGATCCCGAATGCGATTTAGATTACGTCCCGCACACGGCGCGGAAAAAGAAAATCAGCACTGCGATGTCCAACACGTTCGGGTTCGGCGGGGTGAACGCGGTACTCATATTCAAAAATTTCAATGAACGTTGATCTCATGGACAGGATCATCATAGGTTCGGACCACGCCGGATTCAACCTGAAAGAGACGATAAAACAGCACCTGAGCGACCGGGGATACACCGTCATCGACGTCGGCACATGCGATGAGGGACAAGTGGATTACCCGGACTTCGGGGATAAAGTAGCCGAGAAGGTTTCCTCAGGAGAATTCACCAGAGGTATTCTGGTGTGCGGCTCCGGTGTCGGTATGACGATCGTCGCCAACAAATTCCCCAACATCAGAGCGGTACTCTGCCTCGACGAAGAAACGGCCCGTTTAAGCAGGCTTCACAATAACACGAACATCCTGGTTTTGGCCGGCAGGAGGACCGATGCGGAAAAAGGGAAAGCAATCACCCTTGTCTGGTTGACCACTGAATTTGAGGGAGGACGTCACCAGAGAAGGCTTGAGAAAATCAGAAAAATCGAATCCCGGATATGCAGATAAACGCCACCGCGGGGGGAACGGAGGCTATCGCGCTCACCAAGGAGACAAAAAGAAAATGGCCGGGAAGGATTCAGTGAAACCTCAACCGCAAAAAAGGCGCACATTGCGACCTTCATGGGATCAATATTTCATGGATATTGCGGAACTCGTATCGAAACGATCCACCTGTATCAGGAGGAGCGTTGGTGCCGTTCTCGTGAGAGATCGAAGGGTGCTGGCCACAGGCTATAACGGTGCCCCTTCCGGACTCAAACACTGTCTCGAGGTCGGCTGCCTGAGAGAGCAGCTCAGCGTACCATCCGGCGAGCGTCACGAACTCTGCCGGGGACTTCATGCGGAACAGAACGCCATCATCCAGGCCGCTCTCCACGGAGTCAGCGTGAACGGTGCGACCCTGTACTGCACCAATCATCCGTGCATCATCTGTGCGAAAATGATCATAAATGCCGGTATTGACACGGTAGTCGTGCGAGAAGAATACAGGGATAAACTGGCGGAGGACATGCTCAGGGAAGCCGGTATCAGTGTAGGTCAGCTATGAAGTGCCCTTTCTGTGCGAGTGGAGAAAACAAAGTCATCGACTCCCGTCTCAGCAAGGATGGCGATGCCATCAGAAGGCGGAGAGAGTGCATCTCCTGCGGGAAACGTTTCACGACGTACGAGTTCGTGGAGGAAGTGCTCCCCATGGTAGTCAAAAAGGACGGCCGGAGAGAACCGTTCGACAGGACAAAAATACGCACCGGTATCAAAAAGGCGTGTCAAAAGAGACCCATCAGTATTGACGCCATCGAAAGTATTGTAGAAAGGATCGAACAGAGCTGCCAGGAGTACCAGGGCAAAGAAATCCCCGCTTCCGTGATCGGAGAACGGGTCATGAGGGAATTACAGGATCTGGACGGTGTCGCCTACGTACGGTTTGCATCGGTCTACAGAGAGTTCCGTGATGTAAGTGACTTCATGGAAGAACTCAAGGATCTCCTGAGTGTAAAAAAAGACGAGTCGAAATAGCGGTCTGCGAACCGCACATGATGAGGATATCAGAGCTCTCATGTTTACGGGTATCATAGAAAGTCTGGGATCGGTCACACGAATGACAAGGAAGGGAGGAGATGCCCTCCTCGAAATAGAGACACCCATGAATCTGGAAGACGTCAGGGTGGGTGACAGCATTGCCGTCAACGGCGCCTGCCTCACGATAACCCGCAAATCAACAAGGAGTTTTGCTGCAGACGTATCGGCGGAAACGCTGGCGAGAACAAATCTCGCTCTTCTCAGAGCGGGAGAGCGGGTAAACCTGGAAAAATCATTGAGGCTGAACAGCTTCCTGGGAGGGCACTTAGTATTGGGCCATATCGACGGGATCGGGAAAATTCAGGAAAAAACCCTCAAAGATAACGGCATACAGTTCGGCATCGATGTTGACGCGTCGATGAACCGGTACCTCGTGGAAAAAGGCTCAATCGCAGTTGAAGGGGTAAGTTTAACCGTTAATCGCTGTGAAAAGAACCGATTTTATGTTAATATCATCCCCCACACGGCACACACAACCACCCTGGGACTGAAGAAAGTCGCCGACCATGTGAATATTGAAACCGACATTATCGGAAAGTATGTGGAGAAATTTGTCAACCGGGAAAAGGGAATCGACATAAATTTCCTGGCGGAACATGGATTTCTGAAGTAAAGGCAAACCTCCCATACGAACGATGCTGAGGCATGAGAATTACCAGTAGAGCAGGTGTAATGTGAGTGTAAGTTCAATTAAAGAAGCTATCGTTGACATTAAAAGTGGCAAAATGGTCATTCTGGTGGACGACGAAGACAGGGAAAACGAAGGCGATCTCTGCATGGCCGCTGAGTTCGCGACGCCCGAGTCGATCAACTTCATGGCCAGATATGGAAGAGGGCTTATCTGTCTGACTCTCAGCGAAGAAATGGCAGACAGATTGAATCTCGTCCCAATGGTACGGG
>VGTB01000075.1 GCA_016874835.1 Deltaproteobacteria bacterium | reverse complement strand
GACACCGGAGTGGGAATCCCCAGCGAGGTAATCAACGATGTATTCAAACCATTTTTTACCACAAAGGATGTCGGCACGGGAACGGGATTGGGATTGTACATTGCCCACGAAATCATCAAAAAGCACGAGGGGCTCATCTCAGTAAGCAGCAAGGTTGGTAAAGGTACAACCTTCACCATAGATCTACCATGTAAATCGAGGATAATATGATTAAATTACTGATTGTGGACGATGAAGAAGGCGTGCGCATATCTTTGAAAAAGGTATTGCAGAGAGACGGATATGATATTCTCCTTGCCGAGAACGGCATGGAAGCAATTGAGATTGTCCGGAAAATGATCAATGAAATAGAAACGGTCATATCGGATTTCAAGATGCCGGGGCTGGATGGGCTGGAGACACTCAGTGAGATAGGAAAGCTTAACCCGGAGATTATTAAGATTATTCTCACCGGTTACGCAACTCTTGACCGCGCCATTGAAAGTGTGAACAGCGGAATCGACGGTTTTCTCACGAAACCATTCGACAATAACGAAATCAGGCAGAAAATTAAGGAATTTCACATCAAGAAACGATTGAAACAGTTCGTCCCTGCCCAGGTACTGGACGAGCTTCAGAAATTCAGTAAAAATCTTGCGCCTCGAAACCAGAAAGTGACAATTCTCTTCACCGATATACGGGGATTTACCAAGATAGCCGAAGATCTCACGCCGGAAGAATTATCCGATCTCATGAACCTCAATTATTTTTACCCCCTTGACGCCGTGATTTTTAAGCACGAAGGAACTCTCGACAAACACATCGGTGACAGCATCATGGGGATATTTGGAGCACCGATTTCCCGGGAGGATGATGCGATCAGGGCGGTGGAATGCGCCATCGAGATGAGGCAAAAGATTATGGAAATAAATAATGAATTGTCAAAAAAGAACATTAAGATGCCCGTTGGATTCGGAATCTGTACAGGAGAGGCCATGGTAGGCATCTTTGGTTCAACGATCAGGAAAGAATACACCGCCATGGGCCAACCGGTCAACTTTGCTTCCAGATTGGAACGGTTAGCTCTGGAAGATCAAATCCTTATCTGCGGTTCAACGTACGAATCAGTGAAGGATCACGTCAAGGCGGAAAAGATTGATCACGTGAATATCAGGGGTATGATAGGAGAAAAATCCGTCTATAACGTCATCAACATTATCTAAATAGTAAATGGGAAAAAACTAGGGACAGCGCCCTATTTTTTTTAGAATAGGTGCCGTCCCTTTTTAGTTTTTTCCCCTATTATTTTTTTTTTACCTATTTCCTTGCATCTTGACAGTTATTGCCTGTCATCATATATAAAACTAAAATAATGATCCCCGGAGATATCCTTTATGCCAATAAGTGAGATACTGAGAGAAAAGAGGGAAGAAATTCTCAGAATCGCAACGAAACACGGCGCCCGAAATTTGAGAATTTTTGGTTCGTATGCACGAGGTGAAGAGCACCCTGACAGCGATATTGATATGCTGGTTGATATGGAGCAAGATCGGTCTCTACTTGATATCATTGCCATCAAGCATGATCTTGAAGATTTGATTCAAAGGAAGGTTGACGTCGTCACCGTGAATTCAATTTCACCATACCTGAAAGAAAGTATCCTACAGAGCGCCGTTGCTTTATGAAAGATGATATTGTTTATCTTCGTCATATTCTCGACGCCATTGAAAAAATCGAATCTTATGCAACGGTAGGTAAAGAAACATTCATGATAACGTCCCACTGGCAGGACGCAATCATCCGTAACCTGGAGATTATCGGGGAAGCCACAAAGCGTTTAAGCGACACATTGAAACAAAGCAATCCTGAAATACATTGGCGAAATGTAGCAGGACTTCGAGACGTTTTAATTCATGACTATATGGGTGTTGACCTGGAAGTTATTTGGAACGTGATCGTACGAGACCTGCCAGAACTCAAACAGGCCATCCTGAAGTATTTCCCAAGATAATCAAAATTCATCATGGTCGAAATAGGGATCCCCATTGGGGGGCGTTGTTCCCCCATTAATCCAATTTCATTAATTCCATTACTTTTCCGTGCGTTCATAAAAAAGTAGCCTGTCCTTTTTTTCTTTAAAACGAAAGTGTGAACTTTGCATAATCCAAACAGTCATTGCGAGCTTGCTATCTCACAACTTGTTGATATTTACTGAGATCGCCACGTCGTTAAACTCCTCGCGATGACCCGTGGGTAATTATGCAAAGGTTTCAAACTATGGGAAATAGGGCGCTGTCCCTATTTATTTTTTTATCTTGCATACATCATAATAATTGTTTACAATGTCATACAAATAAAATGAGGTGATTTTTATGAGTTCCACAATATCCGTAAGGCTTCCCGACGATTTGACAAAAATTCTTGATGAAATCTCAAAGGAAACCGAAAGGCCCCGTTCTTTTCACATTCAGAAAGCCCTCGAAGCATACATTAATGAGTTTGCTGATCTGCGGATTGCTCTTGATCGACTTCGCGACACAAAAGATCCCGTCGTTTCCGGCAGTGAGTTGAGGAAATCGCTTGGCCTTTAATATCAAATATAAAAAGTCCGTCGAACGTGATCTAAAACGTCTAAATCAAGCAGATGCGAGTAGAATCCTTGATAAGATTGAAGAGGAGCTTTCTGAAAAAGCAGACACCCATCCCGTTCTCAAGGGTGAGTTTGCAGGACTTAGAAAATTACGTATCGGAGATTATCGTGTGATCTATGCCGTCATTGAAAGCGACTGCTTGATTCTCCGAATCGGCCACAGACGAGAAATCTACCGATAACTGAGCCGACCCAAAAATAGGACAGGCTACTTTTTAATTCCCCTAAAAAAGTAGCCTGTCCTATTTTTCCCCTGTTTTTCCTACTCAACTATAATCACGATCATCTCAGTTTATTCCAATAGCTTCATCCGGAAAAGTTTTTTTGCTAAATTGTATATGTCCTTCCTGTCACCTTCCTTTCGCACGCCGACTGCTATAATTATAACAACCCTGTCTCTTTCTATCTTGAAGATAATTCGGTATCTTTGTCCAACAACACGAATACTCCTGTATTCAGAAAGTTCACCCAGCAGTGATTTTCCCTGTTTTTCCGGTTCTACAGACAGTTTATCTATGCGTTCCGTGATGATCTTCCGAAGCCGGGCGTCAGGTATTCCCTGTAGCATTTCCAGTGCTGTCGGTGTAATGAATACCTCGTATGTCACAAAGACAACCCCCGTCTTGCGTCCGGCCAAGGGATTGCCTTTCCTTCTTTCAACTCCGCTATGCTCTGGCGGAGTTTCTCCAGCAGAATTTCATCGCTCATAATCTCCAGAGTTTCCGTGATAGTCTCATAAAATTCCCATGGCATTACAGCAAGCACCGGTTTACCTCTTCTCGTTACTTCTACAACGTCAAGCTCTTTCTCTCTTTCAAAGTTCTCTGGAAGAGAGGTCAGTTTTCTTCTGACTTCAATAATCGACATTGATTTTGGCATATTTTAACCTCCTTAAGTACGTGTAGAAGTATCTCAAACCGAACACTTCAAGTCAATACATTTGTTTCTTCCCAAGAGTTAGCTCTTTTTTCAGATATCAATCAAACAGATGATGTACATCAAGGATGCCGACCTTCTTCTTCTGACATACCGAAATGGTATTACCAAAAAAGAATAAACTCGCACACAAACATCCTTGCTAACTTTTAATATACGAGGGGACAGGCTATTTTTTAATTCCCCTAAAAAAAGTAGCCTTTTTTAATCTATTTTTTAAAATTCATCCTGAATCGGTATATCGGTACGCTCTGCGTGGCACCCCCCGTCGCTAAAGTCCATCCGAAGAGCATCGTGTCGAACCTCTGATGATATGTAGGACTAATCTCTATCGTCCTATCGAGGGTAGGATTGTCCGCGGTATAATCCTTTTTTGTGTTGACGTAATCCGCAGTATCGGAATAGTCGGCACTGCATGTGGGATCACCTGAGGCGCATCGTTTAATCCAGACTTTGAACCGATACTGGTAATTACCACTGGCTTCAGGTGTGAGCTTCCTCGTGACCTCCATTCGGAAAGCGAAGGCGTTGGATGGCCAATTAAGGAGCCAATTATCAGGCCAGGATAACGAACCACCACCACACAAGGTATCGCCGTTAAAATAACTACATGCGTCTCCTCCTGCAGCAACTCTTAATCCATTAGTAGGCTCTTCGTTACTTCCCGACCCCGAACCATGACGATTATCATCGAACGTATACTTGCCGACGGTGCTGCCGCAGCTGGTGGTATTATTTCCCCAGAACATCAAGGCCATGTGGTTCTTACTGCTCCCATCATTTCGACTATTAGAGGAACAAATTGATCCCGTCCCCGGATTGGCATAGGGATCGAATTCGACCGCAACCTTGGGAGGCTGAATGCCCCGACCTCCCTCACCGTCGAGATAATATCCCGCACTCACGTATGAGTCACCGGCGTATCCCATAAGTTCGCCCGATCCCGCATACCCCCCTACAGAACCTGCATCGTTTTGATCCCCGTTAAAAAGAGTAAAGGTGATCCCGTCACCAGCAGAACCCGATGCAAACTGGAAAGTGAAAAATGCTCTGATTCCTTCGCCAAACTTACATTTCCCGGCAACACAGCCCCCCTCTGTCGCGCTTCCCCCATAAATAACTGCGCCGAATTTACTCTGGTAAGCTGCCCCGATCTTCCCCAGAGATATGTACGTATCGGTTTTGCTGATAAGGTCCGTACCACCCACCTGGATGGGCGTCATCGCTGCCATATCTCTGGCAAAACTTATATCGGCCTTTGAGGCGAAACCGCTCTTTGTCACCTCGATCATTCTTCTTGCCTCATAAGGAGTCCCCTCGTTGACGATACCAGTCGATTTTATTTTGTCTCCATTAATTTCGAGGAGAAATTTATCCCCTAGAGTACCGTCCAGTTTTTTTATTGTAAATGTTCTTCCAGCTGTATCTCCCAGATTTTTCATCAGAGCATAATCCTTCCCTCCTGTGGCAAGGCTGTATGCCTTGTTTAGATTATTCATGCTCAGTCCGCTGAATGTGGATGTGGACGTCATGAAATACGCACCTGTGCCGAGCAGGGAGATCATGGTCATGGCGATGATGACATACAGGAGTACATTTCCTTTTTTATTAAGAATCACCATGTCCCCTTCCATTAATATCCGGACTCCCCTTTCTGCAAGAACCACAAAGAAGTGCGGGAGGATAATGAAAACCTGAATAGATGTGAAGTGGTCATAGAGTTACCCGATCAATAAATTCGGAAAGCACATCACCGGCTCCTGTCAGTTTGAGGCTTATTCCGATTACCGAAGCCGTCGATGAGTAAGTCGATGCACTTGAACCGTTATATGTGTTGTAATACTTCATTTCTAATTTATTGACGTTGTCCACAAGAATGTCCCCGTCCACGAGAAGATTGCTGCCGGACTGATTAATGGTAAAGGTCTTCGTGGTTGCGCCCTCTTTTCTTGTGAGTGTGATAGATGACTCAGTGCCGGATGAAATCGTTGTCCAAGTATTGGACGAAATGGACTTGACCGAATTCAGTTCCTTTACGATCCTGGCCATGGCGATCTGGCCCTTCTGGGCGGTAGCCATGTTTTTTTTCGCAAGAACAAATCCCTCTGCAATCTTGATAAGCCCCATACCCGCGACCACCCCGACAATCGTCACCACAACCATGACGGATATCACTTCAATAAGGGTGAATCCCCTCTGTACGCCTGATATTTTCATAAGAGATAATCCGCGATAAATAAGGCCGTGAGCGTTTCACCAATTTCATTTTTAAGCGACACTTTAAGAATTTCATTTTTGATAGATGATGTTTCATTCCCTGTCGCAGGATCGAATTCAATAAATGTATTTTTATCCACATAATACTTGCCATAACCATTGACCTGCGACGACCCCTCTGCACCAATGTTATTTTGTAATGCAGTCAAAGAATTTGTATCATGCACCTTGCCATTAGTGAATGCACAGGGTGGTATCGGTGAAGTACATAGCTCCCAAGTAATCTCCCCATCAGTGGTCTGTTCAGTCGTAAGCTTCCAGGTAGGTTCCGCTGTGCTGCTTGTGCCGGCAGTCGTACATTTATAACAACGTCCGTTGACATTGGTCGGAATCACCACGGTGTTCAGGGAATAGTTTGTCGACGTCTTCCATTTCGGATATTTGTTGTAATCAGCCGTGATATTTTCCATGATCTTGTGAAGGTCGGCCGACTTCTTCAGCCTTGAAACAGGATCGCTGCTTTTTAAAATGGATGATCCGAAAAACACAATGATCATACTCCCAAAGATACCAACGAGCAAAACAGTAACAACCATTTCTATGAGGCTAAAGCCACCATGATTTATGATAAGTCGATGAAGAGTGCCACTGCGCATAGTACCTCGCATAGAAATGGTTAATCTATATTCAGCGGTCTTCTTTCGGAATGTCATGGAATAAATCCGGTATTTTTTGTAACGGTAATCCTACTCGGACTACCTTGAGAAGTTGATAGCCAGACTTCAAAATCTGCACCTCCCGGACTACCCCACTCATTAAAAGCCACTGATGTACCCACACCGGATGTAATGGTCACGCCGTTCGTCAATGTATGGGTTTGGCTATTGTCTCCGGGGAGATTGTGAGAAGATGGTGCGGTTATCCCACTTCTTTGAAGGGTATACGTCGTCGCAGTTGAAAAGCTGATCCCCCATGTAACTGTGTCATTCATGGCCTTGATCTGCGCATATCTCAAATGTGATTTTAGAATGTCCGCTTGAACGATTAACTCCACATTGCTTGTTGTAAACTTTATCAGGACAAATGAACCGAGGATAGCCAACAGAATCAACACCACGACCATCTCCAACATGCTGAAGCCTTTTCTTTCCCTGAATAATGCCGCATACCTTCTCATGGTGTAAAAATATGCATAAACGGCGTAAATATCAAGAGTATTATTCTCCTATTTTCCGATCCCGGCTTGACACCAGGTGATTTTACTCTATACTTGTTTCATCTTGAAATCATTCATCACAATGATTATTTAACGTACGTGTTTCCTTTTGTGAATGAAAGATTTGCATAATGTCACATTGTCATTGCGGTGAGCCGCAAGCCCCGAGCTAAGCGAAGGGGAAGCGAAGCAGTCTCGTAACTCATCGATATTTCAACAGATCGCCACGTCCCACCACGGCTTTGCCTCGTGGCTTCGGTTCACACACTCCTCGCGATGACCTAAGAGTAATTATGCAAAGGCTTTAATTTTTTTAAATAACATGGTAAGTCCATGAAAATTCTTCTCCTCAATCCACCGGCGAGAAAACAGGAGTATCAAAGCATTGTAGTCCCTCCCCTCGGTTTGCTCTCTGTGGCCACTCATCTCAAATCTGCCGGGTATGATGTCACGATAAAAGATGCCTTTGCAGAAGGGATGAACTGGATTGATTTTGCAGCCTATATCAAAGAAAAAAAGCCTGATGTCCTGGGCATCGGCGGTATGTCGCCGGTCATCGATACGACATTCAAAGCCATCAAAATAGCCCGTCCATATGCAGGCCAAATCATCATGGGAGGCCCCCACGCGTCCGTCTATCGCCACCTCATCTTTGATCAGTGTCCGGATGTAGATTATGTTGTGATCGGTGAAGGAGAAGAATCCACTCTTGCTCTTGTGCACGCAATAGCTGCGGGAGTAACAATAGCGGGCATCGATGGCGTCATCTCGAAAACGATCAAGAACAACGATCGGGAGCTGATTCCCGATATAAACACAATACACCACCCTGACAGGAGCCTGATTTCAAACCGTTTATACAGATACCCTCTGTTAAAAGATCGTCAAGTCACCACCGTCATAACCTCGCGCGGTTGTCCATACGGGTGTACTTTCTGTGACAAGTCGATTTTCGGATCTACATGGCGGGCAAGAAGCGTTGAGAGCGTCCTTGCCGAGATTGATGAAATCGTCAACATCTACAACATCGAATCCGTCATATTCTATGATGACCTTTTCACTCTTAACAAAGAGAGAGTTATCGGCATTTGTGAAGGTATTCTTCGAAAGGGATACAAGTTGAGCTGGAAATGTGAAGGGCGGGTTAACCTCGCAGACCTTGAAACGATGAAACTCATGAAACGCGCGGGATGCAGTATTATCGCCTACGGCGTGGAGAGCGCAAATCAGACCGGCCTCGATTATCTCAACAAAAAAACCACCGTGGAACAGGCTGTAAAGGCATTTGAATTGACCCGAAAGGCGGGCATTCGCACCATGGCCTACTTCATTCTGGGAATCCCCGTGGAAACATTCGAAGATGAATTGAAAACAATCCATTTCGCCAAGGCAATCAAGACGACATATGCCCAGTTCAGTGTCCTGTCTCCTTACTACGGTACTAAGGTCTATGATGATGCCATCCAACGGTGCTGGTACAGGGAGGTAGATGCCCATAATCCCATGGACAAGGATTTTAAGCGACCGGTTATTCTTTCAGATAACTGGGATGAAGAGAAACTCCAAAAGATATTAAGGATAGCTCATCGAAAATTTTACTTAAGACCTGCCTACATTCTCACACTACTCCTTTCCATAGAAAGTACTCACCAGCTCAAGAATTACTTAAGGGAATTCCTCAACATCCTCACATGGATGGCGAGATCGTTATATCCGAACCGACGTCGAGGATAAACCGAATGTCTGAAAAACCCTTAGTATCCGTCATCATCGTCAACTGGAACGGCAGGCAATATCTTGATGACTGCCTGTCATCGTTGAGAAACCAATCCCTCGGAGATTTCGAAGTCATCCTGGTTGATAACGGTTCGACGGATGATTCCGTAGCTTTCGTCGAACAGCATTATCAGGATTTCGTTCAAATCGTCAGACTTTCGGAAAACAGAGGTTTTTCGGGTGGGAACAATGCCGGCATTGCAACGGCAAGAGGAGTGTATATCGCCCTGTTGAACAATGATACGGTGGTTGATCAGGAATGGCTCTCTTCCCTTGTTCATTGTATACACTCTGATGAGAGCATCGGTATGGTCGGATCAAAGATTTTGAATTACTACCGGCGTGAAGAAATCGATAACACCGGCCACCTGATCTATCCGGATGGTCTCAATCGCGGGAGAGGTCGTCTGGAAATCGACCACAATCAGTATGATATGAAAACAGATATTCTTTTTCCCTCGGGATGTGCCGCACTCTATAAGAAGCAAATGATCGAGGAAACAGGAGGATTCGATGAATCTTTTTTCGCCTACGGCGACGATGCGGATATAGGGCTCCACGGGCGATATCTAGGATACAATGCCATTTATTGTCCTAAGGCAGTTGTCTTTCACAAATACTCCGGCACCGCCGGTATGTATTCCGCGTTGAAAGCGTTTCATGTGGAAAGAAATAGAATATGGATATTAGTCAAATATTTTCCGGTCGAAGCAATCATTGTAAGTCCTTTTTTCACTCTTGCACGACTTCTTCTTCAACTATATGGTGCTCTCACAGGTAAGGGCGCTGCCGGGAAATTCGCGAAGAATGAACCATCGACTCTCATTATGAAGACTTTCATCAAAGCGTATGCATCCGCCATCAAGGGGATGCCGGATATGCTGGAAAAAAGAAAGACAGTCCATCAAAACAGAAGAATAAGTCCAAGGGCTTTTAAAACACTCTTAAAAATGCACCGCATGTCCTGCAGGGAAATTGCTTTGAAGGAATAGAAATGCCCGTTCGGATAAAAGACCATCAGGATACTCTCTACCAGAGGAATCAGTATGCGAAGGGCGGCATCGGCCGGTTATACTGGGATTACAGGGATAGGGCCATTTTGCCCTACATCGGGGAACATGACGAGCACATTGCCGATATCGGTTGCGGCGAAGGGATAACATTAGAACATTTGAACCGCATATTTCCTGAAAAATACTTTCTCGGTATTGATCCACTTCGGGAAAATTTGACGATCTGCGCGCGTCATAACCTCAAAATCACAGGTGGCGATGTGTACAATCTCCCGGTTCGCAACTGTTCTTTTGATTGCGTACTGCTTCTGGAAGTAATCGAACATCTATTATCGCCCGACCCGGCCGTCTCGGAAATACAGAGAATCTTGAAACCTAAGGGTAAATTGATTTTGATTTTCCCGAATGATAAAATATTTAGACTGGCAAGAATAATGACAGGCAAGATCAAAGAAGCGTTTTATAATCCGGGTCATTTAAAGCAGTGGACTCCTGGCGACATGAGAAGGCTGTTGAATCGTAACGGTTTCGAGATTCTGAAACAGAAGAGCATCCCCTTTTTTCTATGGCATGTGAGCCTTCATCACATGGTCGTTTGTGAAAAAGCGGTCTGATTCGCGAAAAGAAAAGATCGGTTATGAACAATAAATGCATCATCATCCCCGCGTATAATGAAGAAAAAAATATTTCCTCTGTGATCGCGGGCATCAGGAAATACAGTGAGGATGACATCATCGTCGTCGATGATGGATCGGATGATTTTACGGGAGCAGTAGCGCAAAACGCAGGTGCTTTTGTCATTCGTCATCCCTTCAACCTGGGGTACGGTGTAGCACTGCAGACTGGTTACAAATACGCCGCCGAAAAGCATTATGATTTCGTATTACAGATGGATGGTGATGGACAACACAAGCCCGAGTTCATTCCTGCACTCTTCAGGGAGGTGGAAAGCGGCGACTGCGACATTGTTATCGGATCACGCTTTCTTGGAGAGAGCCGTTACAAATCGGGCCTTCTCAAATCTCTTGGAATCAAACTTTTCAGGCTCACCATTCGGCTAGTCACCGGCGAGAAAATCACGGACCCCACTTCGGGCTATCAGTGTTTACACAGAAAAGTGTTTGAATACTTTACAGGGGATTATTTCCCGTCCGATTATCCCGACGCGAATGTCATCATCATGCTCCATCGCGCCGGTTTCAGAATCAGGGAAATTCCCGTGGAAATGCTCCCGAACCCGGAGGCACGCGTGATGCATCACGGTGTATTTACGATAAGTTTTTATTTGTTCAAGGTCTTTCTCTCGATCTTCATAACGCTCATCAGGAAAAAACAGTAAGATATCTTAAAAGGAAGGGAGGTTTGTCATGCTGGTTCAGCAGAAAATATTCGCTGTCTTTGCAAGTATTCTTATTTTTATTGTGATCATCACTCTCGTCAAAAACAGGAAGTTAAAAGAAGAATATTCCTGGTTGTGGCTTCTGACAGGTGCTGTCATCATGATACTGGTTCTGTGGTATGATATCCTTCTTATGCTGACTCACCTGATCGGTGCCGTTTTACCTACCACCACGCTCTTCATATTTGCTATCCTCTTTCTTATCTGTATTGCCCTTGACTTCGCCATCAAGATTTCCAGATTAACGGATCAGGTAAAAAATCTGACGCAGAAGGTGAGTATCATGGAGGCGGATAAACCGAACAAGAGGGTGGTGTGAAGACAGAAGAAAAATCAAAAATCTTTCGTCAGGTTTTTCTTGACGATTGACAGCAACGTACTTTTATCAGGCACGTAAGCGTGGGATGCGGACTCGCTGTGATATTCGTCGATCATTTCTTTCCAGCTCTTCGATCCTTTTAACAGCATGACCCTTGCAATGGCTCTGTTGAGTTTTTCTTTTTGATCGATTTTTGAATAAAGCTCGATCAGGGCAAGATGGCCTTCCGGATCGTCTCTATAGTGAGCTGCATAGCTCTCCCAGCAGGAAACAGATCTCTCATGCCAGCCTTTACGGCGATAGGCTTCGCCCAACACCCTCATAACATCAGTGATTTCACTGTCGAGGATCAGTGTCTTCCAGGCTTCTCTGATTGCACTGCCGTACATTCCCTGTTTAAGCAAGATAAAACAATAGAGACCATGCAACTGGGCATTATCCGGCCATTTTGCCAATGCCTTGTGGATTGTTTCCATTGCACCTTCTGAATCTTTCATTTGAATGCGTGTTCGAGCGATATTCATCCATGTGAGCGGATAATTCGGATTAATTTTTAAGGCCGTTTGGAAGTGGGACATGGCCTGAGTATAGTCATTGTGAAAAAAATAATAGCGTCCCATATTATTTATGGGCGCGGCAACCATGGGCAAAATGTCATACCTGTTAAGATGAT
>VGTB01000074.1 GCA_016874835.1 Deltaproteobacteria bacterium | reverse complement strand
CCGCTCATTGATAGCACAAAAAAAGTTTTTTTCAAAGGATATTTTAGGTGTCTAATATGCTGAATTAACTCAACTTTTTATAAATTACGATCTTTCTGAAATCACCTGTTACAGGCAGTCTGATCTCGTGAATGGAGACGCTCGGAAATACTGCTCTTTCGGGCAGATTTTCCGCATCATTGAGTTCCGCATCCGGATTTTTCCCTTTCATTGCGATCAGGAAACCGTTTGGGTTGAGGAAATGTGCTCCCATACGGATGAGCACCGGGAGCTTGAGAGTGGCTCTTGATATGACGGTGTCGAAATATTCCCGGTAAGATTCCCCCTGCATCAGCCGTTCCGCCCTGTCGTGTATGACGATGGTACCGGCGAGGTTCAGGCTGCGGATTATGTGTTTCAGGAAAGAGGATTTTTTGCGTGATGCCTCTAGGAGAAACACGTGTAATTCATTGCGCACAATCTTCAGGGGGATGCCGGGAAAACCGGCGCCGGCACCGATATCTAAGACTTTTGCGTATCTGTTGGTGATGAAAGGTGCGATCGTGAGGGAGTCGATGACATGCTTGATCGGTATGTCGAGCGCGGACTTCACGGAAACCAGATTGATCTTTTCGTTCCAGAGGAGGAGCTCTCTGTGATATGTTTCGATGAGAGCCAATTCTCTGTGCCCCAGGGGAACGCCTATAGCCTGTGCCGCGTCGGATACTGTTCTGATAAGAGACGGGTCCACTGTTATTCTCTGCAGCCTGTGTTTTGTAAGGAGGGAATTGTATCAGATTCTCGCGTAATCTTCACTGCGTAATTGGAACAGGGGTGTAGCAATAGGGGAGCATGGTATTATTTTGATAAGGTGACAACATGGGGGTGTGTATGAAGGCGAACATGGATAACATCACCATCGTGCTGAACGGTCCGAAATACCCGGGAAATATCGGATCGGTGGCGCGGTGTGCGCTGAATATGGGCGTGGAAAAACTCTCTGTCGTCGTCAGTGAACCTCTCGATGTGGAGGAGATGAAGCAAATGGCGACGCACTTTGCTGCCGGGATCGTAGATCGTATTCAGTACTACGATAGCCTGGATGAAGCACTGGCGAAGTTTCAGTTCATCGTTGGGACGACATCCAGACGTGGTGCTGCGAGAGGGCCTGTGGTGTCTCCCCGGGAGATGGCGGAAACTCTGGTTGATATAAGCCGGCACAACGAAGTGGCGTTGCTCTTCGGGCCCGAGGATATGGGTCTGTCAAATGATGAGTTACGGTATTGCCATCTATTGGTAACCATTCCTACATCGAAACAGATGAAATCGATCAATCTCTCCCATGCCGTCATGATCCTCTGCTATGAAATTTTCGTAGCCCGGGCGGAGCCTCTGGAGGCCTTCACACCCCGCATGGCCTCATCGGGAGAGCTTGAGGGGATGTATGCACAGGTGAAAGAGCTGTTGATGAAAATAGGGTTTCTCAATCCTGAAAACCCCGATTTCTGGATGATGCACATCCGCCGTTTCCTCTCCAGGACAAAACTCTTTTCCAAGGAGGTGAAGTTCATCCGGGGCATCTGCCGGCAACTGGACTGGTATATGAGGAACAAAATAACTTGACTTTCCCTCATGAGCAACTTAATACTCCAGCAAATTCTATGGGGGTTTCGTTATGCAAAAACAGTTTTCCTTTACCGGGGCAAGAAAGATTGTCTTCGGCAGTGGCTCGTTTGACACACTGGGAAGCCATATACGCGAATTGAAAGGAACCCGTCCTTTCATTGTCCTTGACAGGAATCTGGCCAAAACGGACATCAGGGAGCGGACCCTGGATATCCTTGGCAAAAGCGGTTTGAAGGGGTCTCTCTTTGACAGGCAGGTGGAAGCGGAACCACGGCTGGAAGTTGCCGACAGGGGTGTGAAAGCCGCCCTGAAAGAGAAGAGTGATATTGTCGTAGGCATCGGTGGTGGGAGCGCCATGGATGTCGCCAAGGCTGTCGCTGCGCTGGCGGCCAATGGCGGTAAAGCCGAGGATTTTCTCGGAATGAACAGGGTGCCCGGTCCCGGTTTGCCCACGATCATGATCCCCACAACGGCCGGCACGGGAAGTGAAGTCACCTTCACGGCTGTTTTTGTCAGGCCGGATCTTAAGAAAAAAGAAGGGATGAACAGTCCCTACCTCTACCCCGATCTGGCACTGCTTGATCCTGCACTTACCCTTACCCTTCCGCCGGTCTCAACAGCCTCAACCGGGATCGACGCACTCTGTCACGCCATAGAGTCTTTCACCTCTGTGAATGCGTCTCCCATGAGCGAGATGTTTTCCCTGGAGGCCATACACCTGATTTCATCGAACCTGAGAACGTGTGTGCATGATGGGAACAATCTGGAGGCGAGGGAAAAGATGCTGCTGGGGAGCCTCTATGCGGGACTGGGTCTTGCAAACGCCGGGGTGGGGGCGGTTCATTCACTCTCCTATCCCCTGGGAGGCAAGTATGGTGTCTCTCATGGACTTGCCAATACCATCATGCTCCCCCATGTGATGGCGTTTAATTTACAGGGAGCCCTGGAGAAGTTTACCCTCATCGCGGAGGCAATGGGGGAGGTGATTGAGTGCCTTCCCCTGCGGGAGGCGGCGTATTTAGCGGTGGAGGCGGTGCAGTCCCTGATTGAGGATTGCGGGGTATACACCACCCTGGAGGATCTCAATATTCCCGAAGAGGTGTTCCCCGAACTCGCCGAGGTGGCCATGACGGTGGTAAGACCCCTGGAGAATAACCCGCGGAAACTGACCCTGGAAGATGCGATAGAGCTGTACGGGGAGGCATACTGAGGAAAATATGAAGCACGAAATCCGAAAGTCCAGACCATCGGAGTGATTGTTCAGTAATTGGCATGTAACGGAGGGAGATATGGCCGGTGCAGAACTGATCGGTAAGGAAGAGATAAAAGAGATTATGGACGTGCTGGAAACGGGCGTCCTCATGCGGGGGGATTTCTTCAAGGAGAGAAAGGGCGCGCTGAAGGTTCCTCAGTTCGAAAAGGACTTCGCCCGCTACTGCGGTGCGAAGTTTGCCCTTGGAGTCACCTCGGGATCGGCGGCTCTGAAAGTAGCCCTGACTGCCCTGGACGTTGGCCCCGGGGATGAGGTGATTGTCCCGGCCTTTACCTTTATCGCCACGTGGGAGGCAGTCCTGGAGGTGGGGGCAATTCCGGTAATGGGGGATATCGACGGATCGCTCAATCTCGATCCTGACGATATGGAAAGAAGGATCACCCCCTTTACGAAAGCGGTCGTTCCCGTTCACATGCTGGGCGCGCCAGCCCGCATCGACAGAATTATCGAGGTTGCCGGGAAACACAATCTCCTTGTGCTGGAAGACAATGCCCAGGCCTGCGGGGGACACTTCCGGGGGAAGAAGCTGGGAACGTTCGGCGACATGGGCATTTTCAGCTTTGATTACTATAAAACCATGACGACCGCAGAGGGAGGCATGGTAGTTACCGACAGGCAAGATCTGTACGAAAGGGCCGACTGGTATCATGATCACGGTCACGATCATAACCCTGACGTTGGCAGGGCACTGGAGGGGCGGACGATCCTGGGATTCAACTACCGTATGAATGAACTTCAGGGCGCTCTGGGCCTCGCCCAGCTGAGGAAGCTGGATTACATTATCGCCGAGCAGCGGAAGAACAAGGAAGCCGTCAGAGGGATGTTGAAGAGCATCAAGGGAATCGGGTTCCGGAATGTTCCCGATCCGGAGGGGGACACCGCCACCTTCCTGGCCTTCAACCTTACCGACGAGGAGACGACGGCACGCTTTCAGAAAGCCCTTGGCGATAATGGCGTCAACACCGTGTGTTTTAAGAAAAACCTCTGGCACTACCTTCCCAACTGGGAGCATTTTCTGGCGCAGTCGACGGCAAACTCAAGGAAATATCCTTTCCGGGACCCTTCGTATCGGGGAAAGGTCAGTTACGACCGGTCTGCCATTCCGCAGGCGGAGGACATCCTGGGTCGCACCCTGGTAATGGGAATCTCCGTGAAGATGCCGGAGGAGAGGCTGGCTGCGATTCAAGAGGGAATACAAAAAGCAGCGAAAATACTATAGGAGCGGAAGGATGATCATCGTCACGGGAGGGGCAGGATTTATCGGGAGCGCCTTCGTCTGGAAGCTGAACTCCGAAGGGGTTCACGATATCGTGATCGTCGACGAGTTAGGTCAGTCGGATAAGTGGAAGAATCTGGTGAACAGACGTTATGTGGAGTACATTCACAAAGACATTTTTCTGCGGATGATCCGGACGGAACAGGTGCCGTTCAAACCCCAGACCATCGTCCATATGGGCGCCTGTTCTTCCACCACGGAGCGAAACGCCGATTATTTGATTGATAATAATTACCACTACACGTGCAGGCTTGCGGAATGGGCCATTCCGAACAACATTCGCTTTATCTACGCAGGATCTGCCGCCACGTATGGAGACGGTTCTCAGGGGTTTTCCGATGAGGATTCCGTCACGTCGGGCCTGCGGCCGATCAATATGTACGGATATTCCAAGCAGCTCTTCGACCTCTGGGTATTGCGAAACAAGGTGGAAAGCAAGCTGGTGGGGCTGAAATTTTTTAATGTCTTCGGTCCCAACGAGTATCACAAGGAAGACATGACCAGTGTGGTCTTCAAGGCGTTCCGGCAGGTCCGTGAGACGGACAGGGTGAGACTTTTCAAATCGTGCAGGGCCGAGTACGGCGACGGCGAACAGATGCGCGATTTCGTCTATATCAAGGATTGCGTTGAGATCATGTGGTGGCTCATGGAACATCCGGAGGTCAACGGCATCTTCAACCTGGGAACGGGCAGGGCCCGTAAGTGGAATGACCTGGTGAATGCGGTGTTTTCCGCCATGGAGAGAAAGCCCCGGATCGAGTATTTCGATATGCCCCCGGAGGTTCACGATCAGTATCAATATTTCACGGAGGCGAAGATGGACAAGCTCCGGGCAACGGGCTGCCCGGTTGCATTCCGTCCCCTGGAAGAAGCGATCCATGATTATGTCGTGAACCACCTGCAACACACTGATCCCTATTTATGAAGGTTGTCTGTATCATACCTGCCCGTTATGATTCCTCACGGTTTCCGGGGAAACCCCTGGCGGATCTGTGCGGCAAACCGATGATCCGGCACGTCTACGAGAGAGTAATAAAAGCGAAGACGGTTTCCCTCGCGGCGGTGGCAACGGATGACAGGAGGATCTATGCCGCCGTGGAGGAATTCGGGGGCCGGGCGATCATGACGTCGAAGGAGCACAAATCAGGCACGGACAGGATTGCCGAGGCCGTGTCCGGCCTGGACCTCAGGGATACAGACATCGTGGTCAATATCCAGGGTGATCAGCCCCTCTTCGAGCCTTCCCAGATTGACGAGGTGGCACGACCGCTTCTGGATGATTCAACCCTTCTTATGTCCACGCTGATCTATAAAATTGTACGGGAAGAGGAGATCACCCATCCCAACGCGGTGAAGGTTGTCTTTGACAAAGATCATTTTGCCCTCTATTTTTCCCGGTCGACGATTCCCTGTGTACGTGACAGAGGGCACAGCGTTACTTATTTCAAGCACCATGGCATCTATGGATACAGGAGGGGATTTTTGGATACGTTCACCCGGCTCCCCGAAGGAGTTCTGGAAAGGCTTGAGGCCCTGGAACAACTGAGGGCGCTGGAACACGGGTACAGGATCAAGGTCGTGGAAACGCTCTTCGATTCCGTGGAAGTCGATACGCCCCAGGAACTTGAGCGGGTGAAACGCTTCATTGCGGAGAAGGGAGGATAGTAAGGGTGACGCGCCATGATGGTTGATCTCGATTATCTGAAGAAGATCAAGCTGGTTTCCAGGCCCATCGGCCAGCGGATTGTGGCGATATTCCTGTTGCACTGCAATTACCGTATTTTTGCCGATGTGGATATCAGGATCGAGAATATCGAACGCATTCCCCGGAATGAGAACGTCATCTTCGCCATGAATCATACGGATCGCTTCAACTACTGGCCGTTTCAGTACATGTTGTGGAGGAAACGTTTTCCCTTCACGACGGTCTGGGTAAAGGGCAAATATTACGGTAATGCGTTACTCGCCAAGGGACTTGACCTGTGTAACCTCATCCCGGTTCCCACCATGGGATATCTGGTCGAGGAATTTTACAGGAAGAAGTGCAGGAAACGGCTGGACAGGGATGTGTACAGGGATATCAAGGATGTGGTTGATGGCAGGTTCAACGGAGTCGAATCCTATCCCAGGGCCGCTAAAGAAGTTCTGCGTGCGCTGGGAGAAAACTTCGTCGATTTCGTCCGGAGCCACTATGACCTGATCATGGAACGCGTGGCGGAATTGAGCCGGAGCGCCCTCTTTGAGAAAGACCTGAATCTCATTATCTTTCCGGAAGGCACACGGGGTCCTCAGCTTGGCGAGGGGAAGACAGGACTGGCGCAGTTGGCGCTCCATACGGAAAAGAAGATCGTTCCCGTCGGCTGCAACAATTCCGATACTCTCTATACGGGGAGCCTCCCCTTTGCGAAGAGCGGTGTGATTATCTACCGGGTCGGGGAGCCCCTCTCTGTGGATGACCGGTTGAGGGAATTCAGGATAGGGGAACCATTCAAGCTGTTTTCCCGGGAGTCCCAGGAGAAGTACAGGCGACAGTTTGAGCAGGTTACGGAAATCGTCATGGAGAGCATCAACCGGCTTTTAGACGAGAGATACCGGCGCGCATTCGTCGGGTCCTGACGGCAAAAGCCACACTCCCCGATGCTCTCGGGGCGATACTTCGAGCCCCTTTATTCTTGACACGCGAGTTCTCACTTCCTTATACTGAAACCTCTAAGAGGATCTTTTGAGACCTTCGAACATCGACTCCAATTGTTATCATAAAAGCAAAAGATGCAAATCATACATGAAAGATGCAAATCATACATGAAAGGAGATACCCTATGGTGAAGAGTGCCAGAGATCAGAGGAAAAAGAAGGTAATAGAGGTATTGAACAAGGCGCGGTCGATGGAGTTGCAGGCAATCCATCAGTATATGAACCAGCATTACAACCTGGATGACATGGACTACGGCGATCTGGCGGCAAAGGTCAAGCTCATTGCCATTGATGAGATGCGCCATGCGGAGATGTTTGCCGAAAGGATTAAGGAGTTAGGCGGGGAGCCGACCACAGAACCGGCCGGCAAGGTGGAGAAGGGACAGAAGATAGAAGTTGTCTTTTCCTTCGACGCCGGACTGGAAGATGACACCATGGATGTCTACAATCAATTCCTGCTGGTATGCAGGGAAAATGGTGACAGCACCAGCATGAAGCTTTTTGAAACCATTGTCGACGAAGAGCAGATACACTTTAACTATTTTGACAACGTCAGCGAACACATTAAAACGCTTGGCGCTGCCTATCTTGCCCAGATTGCAGGGACCCCGGCCGATACCGGACCGCCTTCGAAGGGATTTGTCGCGGGTCAGGGTGGCCAGTGACTCAGGGAATGGCGAAGAGATGAACGTGAGATTGATATTGATCCTCATTCTTGTAAGTGTTGTTGTGATGTTCATTGTGCAGAATGTCGCCGCGGTGGAGGTAACATTTCTTCTCTGGAGCATCTCGATGTCGCGATCACTGTTGATTTTTTTCACACTAATTATCGGGTTTGTCATCGGATGGTTCCTGCACAGTTACCTGTCGTATCGGAAATCGAAGAACGAGTTGGCCGATGATGCCTGATCATCCCTGTTTCCGGCATCAAAATTAACTTAGGAGGATACGCAATGAGCACCGTGCCTTTTCTGCCGATCAAGATCGGAAATCTTGAGTTGAAGAACAGGTTTCTCATGTCTGCTGCGGTAGATGGCATGGCTGCAGATCCGCATGCCCGTGCGCAACGCTATTCCGACCTCGCCAGGGGAGGAGTCGGTCTCATTGTCGCCGGACGGGTGCTGGATAAAAAAGAGGAATTTGGTCGGGTAGTCGATGCCGTTCACGAAGGCGGCGGCAGGATCGCCCTCCAGATCCTGTCGCACATGGGACTCGGGTTCAATCCAAAGGTCGATTCGCCTGCCGCGTCTGTCGTCCCGGGGGAGAGCGTCATCTTCTCTTCATATTTCCCGTACGGCCCCCACCATGAGGCGACAGAGGGGGAAATAGAAGAGATGATCGCCGCATGTGTCAATGCGGCAAGGCTGGCGAAAAGTTTTGGCGTTGATGCGGTACAGGTGCACTCAGCCCACAGCAGCGCCCTTTTACAATTCCTTACGCCTCTGATCAATCAGCGAAAAGACAAATGGGGAGGTCCCGTCGAAAACAGGGTGCGGGTGCATCAAGAGGTATACAGGGCCGTACGCGCGGAGGTCGGTCCGGACATGCCGATTCTCATCAAGCTCGGTGTGGAGGATCCCTTTCCAAACGGTCTGAAGCTGGCTGAGGGCGTCGTCGCTGCGAGACTTCTGGCGGAATGCGGATATGACGCCATCGAAGTGAGCCAGGGGTTGCAGGATTTTCGCGACCCCAAGACCATGGCGGGAACGCCGATCAGGACGGGTGCCATTAAGGTTTCGGAGGAAGGGTATTTCCGCGCCTGGTGCCGGGACGTCAAGAAAGCGATAGATAAACCCGCGATCATGACCGGGGGGATCAGATCCTACGAGATTGTCGCTAAGATCCTCGCCGGAGGGGAAGCAGACATGATCGGCATGTGCCGTCCGTTTGTGAGGGAGCCGGGACTTGTCAAAAGATGGGAGGAAGGAGATCGGAAAAAGGCAACCTGTATTTCCTGCAATAAATGCGGGATGGGCATGACCAAAGGTCTTCCCCTTGCCTGTTATGTAAAGGAAAAATGAAGTGTTTAGCAGAATCGTCATCACTGATGATCGGGACAGGTTATTGGTTCATAGAAACCGCTCTACTCGAATCAGTAATTTATACAGATAAGGAGAGTTGTGAATGAAAAGTGCTTATAGCAATCTTCATGAACGTCTTCGCGCGCTGGCACAGAACCTGTGGTGGACATGGCATCCGGAGGTCATCAGCCTTTTTACCGATCTTGATCCGCATCTCTGGCGCCAGGTTGATCATAACCCTATTGCGTTTATGAAGAAGATCACACCGGAAAAGATAGAGGAACGGGCATCGGAGCTTGTGCTCCATAGCCGTATTAATTACGCTTTCCGGCGGATGAATGAATACATGGAGAGGAATAAGACATGGGGGTTCATGCACTGCGGTAATCTCAATAACAGACCGGTAGTCTATTTTTCGGCCGAGTTCGGTCTCCATGAATCGTTGCCGATTTATTCCGGCGGTTTGGGTATCCTGGCAGGCGACCATCTGAAAAGCGCATCCGATATGGGAATTCCTCTGATAGGCGTCGGGCTTCTCTACCAGCAGGGCTATTTCAGTCAGCGACTCAACGCGGAAGGCTGGCAGGAAGAGGAGTATATCGATCTTGATATCACCCAGCTCCCGCTCCAACCGGTCACGGGTGCACGTGGTAAACCCATCATCGTCCGGATTGACACTCGCAGTGGCCCCATCCACGCAAGGTCATGGAAGCTTCAGGTGGGACGTGCCCGTTTGTTTCTGTTGGATTCAAATGTTGAAGCGAACTCTCCGGAAGACCGCCAGTTGACGTCCCGTCTTTATGGCGGTGATCACAGACTCCGCATTCGACAGGAGCTGCTGCTGGGTATCGGAGGAGCGCGCCTTGTCCAGGAGCTGAATATTTTCCCCGGTGTGCTGCATTTAAATGAGGGACACAGCGCCTTCGCCATTCTTGAGGAGATCCGCAGGACTATGGAGTATGATCAGATCCCTTTTCACCGCGCGCACCGGCGTGTGTCGCTCTACACCGTTTTTACGACCCATACACCTGTCGCTGCCGGTCACGACCGATTCTCACCGGAACTGGTTGAAGACAATGTCGGCATCTTCAGAGAAAAGCTGGGATTGTCTCAGGACGATTTTATGGCCCTGGGACGTGTCAATCCCCAGGATAAGTCGGAGCTGTTCTGTATGACGGTACTTGCTTTGAAATCCTCACGGCGTGCAAATGGTGTCTCGGCTATCCATGGAACTGTCAGCCGCCTGATGTGGAACCCGCTCTGGCCGTCACTGCCTGAGGAAAAAGTTCCCATCGGTCATATTACCAATGGAGTGCATGTGTTGTCATGGTTGGCTCCTCAGATGTACCAGTTGTTTGAGACACGTCTCGGACAGGACTGGCCCACCCGCATGGTGCACCCGGATATCTGGGCGAAAGTAAACGAGATTGATGACGGAGAATTATGGGAGACCCACCAGAGCCTGAAAATGCGCCTTATCCGCTTTGTCCGCCGGCGCTTGCTCATGCAGGCAAAAAGAATGGGGCATCATGACACGATCAAGCACATCGATCAGATCCTCGATCCGAACATACTTACCATCGGGTGCGCCCGAAGGTTTGCAACCTACAAGCGGGGTGATCTGATTTTATCGCAGCCTGAACGTCTCGCAAAACTGATTGAACACAGCCGACAGCCGATCCAGATTATCTTTGCCGGGAAGGCACACCCCCGGGACGATGAGGGCAAACGTTTACTGCAGAAGATTGCCCGGTTCAGTTACAGCCGGGCCTACATCAGGAGAATCGTGTTTGTCGAAAATTACGACTACAATGTTGCCCGCCACCTTGTCCAGGGGGTGGATGTATGGCTGAATAACCCGAGGCGACCCCTTGAAGCCTGCGGGACCAGCGGGCAGAAAGTCGTGCTCAATGGAGGATTAAACCTCTCGGTTCTCGATGGATGGTGGCACGAAGCGTACGACGGCAGCAACGGTTTTGCCATCGGACATGGCGGTATGCATAACGATCCGGAGGTTCAATACCAGAGGGATGCGGAATATCTCTACGAAACCCTCGAAAAAGAGGTGATTCCTCTGTATTATGAGAAAGACGCGAGCGGCATTCACCATCGCTGGATCGCCAGAATGAAACATGCCATGGAGAGTCTTGGCTGGCGCTTCAACGCAGACCGCATGGTAAAAAATTATGCGGAGCGATTTTACCTGCCGGCGGCAAGTGCCACGTCGACCGAAACAGAGTAGGTTTACTTCCCCATCGCATCGGATGTACCCAAATGTCCTTAAAGTCGAGGATACAGCCATGGAGGTAGAGTTTCGGGATTATCCCTCTGTGCGGTGATGAAGGCGCAGTGTTTCGCATCGTCAAGGATGTGCTTGCCACCTATGGTCTTCACACCAACCCTGCGGTAACCGACAGGGACCTTTCGGATATATCAGAGTCATACATAAGACCGGGAGGTGTATTTCGCATTGTTGAGAACGGCGTGTTATTAAAGCTTGCCAAATATATAAAAACTTATATAATGTAATTATGAAGCTGAAGCCGCTGAAATTCGTAGGATCGAGCCTCGATGACCTTCGCAATTTTCCTGATGAAGCACGTCGGGCAGCAGGGTTTGATCTCTATGCAATTCAATCCGGACTTGAGCCAAGAGATTGGAGAGAAATGCCAATTGTTGGCTCCGGTGTAAAGGAAATTCGTCTTCGTATGCTGGGGGAGTGGCGTGTTGTTTATGTTGCCAAGCTTCAGGACGCGGTTTATGTGCTTCATGCATTTCAAAAGAAAACGAGGAAAACGACCCAGCGGGATATTGAGTTAGCTCGCAGACGCTACAAGCAGATTGGAGGATAATCTATGAGAGAATTAATGGTTAAGTCTTCCGGCAACGTATTTATTGATCTTGGATATTCTCCTGAGGAAGCCGCAATTCTTCAGATGCGTGCTGATCTTATGGCCAAGCTTCGCCAGTTCATCGAAACCAATAAACTTACCCAGGCCAATGCCGCCAAGAGACTATGTATCAGTCAGTCAAGAGTATCCGATCTGGTACGAGGAAAATGGGAGAGGTTCAGTCTCGAAATGCTCGTTACCCTAGCCACGAGAGCGGGCATGCATGTCAGTCTGAAAACAGCGGCATAGAAAAGAGGACGAATGCCTCCACGAGGGAAAGAACCGGATTTGATGAAGTATTACCTTCCACCGTTAATCTCTATTATTAAATTAATGGTAAATTCAGAGGAATACTTAATTCTTGTAGTTGGGTATACTGGAATTTACAAGATTTTAGATAGTAATCCTCTGTTTATTGCCACACCGTAACTTGAGGACTCATAGGCGTTTTCAGTTATTGTCCCCACCAAGTCTAAGATACAGCCATGGAGGTAGAGTTTCGGGATTATCCCTCTGTGCGGTGATGAAGGCGCAGTGTTTCGCATCGTCAAGGATGTGCTTGCCACCTATGGTCTTCACACCAACCCTGCGGTAACCGACAGG
>VGTB01000073.1 GCA_016874835.1 Deltaproteobacteria bacterium | reverse complement strand
TAATCACCTTCTTTACTAAAATTTATGTAGTTTTCAATCTTTTCCAGGTTTTTCCTTGACGCCGTGACGACGATGGTTCCGGCAAGCCTGTTTACAAGGAAATGCTGTTGCGTGGGAGAAGCCTTTCCCGCCGGTATTCCCAGGAGTCTTTCGATTGACTTTTCGATGACGTCCCAGAAATTGTACGCACTTTTGTCGGTTTCGGATTTTTGTGTAATACTTCCCTTGAGAGGACTCGTCGCAGCAGCGCCGGTGGTGGTTCCTCCGGATGTCGCTGCGCCGAGTATGTCGCCTCCGAGATCGGTGTTGTAGGATTGAATGATCGCGGGGTACCCGAGTTCGAATGTCCTGGTGTCCAGCGCTTTCACAAAGAGCATATTATTCTTGACCGTATAGAAATAGTCGGCGGAAAAAATGACCTTGTTGAGTCCGTCCTCGGCGGTGACGTTCTTCAAACTTATCGTGATCGGAATATCCACATTTACCTCTTTATCGATCACAAGGTTGAGACCCGTTGCCTCCGTGATGACGTAGAGGACATCCCTCAGCGGGGTGTTTCGTGCAGAGAGATCGATTATTCTTGTTTTCAGCGGGGACGTGTCTTCCTGGACGGGAACGAAATCGGGAGCTCTCAGGGGTTCCGGAGGCGGAGATTCAGCAGATTTTATTTCCTTTGCTTCCTTCGGGATCTGAATCTCCCTTTTTATCTCCATTGTACTGCATGATATGAGGGAAAGGAGAATACACGCAGCAATGAGAGCGAAAGGTGAGGAAGCAAAACGGATGACGCTTGTACTCATTAGTCTAACTTTAGCCATTTTTCACCTTCTCTGTTCTTTAATAAGACTTTGTCTTTTTCGATCTTGGTGACTCTTTGGTTGCCGATTACATCTCCTTCATTGACAACTTTCCCGTCGATGATGGCCAGTTTTTTCTCCCGGTTGATGAGAATAAACGACACTTTGTTTTCCGCGGAGGGCGGTGGCGCAACCTGGGCAAGCGGTACCTTCGGGAATTCCTGGTGCGACGGTTTTGCAAACACGATGGGGTTCCTGATGGATGTGACCAATGCCTGTTTCCTCTCAGCCACCTTCGGGATATTGTCGTAATTGAAAGAGATTACTTTTTGTTCCGCGGGAGAAAGGGCTGCATGGAAATTGACCTTTGAAATGAGAAAGATAAACAGGAGCGCTGCCAGGGGAAATGTGAAAAAGGCAATGAGGATCGTTTTTTTATCGTTCATGGTCCACCGGCAGCGGTAATTGATTGTGATTTGAGAATTCCGTTGATTTTGAAATCGACCACTTCGCCTGTATCGCCCGATCGTCCTGAGATAAGAATATCGCTGGTGAAAAAGAAGGGGAATCTCAACGACTGAAGGTATCCGATGAAGTTGACGAATTCGGTATAGTCGCGAATCGTGCCCGTAATGACCACCGGTATGGATATTTCACTTCCCTTCTTTTCGAAATGAGTAATTGAAATGTCCGCGCCCTTCATCCGTGATTTTATCGAATCAAGCGTGGTAAGGAGAGACCCTTCCATCTCTTCCGGCCTGTGATAGGATGGGGCGAGAGATCTGGTCTGTGAGAGAATCGCCTCCATATCTCTTGTGGCATCTTTCATTTTTACGCTGTTTACCTTGAGATTCTGAAACTGGCCCAGAGTAGCCGAAAGGCTTGAAATGTATTTGTTTGAAAGAATTGCTCCGGAGATGCACAGCGCAGCACACAGTGCTGAAGCCCCATACGCAAACAAAAGCATTTTTAATTTCTTATCCATGGATACTCACGAAACTCTATATGGTCTTACTTTCGACATCAACTTCAAAGTTACCGTTCTTCAGATCAATGCGTTTGGAAATCACGGACATGCCGGGGATGGAATTAAAATTCTTCAGCAGTTTTTGAAATGAATTGTGCATGTCCTCGAAGTTTTTTGCGGAGGCAGCTCCCACTATCTGTATTCGCAGTGCCCCCTGTTTCACGTTCAATTGGACGTTGTGGATTGCGATATGCTCCATGGGAAGAAACTGCATCGAAGCGAGGGCTCTCTGAATGTCCGGAGTCGAACGGGCTTCATTCGTGATGGTGATCAGAGGCATAAGCTGCTGCATTCTCGCTGACTCTCTTTCATAATTCGAGGTAATCGAGGCGACCGATGTGAACTCTTTTCTCAGCGTTTCAATTTTATCCTTTATCTGAACTATTTCTGAGAGATTGATAAGGGAATAACTCAACCCTATGAGAGAGAAGAGGAGGAAAAAGATAATGGAGTATGCAGCGATGCGTTTCTGTATGTACAGTGTCCTGTATTTCTGAGGCAGGAGATTGTCTTTTTTGAGTGTTTCTCCATAGAGAATTGCGGAGACAGGTGCAAGAAAATTCCGTAGCGTTTCCTCGGGTGCGAAGACATTTGACGGATAGTCGATGGGAACCGCGGGGATCAGCGTTTTTAAACTACCGGTCTCCTCTTTCTTTGCAGGGTTTATCAGAATGATTTGCTCGGGGTTTAACCTTATTTGCTGTCGACAGTAACTCACGGTCATGTTCATAATGTCGATATCGGTGTCGGAGATATCCCCGCCCATGTAGGGAATGACCCGGATGAAACGTATCTCGCCGTGATGGATGAGGAAAAGGGTCCTGTCCGTTTCGGAGAGTGCAACAGTGAGCAGGGTTTTTGTGCGTGCACCATCGCCTGATTGTATGTGATGGGTGAATGTCAGTAAGTCAGGATATATAGACTGAACCGTTTTACCGTACCTGTTGAATCGTTCATAGATATCGGAGAGTTCCTGATTCTCAACGGCGAAGAAAAACACATCCCTCAACCCTTTGTCCTCGGGTGATTTTTCCCGGAGAACTGTATAGAAATAAGAAAAATCTTTTAACTCCGGGAACTTTTTTGTGATTTCGGTTTCTACAATTTTTTTGAGGTATACATCTTTTGCGGGCGGGGCAGATACAATGTCACTGTAGAATTTCTTAAAGTGGCAGACAACGGTGATGTTCTGCAGCCGGGTGGTTTTTAAGAAAGAATCGAATTCGTCATCCTTGAGGATGAAAGTTTTTTGTAGAACAGTCTTTCCCTTTTCCGATGATGCGAAAACAACCTTCACAAGGTTATCTTCGAAGCTGACTGCTACCTGTTTGCTCAAACTCCCCCCTGTTCTTTGAGGTATCTTCGGCGAAACACTATCATGTATATACTTTGTATTTCATTCACTTGCAAGTATTTTTAAAAATTATCACGATGACTTAACAGAGAATCCCTTTTTGATTTTACACGGGCAAGGTCATGATGACTCTCTCAAGGGGATGATACCATGTCGGCGGCGACGCAATGAAGAATGGTCACCACAGGTGTACGGCGTTTATCCAGAATCCGTTTACCATGAGTGATCGCTATGCCGCATGTGAATCAACGGGGATACGAACATTACCCCACTCCCTTCCCGTTAAAAATCTGTTGACTATCCCTCACCCATATATTAGTTAACTCCCAATAGACATTAAATATATTGGAAGATACGGTGAGAAGGTATCTCTATATAAAAACCTTTGGCTGTCAGATGAATGTCCACGATTCGGAAAAGATGAGAGCGTTGATGGAAAACGTGGGATACGGCGAAACCGCTGATGTGAAAACAGCCGATCTGGTTATCCTGAATACATGCAGCATCAGAGAAAAGGCCGCTCAGAAGGTATACAGCCAGTTGGGGAGATTAAGGGCGTTAAAGAGAAGAAAGCCGGGACTTATCGTCGGAGTGGGGGGATGTCTTGCCCAGCAGTGGGGGGAAAAGTTTGTAGAAAAAATGCCGTTCGTCGATTTTGTTGTCGGGACTCACAACATACATCGTCTCCCCGGGATCGTCGAGTCCGTGGAAAACACAGGGATTCCGGTAGTTGAAACCGCATTCCATCAAACCGTAGAGTCGCTGAACCTGGTCGCTATGCCCTGCAACGGCAGAATAAGCGCATATATAACGATAATGCAGGGATGCGATAATTTTTGCTCCTATTGTGTGGTACCCCATCTGAGGGGGAAAGAGGAGAGCAGGGCGTTCGAAGATGTACTGGAGGAGGTAAAAATACTTTCCGGACGCGGAATTAAGGAGGTAATGCTCCTGGGGCAGAATGTAAATTCGTACGGTAATACAACTCAGGGGGGGTGTGATTTCGCGGATCTGTTATACGCAATCGGCAGAATTCCGGCGATTGAGAGGATACGGTTCACCACATCACACCCGAAGGACATTCAGGATAAGCTTGTAGCGTGTTTCTCCGAGGTCGATTCACTCTGTGAACATATTCACCTCCCTGTGCAGTCCGGGTCGAACCGGATCCTCCAAATGATGAACCGCTGTTATACGATTGATGAGTATTGTACAATCGTGGATAAACTGAGGAAGGCATGTCCTGACATCAGTATTACCTCCGATATCATTGTGGGATATCCTGGGGAGACTGACAAGGATTTTCACGAAACAATTACCATGATGGAAAAAATACGGTTTGACAGCGTATTTTCTTTCAAGTATTCGGATAGGGAGGGAACAGCTGCATACGGGCTCAAGGGAAAAGTACCTGAAAGCGTAAAGGGTAAAAGACTCAGAACGCTCCAATCCCTGCAGGACGAACATACTCTTGAGAAGAATACGTCCATGACGGGTCGTACTGAGGAAGTTATCGTTGAGGGTATCAGTAAGAACTCCGGGGATGATGTATACGGCAGAACAAGAACAAATAAGATAGTGAACTTCAGAGGGGACCAAGGCCTTATCGGGAAGACCGTTTCTGTGAAAATAACCGAAGCATACCTCCACTCATTGAGAGGTATATTGCTTTCACATAGGGAGGTTACAGAATGTTGATCAAAATGAAGGTAGCCGGGTTGACGATAGATCCACTCACGAATACGCCTATCGTGATTTTGAAGGATGCCGAAGAAAAGAAGGCGATTCCAATCTGGATAGGATTATTTGAGGCGAGCGCTATTGCAACTGAACTTGAAAAAATTACCTTTTCGAGACCGATGACTCATGATCTCATTAATGATATTTTGAAGATCATCAATATTGAAATAATCAAAATTGAGATTCATGACCTGAGGAATAATACTTTCTTTGCGAATATACACCTCCTGAAAGAAGGTAAGAGTCTGGTGGTTGATTCACGCCCGAGTGACGCCATTGCGATTGCGCTGAGAGCAGGTGCCCCCATATTTGTCGATGAAAAAGTCATTGAGAAATCGAGGAACGTTGATTTCGGAAAGAAGATTACGGAGCTCGACAAAATGAAAGATGAAAAATTAAAGGAATTTTTGGAAAATCTTTCACCCGAAGATTTCGGCAAGTATAAGATGTGAGTGTACGCGCAGGCCCGGGATGAATGGTGTGAAGAGGCATTGCCCGCTTCCTGAAAAGTAGCACAAAAATACCGATACTCTGCCACGAAACAAGATGGTTTTGGTGAATGCAATAAAGAATCGTGGCAATTATTTTTTAAGGGGTATGGAAAAAGCCATAGAAGATTTCAGACACCATATGGAGTTTGAAAGGAATCTCTCTCTCCACACGAGGATAAATTATCTCTCCGACATCAGGCAGTTTAAGGAATTCATTGATACCCTGGGCATATCCGTGATCAAGGACGGTGCGGATGATCTTTCACGCATAGACCACATGGTGATAAGGGCATTTCTGGGAATGCTTCACCGGGAGAGATTCAGGAAGGTGACGATATCAAGAAAGGTGGCGGCGCTCAGGTCTTTTTTCAATTATTTGCGGCGCAAGGGAAAGATTACTGTCAATCCTGCGGAAATGGTTCAGGCGCCGAAAGGGGAAACGCACGTACCCGCGACACTCTCAATCGATGAGATGCTTTCTCTGCTTAATATCGAAGCCGGACGGGATGCGATTGACGTGAGAAACGGCGCCATCATTGAACTGTTTTATTCATCCGGAATTCGTCTGAGCGAACTCGTTGGACTGAATATGGATGATGTCGATATGGCTCAGGGCTTGATGAGGATCAGAGGCAAGGGAAAAAAGGAGCGGATAGTCCCTGTAGGCGGATATGCCATTGCAGTCGTGAAAGGGTATCTGGAAAGGAGGCATGAGCTTGTACAGGGAAAGAAAGGATATGCCGACACTGATCCCGTGTTCGTAAACAAAATGGGTAACAGGCTCACTGCACGGACCGTTGCGCGAATCCTTGATAAACAGGTAGAGCGGGCAGGATTGAAGAGAAAAATCAGCCCCCATACACTGAGGCATACCTTCGCGACACATATGATGGAGGCAGGGGCGGATCTCCGTGCCATTCAGGAATTCCTCGGCCACGAAAGTCTCTCTACGACTCAGAAATATACTTCCGTGAGCATCGGAAGATTACTTGAAGTATACGATAAGGCACATCCCAAGGCCGATGTTGAAAAAGCCGCCCGGGAAGGTAAACGTCACGGGAGGGATAAGGCGATTGACAAAGAAGAGGGAAGGTAAATTTTCTGCTCCTTGCGGCCTGTAACAGACGGATCACCCGGCTTTGCCGCCAACGGTGAAGTGGGAAGGGGAGGTCATGAAGCGATTATGAGAATACTCTCAACGACAATCCTGGCCGTAAGGCATAAGGGAAAGGTCACGGTGGCAGGAGACGGTCAGGTTACCGTCGATGTTACCGTCATGAAGCACGGTGCGAGGAAGGTTCGCCGTCTGTATAACAACAAAGTTATTGTCGGCTTTGCCGGGGCGACGGCTGATGCATTCACTCTTTTTGACCGGTTTGATCAGAAACTGGAGCAATATAAGGGCAATCTCCTCAGGGCCGCTGTGGAATTGACGAAGGACTGGCGCACGGACCGGATACTGAGGCATCTGGAGGCGCTGATGATTGCGGTGAGCAAGGACCATTTTCTGATCATCTCGGGCAACGGTGACGTCATTGAATCCGATGATGACGTAATGGCCATCGGTACGGGCGGTCCTTATGCACTGGCGGCGGCCCGCGCGCTTATCAGGTATTCCGGCTTGGATGCCACGGAGATAGCCCGGCAGGCCATGAAGATAGCCTCTGAAATCTGCATTTATACGAATGACAACATCACCTTAGAGGAGCTGGATACGCACCCGAAATCTGAAAATGCGAATTCCGGGAGTGCGGAAAAGTGACCGGGGGTAAACGGTATATGTCCTCCAGAGGGTTGACACCGCGGGAAATTGTTGAGCGGTTGGACAAGTACGTTATCGGTCAGGGTGAAGCCAAGAGGGCGGTCGCGATCGCGCTGCGCAACCGGTGGAGACGCCAGAACGTGACGAGGGAACTGGGTGAAGAAATATCTCCCAAAAATATCATCATGATTGGGCCGACCGGTGTGGGGAAAACGGAGATTGCCCGGAGACTTGCGAAACTTGACAATTCTCCTTTTTTCAAAGTTGAGGCGTCGAAATTTACGGAAGTCGGATACGTGGGACGGGATGTGGAATCGATGATCCGGGATCTCGTGGAGCTGGCGGTAAATATGGTGAAATCGGAGGAACAGGAAAATGTCAAACCGAAGGCGGCAGAGGTTGCGGAAGAGAGGCTGCTCGATATTTTGATTCCTCCGAGGCCTGCGGAAAAAAAGGTGGAAGAGCTTGTCTCGGAAAAACACTGGGAGGTGACGGACATAGAACACCCCGCTCAATTTGACAGCACCCGTGAAAAAATGCGGAGGCTTCTCCGGGACGGGAAGCTCGATAATCGTTATGTGGACATAGAAACATCGGAAGTGAGAAGCGGCCCGATGATCGAGGTATTTACCTCTTCAGGGATCGAGGATATGGGCTTGAATATCAAGGAAATGTTCGGAAATATCTTTCCCCAGAAGAAAAAAAAGAGAAGGGTAAAGATCCCCGAGGCTCTGGAAATCCTGCAGCAGGAGGAAGCACAGAGACTGGTTGATATGGATAAAGTCACCAAAACGGCTGTTGAGAGAGTGGAGCAATCAGGTATCGTGTTCCTGGATGAGATTGACAAGATCGTCGGGAGTAACTCGACCCATGGGCCGGACGTATCAAGGGAAGGTGTGCAGAGAGACCTTCTCCCGATCGTAGAGGGTTCCACGGTCAATACACGGTATGGAATGGTGAAAACGGATCACATACTCTTTATTTCAGCGGGTGCGTTCACCGCAACCAAGCCCTCCGATCTGATCCCTGAATTGCAGGGTCGATTCCCCATCAGGGTTGAGCTGGATTCTCTCGGGAGGGGTGAATTTATAAGGATACTCACTGAACCGCACAATGCCCTGGTAAAACAGTATATCGAGATGCTCGCGACGGAAGGGGTATCACTGGTTTTTACAGACGATGCGATTGCGGAGATCGCCGAGGTTGCAGCACTGGTAAATGAGAGAACGGAGAACATTGGTGCGAGGAGGCTCTACACGGTAATGGAAACTCTTTTAGAGGAAATTTCCTTTAATGCCCCGGATATGGAAGGTGCGGAAGTGGTGATTGACGCGGCATACGTCAGGGAAAAGCTGGAGAACATTATCGAGGACGAGGATCTCAGCAGGTACATCCTCTAAAGAGAACTACTAAGCATAAAATCCTCACTGCTGAATAATATCAAAATTCAAATAACAACACTTAGAATTTTGATATTGAGAATTTGGATTTGTTCAGAGTTTCGACGGTAGAGTTTGTTTTGGATTTAGATATTAGGATTTAGTGTTTTTATCTGTGGAGTCCATATGGCTGATATAAAAAGTTCTATTGAGCGGGCCGAGATACTTCTTGAGGCCCTCCCCTATATACGGAGGTTCTATAACAAGACCATCGTCATAAAATACGGCGGACATGCGATGGTTGATGAGGAATTGAAGGATCTGTTTGCCATGGATGTGGTGATGATGAAATACATCGGCATCCATCCCGTGGTCGTACATGGAGGCGGTCCCCAGATCGGTGATTTTTTGAAGAAACTCGGTAAGGATTCCAGATTCGTTCAGGGGATGCGCGTGACCGATGAGGAAACGATGAATATAGTCGAAATGGTTCTGGTGGGAAATGTGAACAAGGAGATCGTGGGGCTCATCAATCGTCACGGAGGTAAGGCGGTTGGATTGAGCGGAAAGGACGGCAATCTCATCCAGGCGGAAAAATATTATTTGAGCGAAGAAAAGGCGAAGGATACACCTCCCGAAATCATTGATATCGGTCTGGTGGGAAAGGTCAAGAATGTTCACGCCGGCTTGATCACGTCCCTTGAAAAAGACGGGTTCATTCCCGTCATTGCACCCACCGGCGTTGGTGACCGCGGTGAGACGTACAATATTAATGCTGATATCGTAGCCGGCGAGGTGGCGGCTGCTCTCAGGGCGGAAAAACTTGTGTTGCTCACTGATGTGGAAGGGGTTCTTGACGGGAGCGGGAATCTGATAAATACCATGACTAATGATGAAGTGAAGGGCATGATCCAGAGCGGAGTCATAAAGGGGGGCATGTATCCAAAGGTGAAATGCTGCCTGAAGGCGCTCAATGGGGGCGTGAAAAAGGCGCATATTGTGGATGGCCGGTTAAAGCATGCAATCCTCCTGGAGGTTTTCACCGATATGGGTATAGGAACCGAAATTGTGATGTAGGTGGGGTTCAGGGATAATGACTACGGATGAACTGATCACGCTATCGAATAAGATAATTATGGCGACGTACAGGCGTTTTCCCGTCGTGCTTGTCCGGGGTGAAGGAACCAGGGTGTGGGATAAGGACGGAAAGGAATATATCGATTTCGTTGCCGGGATTGCAGTCTGCAGCTTAGGACATTCTCATCCGAAAGTGATTGAGGCGATCGCAAAACAGGCTGGCATTCTCACTCACGTATCGAATCTCTATCATATCGAGCCGCAGATAACATACGCCAGAATACTTGTGGAAAACTCTTTTGCGGACAGGGTGTTTTTTTGCAACAGCGGTGCTGAGGCAAATGAAGCGGCGATTAAGCTTGCCAGAAAATATGCGCATGAGCGCACGAAAGGCGATCAGTATGAATTGATCACGATGAAAGACTCATTTCACGGTCGGACACTCGCGACCATAACCGCTACGGGACAAACGAAATTTCAGATAGGCTTTGCCCCGCTTCCGGAAGGTTTCAAGTACGTGCCGTTCAATGAAATACCCGCTCTTGAGAGTGCAATTACGGAGAAAACGTGCGGCATTATGCTGGAGCCGATTCAAGGTGAAGGGGGCATAAAAATACCTGATGCGGACTACTTGAAAAAAGTCCGGGAAATATGTGATGAGAAAGGACTTTTGATGATCCTGGACGAGGTACAGGTGGGAATGGGAAGAACGGGAACCCTCTTCGCCTATGAGCAATTCGGCATAAAGCCGGACATCGTCACTCTGGCGAAGGCGGTGGGGAACGGATTCCCTGTCGGTGTCATGCTTGCGACGGAGAAGGTTGCGTCGGCGTTTCAGCCGGGAAACCACGCATCCACTTTTGGAGGGAATCCCCTGGCAATGGCTGCAAGCATTGCAACGATGGAAACCATCATGCACGACGGAGTTCTCGATAATGTGGTGAAAATGGGGGAGTATCTCCGGACAAAACTTCAGGAGTTGAAACGCACGCATTCCCTCATAAAAGAGATCAGGGGGCGTGGTCTGATAGTCGGTGCGGAATTGACCGTTGAGGGGACGGATATAGTGGCAGGGTGTATGGAAAAAGGTCTGCTGATCAATTGTACCAGCGGTAATGTTCTCCGGTTTGTTCCACCGCTCATCGTGGAAAAGTCCGATATTGACATTGCCGTGGGTATCTTGGACGAGGTGATGGCCGGCTGATGAAGAAAGATCTGTTAAGCCTCTATGACCTTGACCGTGCTGATTTCGATACCGTATTCGAAAAGGCCCGGGAGCTTAAAAGAATACAGAGGGAAGGAAAGACGTATACCCCCCTGATGGGGAAGACGCTCGGTATGATCTTCGATAAGTCGTCGACGAGAACCCGCATCTCTTTCGAGGTGGGTATCTACCAGCTTGGCGGGATGGCGTTATTTTTAAGCAACCGCGACACCCAGTTAGGCAGGGGAGAGGATCTTTCTGATACGGCGAGGATAATGTCCAGGTATCTCGACGCTGTCGTGATTAGAACATATTCTCAAAAGTTTGTGGAAGAGTTCGCCCGTTATGCGACCATCCCGGTAATAAATGGTCTGACAGATCTCCAGCATCCGTGCCAGATATTAAGCGATCTTTTTACCATCATCGAGCAGAGAGGAAGCTACGAAATGATAAAGGTCGCATATATCGGCGATGGAAACAATGTGGCAAACTCCTGGGTTGATGCGGCTGCACGCCTGCCCTTCCAGCTTGTATTCGCCTGTCCCGAGGGACATGAACCGGACGCGGACATACTCTCAAGAGGGATGAAGGAAGCGAAAGGAGGGATACGCGTGTATCGGGATCCGCGTGAGGCGGCTCAAAGTGCTGATGTGATATATACCGATGTGTGGACAAGCATGGGGCAGGAGGGACAGAGGGAAGAGAGAAAAAAAGTATTCGCGGGGTATCAGGTCAATGAAAAACTGCTTGCGCGGGCACGCGCAGATGTTATTGTGATGCACTGCCTGCCGGCGCATCGCGGTGAGGAGATAACGGATGATGTGATTGACGGACCTCACTCCGTGGTGCTTGATCAGGCGGAGAATCGGCTTCATGTGCAGAAGGCGATAATGAGTATTTTGATCTGAGGGAGGATAACGCTATTGGCTCAGCAGGTAAAGAAGGTTGTTCTCGCGTATTCCGGCGGATTGGACACGTCGGTGATTCTGAAGTGGTTGATCGACACGTACGGATGTGAAGTGATTGCCTTTGTCGCCGACATCGGGCAGAAGGAAGAACTCGGCGGAATCAAAGAGAAGGCGTTAGCCACCGGTGCCAGCAGGGTATATATCGATAACCTGCAGGAAGAATTTGTGAGGGATTTTGTCTTTCCGGCACTGCGGGCAAACGCCATCTATGAGGGTACCTATCTCCTGGGTACTTCCCTGGCAAGACCCCTCATTGCGAAAAGACAGATTGAAATCGCCCGAGAGGAAAAAGCCGATGCGGTGGCACATGGTGCCACAGGCAAGGGGAACGACCAGGTGCGCTTCGAGCTGACATATACCGCCCTCCAGCCGGGTATCAGGATTATCTCCGCCTGGAGGGATCCTCAGTGGTGCTTCGATTCGAGAGGTGCGATGATCGATTATGCGACGAAACATCGCATCCCCGTGACTTCGACGAAAGAAAAGCCCTATAGCAGCGACAGAAACATCCTGCACATATCATATGAGGGCGGCATTCTGGAAGATCCCTGGAGGGAGCCGCAGGAGGACATGTTCGTGCTCACGGTCTCCCCGGAGAGGGCACCCGACGCTGCCACATATGTGGATATCGATTTTGAGAGAGGGAATCCCGTGGCACTCAATGGAATGCGGATAAGCCCTGCGGGTCTTCTTCATCGCATGAATGAAATTGCGGGTGCCAATGGAATCGGCAGGGTGGATATGGTGGAGAACAGGTTTGTGGGAATGAAATCGAGAGGAGTATATG
>VGTB01000072.1 GCA_016874835.1 Deltaproteobacteria bacterium | reverse complement strand
GAAGGTAAGTCTCATGGTGCAGCTTGAGCGAACCCATGATGTTACCGGGGAAACCGGGAGGTTCTCAATGGACGAAACGCATGAGATTATGGGGGTGAAAATTCCTTATTTGAGAATTCCCGTCTCATCGAACGATGACTTTCCTGACCGACAAATAGATGAATCTGTTCGCTTTTTCGTGGAGCGGGGAGGCGCTGTATGAATGATTTCCGCGTGGTGATCATTACAGGGCTTTCCGGATCGGGTAAGAGTACGGCGCTGAGGGCGCTTGAAGATATCGGTTTCTTCTGTGTCGATAACCTTCCCGTTGTCCTCCTGCCGAGGTTTCTCAAGATTCAGTCCGATGCATCGATGGGCGTATCCCGTGTCGCGATGGTGATGGACTTACGGGAGAAGAGATTTTTGGAGATGTATACCAAGATATTTTCCCGCTTGAAAGGCACGGGATACAAATTGGAGATACTGTTCCTTGATGCGAGTGATGATGCTCTGCTCCACCGTTTCAGTGAAACGCGGAGGGCGCATCCTCTCTCTGCGAAGGGTTCTGTGATGCAGGGTATCATGCAGGAAAGAGAAAAGCTGTCACCGTTGAAGCAGATGGCGGATAAAGTAATCGATACGACGTCGTATAACGTGCATCAGTTGAAGGACGTGGTGCAGAGATATTTTCTCCCCTCATCCATCACTCACAGGATGATCCTTCATGTTACCTCGTTCGGTTATCGTTACGGCGTGCCGGCGGATGCAGACATCGTTCTGGATGTGAGATTCCTTCCCAATCCTTATTTTGTCGACAGTTTGAAACACTTTGACGGCCACCATCCGGATGTGCGGAATTATGTGCTTGCATCCGAGGAATGCAAGAGGTTTCTCCGGGATCTCTTTGAGTTGATGGAGTTTCTCACTCCTCTCTACGAAAAAGAAGGGAAAACCCGACTTAATTTAGCATTGGGCTGTACGGGCGGGAAACATCGCTCGGTTGTGATGGCAAATACGTTTGGGTCCTATTTTTCAGAGAAAAATTATATTGTAACCATCAATCACAGGGATATCAGTAAGGCTTAAAAGGAAACGGCCGTTTTTTTGCTCACATTGTCGGCTATCCAGTGAGGATCCCACCATTCCTGGGGATTGACGAATTGTCCCCCGACAATCATCCCGAAATGCAGATGATCCCCCCCGGCAAGTCCGGAGATTCCCGTTCGACCGATCGTTTCCCCCTTTTTCACCCGTTGTCCCTGTGTGACGTCAATCGAATTGAGATGGGCGTAAAGGCTGAGGAGTCCCAGTCCATGATCGAGTACAATCACGTTTCCGTAGATACCCAGGTATCCCGTATATGCCACAGTGCCGTGATTGGCCGCCTCAACGGGAGCATTCGCCGTTGAGGCGAGGTCGATTCCCCTATGCACGCTTTCACCTACCAGTTTCCCCTGGTACTCATACGTTCTTTTATCGCCGTAGAGTGCCATGGGAGCGGCATTTTTCATGCGCAGAAAGGTTCCTTCCCAGAGTTGACCGGGATAGGATAGCGATGAGAGATTTTTTACCATCTTGTCGTTTTCGTCCCGCAATGGACCGTTGACGTATATAAATATTTCCAGGAGAGTTTTCCCCCTGAGTGAGGGGATATAACTCTGGAATTCAGGCATCTTTTGTTGCATGAAATTATCCGAAAGAGCCATCTTATCTTTTTTGAACTTCTTGGTTCTGATGAGGTGCGGGAGAGAGATACTTGCTTCGTTTCCCGCATGATCCGTAGCGGTGACCTTAATACTCGTTGCTCCCTGCTTCGCTTCTGTGGGGAGTGTAAAGTAGCTGATTGAAAAGGGTTTACCGGAGATCGTTGTGGGATATCCCCGGAAAAAAAGATTTTCCACCTTGACGCCGCTTGCTGACACCCGTTCGGACGTTCCGTAGACAATCACGCAGGTGCCGCCGGGGTTAATATTGTTTATTGGGTTGAGCAGAAATATCCGGGGAGGTGTCGTATCAATGATGATCTGTTTGCTCAATGTGGTTTGATTTTTCCAGAGGGCGTGATCGACAGCCGACGCGGTGAGGACTGCCGGGCCATCGTGCAGTTTCATGGTGATAGGATCAATGGAAATGACTATGTTCTTTTCTTTGGTTCCCGTATCCGGATATTCCATTGCGGATAACAGTTGCGTGTTGTCATCCTGCGACAGGGTTACATTGATTGAGCGGAGGCCGCTTCCGGAATCGGAAAAAGTGATGTCTATCGTTTTATTCAACCCCACGGCACTTATCTCCTGGCTCAAGGTCACGACGGGCTTTCCCCACTCACCGTAAGAATTGAAGAACCACCACCCCGAAACGCCGATAAGGATGATGAGAACGGCTGTGATATGTGGCGTGTATGTTTTCATGCTGGATACCTCTCTTTTGTGACTGTATATTTACCGCGCGGACTTATAATGATTTTTCCTCTGCTTTGCAAGTTTTAATGTGTGCGATGGGGAATCGCCGTATTACTTCTTGAAGTTGTCTTGCAGAATTGTTATAGAATCACAAAAAGGATACGAATGAGCGAAACTTTCACCGGGGAAATACATGCTATGATAAAAGGTCGTAGAATTGTTCTGGGCATTACCGGCGGTATCGCTGCGTATAAGGCAGCGGAGCTAACGAGAGCTTTCATAAAGGAAGGGGCGTCTGTAAGGGTGATCATGACGAAGAATGCTTCGGAATTTATCACTCCCCTAACCCTGCAAACGCTCTCGGGACATTTGGTATACCGGGATATGTTTTCTCCATTAAAGGATTTTGAGATGGATCACATATCTCTTGCGGATTTTGCCGAAATTCTGGTAATTGCTCCCGCAACAGCGAATGTCATAGGCAAAATCGCCTCAGGCATCGCCGATGACCTGTTAACCACGACGGTCATGACGACGAAAGCGCCGCTGCTCATCTGCCCCGCAATGAACCAGAGCATGTACGAGAATCCCATCGTCAAGGAGAATATCATGAGTCTGGCCTCCCGGGGTTATCACTTTATTGACCCCGGGTATGGTGAGCTTGCCTGTAGCACCGAGGGGTACGGGAGGCTCCCCGATATTGAGGATATTGTGGACGAAGTCGAGTCAATGCTCACCGTAAAGGATCTCAGCGGGGAAAAGATCCTCGTGACTGCCGGTCCGACCCGGGAGCCTTTCGATCCCGTCAGGTATATTTCCAATTACTCTTCGGGGAAAATGGGATATGCCCTTGCGGTTGCCAGTCGGAGAAGGGGTGCGCGTACGATTATGGTAAGTGGTCCCACGTCCCTGCCGGTTCCAAAGGGAATTATATTCATCCCGGTCAAGAGCGCTCTGGAAATGCGGGATGCGGTAATGGATCATCTTGCGGAATCGACTGTAATTATCAAAGCCGCCGCCGTGGCGGATTACCGGCCGTCAACAAGGTCCGACTCCAAGATAAAAAAGGAGAAAGGACCTTTGACGATTTCACTCGAGCGGAATCCGGACATCATTGACGAGATCGGCAGGAAGAAAGGGAAACGGGTGCTTGTTGGTTTTGCCGTAGAAACGGAAAATCTCATTCAACGGGCCCGTGAAAAGATGCTGGCAAAAAAAATGGACTTGATTGTGGCGAATGATGTGACCCAGGACGGGGCGGGATTCGGTTACGATACCAATATTATCAAAATTCTCACTCCTGCAGGGGAAGTTGAGGAACTGCCGCTGATGAGCAAGTATGAGGTTGCCCACAGGATTCTCGACAGGATCAGGGACATCATCAGGAGCAGATAGGCGACCGATTTTACGTGTGAGCTATTTTAATCTATGAAAAATACCGGTGAAGATCTTGAAGGTGAACTCCTCACCGTGATTCAGTCCCTCAAGGCGCATATACGGGAGAACCTGGATTTCCCGAAGAACCTGTCGCATCTGTGTATGCGGGGAGAAGTACCGCGTGAGGGAAGGATTCATTCTCTCAGCATAATGAATCTCGAAGAGGTGAGGGAAGAACTCGGCGAATGCAGGAGATGTTCCCTCTGGCAGGTCAGGAAGAACCTTGTTTTTGGTGAGGGGAATTCCAGAGCACGTATTGTTTTTGTAGGTGAGGCGCCTGGAGGAGATGAAGACATTCAGGGGAGGCCGTTTGTAGGACGGGCGGGCCAGCTCCTGACAAGGATAATCGTTGCCATGGGCATGGAGAGGAAAGACGTCTACATATGCAACATTCTCAAGTGTCGTCCCCCCGGCAACAGGAATCCCAGGCCCGATGAAATCAATACCTGTGAACCGTTTCTCGTAAAGCAGCTCCGGGCAATCCGCCCGAAAATTATTTGCGCCTTGGGAACGTTTGCAGCCCACACCCTGCTCAAGACGGATGTTCCCATAACCGTGCTCAGAGGGCGATTCCATTCGTATCACGGCATACCGGTGATGCCCACATACCATCCGGCCTATCTTTTGAGAAATCCCGGTGCGAAAAAGCAGGTATGGGAGGACGTGCAGAAGATCATGAAGGCTCTTTAGCCCTGAGCTGACAAGAAAAGAATATTCGATATCAACATGTATGATAGAGATAAAAGATGAATAAAAAAATACGCTCAGTCATTCTCTTTTTTACAACACTCAGCCTCGTATTGCTCGCGGGAGAATTGCGTGCACAGGCGAAAAATCCTGTGTTTGATGTGATTACCGTCAGCGCCACCATCACGCCTCCGATCGCCGAGTACATCAATCAGAGTATCGATGCGTCCGTAAAAGAAGGCGCAGATGGTCTTATCATTCTCCTGGATACACCCGGTGGGCTCGATCTCGCAATGAGAGATATTGCGAAGGGAATCCTGAATTCTCCTGTTCCGGTCGCGGTGTACGTCCATCCGTCCGGGGCGAGAGCTGCTTCGGCGGGAGTGATCATCACGATTTCTTCCCATATCGCAGCAATGACCCCCGGCACCAATATCGGTGCTGCCCACCCGGTGGGATTGGGCATCGGAAGCATGGATAAGACCATGATGAAGAAGGTGGAGAATGATGCAGTTGCGTACGTCCGCGGAATTGCAGACAAGAGGGGCAGGAATGCAGACTGGGTGGAGAAGTCCGTCAGGAAGAGCGAATCCATCACGGCCGAGGAGGCACTCAAGCTCAAAGTCATTGATTTTGTCGCTCCCGATTTGAATAGCCTTCTGGAGCAGATGCATAACAGGGAAGTTGCCTTGGTGTCAGGCAAGAAAATAGTCAAGACGAAGGATGCGATTATCAATAAAAAGAAGATGGGTACAAGACAGAGAATTCTCGCCACAATCAGCGATCCCAACATCGCGTATATCCTTTTGCTCATAGGTCTTGCCGGTCTCTATTTTGAGCTCGCACATCCCGGTGTTATTTTTCCGGGAGTTATCGGCGGCATTTCCCTGATACTGGCGTTTTTTGCGCTCCAGACCCTTCCGGTAAATTATGCGGGGATTCTTCTTATCCTTTTTGGAATTATTCTCTTTATCGCGGAAATAAAAGTCATCAGTCACGGGTTGTTAACGGTGGGGGGGATTGTTTCCCTTGTGCTGGGATCGTTGCTGCTCTTTGACTCACCCGACCCTGCTCTCCGGGTATCCTGGAGTGTCATGATACCGACTCTGACATTCATCAGTTTGTTTTTTGTGGGGGTAATAGCCCTTGTCCTCAAGGCACAGTTGAGAAAGCGACGCACGGGAAAGGAAGGCATGGTCGGCCAGGAAGGGAAAGCGGTTACTAATGTGTTTGAATCGGGTAAGGTGTTCATCAAGGGAGAGTATTGGAACGCGTCGAGCGATCAATTAGTGAACAAGGGGAGCAGGATCAGGGTGGTAAAGGTTGAGGGACTTACGATCAAAATCGAAGAAATTCAAGATAAATATGGAGGGTAGTTATGTCAGTTACAATGATTGTGTTGGTTGTTCTGGTTGTGATGTTTTTGGCTGCGGCCATCAGGATTCTCAATGAGTATGAGAGGGGGGTTATTTTCCGTATCGGGAGGGTCATTGACACAAAAGGGCCTGGCCTTATCATTCTGATACCGGTTGTGGACAGAATGGTCAAAGTGGATATGAGGACTATCACCATGGATGTCCCCCCGCAGGATGTGATCACCCGTGATAATGTGTCCATAAAAGTCAACGCCGTTGTCTATTTCAGAGTCATTGACGCAAACTCGGCCGTCATCGAAGTGGAAAATTATCTCTATGCGACCTCGCAACTTGCACAGACGACATTGAGGAGTGTATGCGGACAGGTTGAGCTGGATGAGATCCTTTCGGAAAGGGAAAAGATAAATGTCAACTTGCAGGAAATCCTCGACCGCAGTACGGATCCCTGGGGTATTAAAGTGACCCTGGTGGAAGTGAAGCACATCGACCTCCCTGAAGAAATGAAGCGAGCAATGGCAAAGCAGGCTGAGGCGGAGAGAGAACGGAGGGCAAAGGTGATCAATGCGGAAGGTGAGTTCCAGGCAGCCCAGAGGCTTATCGATGCGGCAGCCCTCATGCAACGGGAGCCCATGTCCCTGCAACTCAGGTATCTCCAGACCCTGAATCAGATTGCTTCCGAGAACAATTCAACCACACTGTTCCCGATTCCTATCGATCTCATAAAACCGTTCTTGAGTATTATCGAGAAGAAGTGATTTTCAAAAGGAGATGGGTATACTGTGGAAGCGAAAGAAAAAATGCATATCCTCACCGGCGGCATGATTCTCATCACTCTCGGAGTGCTCATTATTCTCAGCAATCTGAACATCTACGGATTTGAAAGAAGCTGGCCCTTACTCCTGATCGTGATTTCAATAGGGACGCTGATCCAGCGGGCAAAGGACATCGGCGGATGGTTCATCGGTGTCGTCGGTGTCATTTTCCTGTTGATTAAAAACTGGGGGTATAATCTTCATATAATGGCAACATACCTCCTGCCGTTTATCCTGGTCCTTGTCGGTCTGAATGTGATCATAAAAAATTATGTGAAAAAGAGACGGTAACGAGTGTGGGTACACAAAGAAGTGCACGCGTGTTGATCCTCTGTGACTTTGATGGCACCGTGTGTAGTGTGGACATGGGAAACGAAATCCTTAACCGCTTCACCGGCAAGGGATGGGAAGAGATAGACCGTGCCTACTGTGCAGATGAGATCGGCTCGCGGGTTGCCTATAGTCAGGTCACCCCGCTTTTCAAGGGAACCAGGTCTCAGATGCTCAAGTTTGTGAGCGATAAAGAGAAACTGGATCCGTATTTTGCCGGTTTTTATGTGTATTGCAGGGAGAAAGGTGTTGATCTGAAGATTGTATCTGATGGGCTCGACTTCTACATCGATGCAATCCTGAAAAAATATGGTCTGGGCGAGATCGAATATTTTTCCAATGCGGTGTTATTCTCAGACCGCGATAAAATGTCGATAGAGTTTCCCCAGATGAATAAAAAATGCGAGAAATGCGGTACCTGTAAAAGTAATATCCTCACAAAGTACCAGACGTCCTATGACATGATCGTGTATATCGGTGACGGGCACTCGGATTTCTGCCCTGCCCAGAAAGCCGATCTGGTATTCGCGAAGGGCATTCTCTATGAAAAGTGCATGGAAGTCGGCAAATCCACCATTCAATATGGAAATTTCCAGGACGTTCACCAATACTTTGAAAACCATTTTTTCCACGGAAATGTCGGATGAGGCGGCAACAACGACATTGACCTGACACGGGGAGGCGTATCGCCTTCCGGGAGTGAGCATAAAAAAGGCCTTCCGGCAATCCCCGGAAGGCCTTTTTTATGCTTTTCAGAGTGGCCTATTCGAGCGTTTTCGCGAGATATGCTGAGACCTGTTTGACTCCGGGAAGTGCGTCCACCGGAATGACTTTCACCCTCTCCTTAAAGTAGTTGATCGCTGCGAGTGTCCCTGAGTTTGTGTCGAAATATATGTTGTGTCGTTTGTCTATGGCGGCTTCATCCTGATCATCGGCGCGTATTGCAAGGTCACCCCGACCACAGACGCGACAGTAAAGCTTGCCGTTCTTTTCCACGGGTTTGTTCTCTTCAACGTTGACGTTATTCGGGTGATTGTTATCGTTAGGGCATAACCTCCTTCCCATGATGCGTTTCTTTGCCGTTTCCCTGTCGATGACAAGCTCGATAATATAGTCCAGCTGTATCTCCTCTTCCTGAAGGGCACTCCAGAATGCTTCCGCCTGGGTTATGTTTCGGGGGAAACCGTCCAGCAGCCATCCTCTTGCACAATCCTTTTCTCTCAGACGATTCAGGATCATCGGAATGGTAATATCATCGGGGACGAGTTCTCCCCTGTCAATAAACGTTTTTGCATTTTTCCCGAGATCGGTACCTCTGGTAATATTGTCTCTGAAAATTACCCCGGTTTCTATCTGGGGTATTCCATACCGATCGCTCAATATTTTCCCGAAGGTTCCCTTGCCGCTTCCGTTTGCTCCGAACATGATGATATTCATATATCGCGAATCTCTCCATTCGTGTGATGTGAAGTGCTTATAATCGATTGTGTTGTTTTTTACAACAACAAAGGTTTCGGATTATGATGGTTTTCGTGGCAGCCTGCCACAACTACATCATCGTGATCAGCTGGTGCTGCATGATGTGGCTGAACATGACGAACAGCCGCCGGGCATGGTATTACCTATCTTGCCGCCGAATACGGACATCATTTTTTCGGCTTTCTTCGATTTGCACACAGGACAGGATACTGCGATTTTCTCACTGCTGGAGCGGAAGATTTCCTCGAAGACATTGCCGCATTTTTTACATTTAAATTCATAAATTGGCATAACATTCCCTTCGTTCCGTATATTCTAAAAGATGTACCCAAGAGGCTTTTTTGCTTCACGTGCCTTCCCGGTTTAACAGGGGAAGGACAGTTAAAAGGTCTTATCATATTTAAATACTATAATGAGTGAGAGAGTGTCAAGACTGTTCAGAGACAGACTGTTCAGAGACATAAGTGTGGGAAGCTTTCGGAAGCTTTCGGAAGCTTTCGGATTGACAACCTTATGGAAAGAGGTTAAAAAACTACCCTCCGCCCGCTATTGCTTCTTTCTCATACATACTTCTGAAGAAATCAGAACGGGTGGCGAATATAGTGAAAAGGGAGAGTAGGTGTACATGGCAAAGAAACCGGCCGATCTGCTCTACGGGGTGGATGACAAACCGCCCGTTCGCATCTGCCTCCTTCTCGCCGTCCAGCACATTTTTTTTCTCACAGCGGGTCTGATTACGGTGACCGTTGTTATGCGCGATCTGGGCTGCGCTCCTGATATTATCCGTAACGTAGTATCCATGTCCATGATTGCCGGTGGACTCGCCACCATGATTCAGGCTCTGAATAGAGGCCCGGTAGGGAGTGGATATCTCTGCACCGAAGGGACTGACCCCAGTTTCCTTTCCGTGTCCATTCTTGCTGGTATTACTGGAGGCCTACCACTCATCTTCGGCATGACTATGGTTTCCGGCGCAATTGAGTGTGTACTCGCCAGGTTCATGCACCGCCTGAGGGTGCTATTCCCACCGGACGTGACCGGGGTGGTTCTTACCATGGTGGGTCTGAATATCGTACCCATCATGATGCTCGATTTCTTCAGCGTCAATACCCAGAACAGCCCCATAGAGCCCGCTCATCTGCTGGTGGCGTTAGTGACCCTCGGCGTCATGGTGGGAACAAATGTCTGGAGCAAGGGGAAAGTGCGCCTCTATTCCGTCATCATCGGAATAGCGGTGGGGTACGTCGCTGCTGTTATCCTCGGTGTCCTCACGCGCGACGATTTGATGCGCATAGCAGAGGCCCCTCTCTTTTCCTTTCCCGACCTGTCCTATATCAGTTACTCTTTCGACATGACGCTCCTCATTCCCATCATCGTCGTAACCCTCGCCTCCACATTGAAGTCTGTTGCCACACTGACGATGTGCCAGAAAATCAATGATACGGAATGGACAAGACCAGACCTGGTTAACATTGGTAAAGGTACCCTGGCGGACGGTCTGGCATCAGTGATTGGCGGTCTGACCGGGGCGATGGGGAAATCATTGTATGCAAGCAGTGTGGGACTCTGTGTGGCTACAGGTGCCACCAGCCGGATTATTGCGTTCTACGTTGGAGTGATCTACATTGCCCTGGCGTTTCTCCCAAAACTAACTTCATTTTTCAGTATCATGCCAAAACCGGTCATGGGGGCGGCTCTGGTATTTATGGTCAGTTTTATGATTATATCGGGGATACAGATAATGACGTCACGGATGATTGACATCCGTCGTACCTTTGTGATTGCCGTTTCCCTCATGTTTGGTATGAGCGTGGACATATTCCCCCAACTTTATCAGCATGTACACCCCTATCTCAAACCCCTGTTCAGTTCTTCCCTGGCGGTAACAACAGTTCTTGCCATTACACTGAATCTCATCATGCGAATCGGCATTGCCCGGCAGGAAACATTGAAGTTGGTCTCGGGAACGGATGTATCCCGCACTATCTTCCAATTCATGGAAAATCAGGGGGCAGCATGGGGAGCAAGAAAAGAAGTTATATACAACGCCATGGCGGCTATGAATGAATTCATGGAAGCCACAACACATGTTGATCTGTCAGATCCAACAGTCACTGTGACGGTAAATTTTGATGAATATAATCTCGATATTCGTGTCAGTTATCAGGGCGCGCCGATAGAATTCCCAACGGAACGCCCCGACAAAGTGGAATTGCGCACCGATCCGAATGCTGTTGCACGTCTGGCAGGCTACCTCGTCCGGCAGTATGCGGACAGAGTTACAACGACACAGGAAGGTGAGAAGTGTATCGTCGACCTTCATTTCAATCATTGATTGGTCTGTTCAGCCGTCTCCGGGTTATTATTGCTCTTATGGTGATTGCCGCTCTGGGCATTACCGCCGCAGCATTCATGATATTTACCGAGCGGGAGGTGACCGGGAGCATGCTGAATCGGGGTGATACCGAAGCGCGTAATATCATGCGCGTTGTCATGCTCAACCTGACAGATCATGAAGCCGACCTGGAATTCTTTCGGCAATACGCCCGTGGGCGTTATGAACAACATCTGCGCGACCTCATCTCGGTCATCGTTTCCCAGGTGGATTTTTTCCATGACCTTTGCCGGAAGGGCGCGCTGACCGAGGACCAGGCCCGTCGGGCAGCCCTCGAGGCAGTGCAGAATGCGCGCTACGGTAACAACGATTATTTTTTCATTTATGACCGGAACAGTGTTGCCATCTCCCATGCCGATCCTCGCATCCGGGGGCAGGATATGTCCGGGGCTCGGGATGTGAAAGGACGTCCTGTGGCAAGAACCATGTGGAACATAGTAGAGAAACACCGAGATGGTTTTCTGACTCTCTGGTGGACCCGTCTGGAGGGGCAAAAACCCGTCCCGAAGCTTCTCTATTTCTGCCACTATCCGGAATGGGACTGGCTGATTGGAACCGGAGTTTATATAGACGATATTGATCGAGATGTGGCACGAAAAAAGACTGAAATCCTCGATGTCCTCACACGTACCTTTCACCGGGTGCGTGTCGCAGAAACGGGGTATTTCAGCCTCTTCGACGGTGCGGGAAAGATTCTGATTCATCCCAGCCTGGAGAGCACCGACGGGTCAATGCTCAAGGATCCCGTGACCGGTCAAAATAAAATTCAGGAACTGATTGCTGCGTCCAGCACTCCGGACGTACCTCTCAAATATATATGGGACAAACCCGATGACCCCGGAAATTACCAGTACACAAAATTTTCCCATGTAGAGCATTTTGCCCCTTTCAACTGGTATGTCTCTTCGTCGGTCTATCAGGATGAAATGGAAAAGCCGGCAGAGAAAATCATCAAACGACAGGCAATCTTTATCGGTATCGTGGTCGTGTTTTCCATAGTCGTCGTGCATCTTCTTCTTTCCCGGGTAACGAAGCCTGTGGCCAGACTGACATCGCATGCCGCTCTGCTTCAGGAAAATGATTTCGCCCTCCCTGAAGACAGGAGACAGGAATTGCTCCGCATCCGGTTCCCTGGAGAAATCAGCCATCTTGCCCGGACATTCTGGAACATGGAGAAACGTCTTGATGAGTATCTGAAGAATCTCCAGGAGACAACAGCGGCTCGTGAAAAAATCGAAAGTGAGCTCCGTATCGCCCGTGATATTCAGATGAGTATGCTGCCCGACCATAATACCGTTCTTGCGGGAAGAACAGGGGTTGATCTCTTCGCAGCCCTGGAGCCGGCGCGTGAGGTGGGAGGAGATCTCTATGATTTTTTCTTTATTGACGAGGATCATCTGTGCTTCATTGTGGGAGATGTTTCTGATAAGGGCGTTCCTGCTGCGCTGTTCATGGCTCGTGGGAAGGCGCTTCTGCGAAGCGCCGCCCAGCATCAGAAAACCAATCCTGGTTTCATATTGGAGGCGGCCAATGTTGAATTGACCGAGGGCAATGAGATGCTCATGTTCATCACTGTGTTTCTGGGAATCTTGAATATCCGTACGGGCGAAATGCTCTTCAGTAACGCCGCCCATGTTCCCCCGCTCATCTTGAAGGAGCATGGCCCCTGGCAACCCCTGGAGTTGCCCCTGGGCAAACCTCTTGGAATCGCCAGAG
>VGTB01000071.1 GCA_016874835.1 Deltaproteobacteria bacterium | reverse complement strand
GAAGGAAATAAGGCGGAAATCTTCGTGGAGCAGACGCCTTTCTATGGCGAAGCGGGCGGACAGGTTGGCGACACAGGCATAATTGAGGGGGATGAATTCCTCTTTGAGGTATGGGAAACCCAGACCCCGGTCGAAGATCTCATCACCCATATCGGAAAAGTCAAAAAAGGTCGTGTAAAGACAGGAGACAAAGTGCTCTTGAAGGTTGATCTCGACTCCCGAAGGGCGACAGAAGCCCATCATTCCGGAACGCACGTCCTTAACACCGCCCTGAGAAGTGTCCTGGGTGGCCATGTGAAACAGTCCGGTTCGCTGGTTAACCCGGAAAGACTTCGCTTCGACTTCACACATTTTTCAAAGATCGAAGACGATGAACTTGAAAGGATAGAAAAAATCGCCAACGACATCATCAGGAAAAATATTCCCGTCCAGACCACCCTGCTCCCCCGAGAGGAAGCACTGAAAACCGGCGCCCAGGCCGTTTTTGATGAAAAATACGGTGAAGAGGTCCGGGTGGTTAAAATGGGTGACGTGAGCATGGAACTTTGCGGCGGGACCCATGTGACAAGGACCGGTGACATCGGACTGTTGAAAGTCATTCACGAATCGGCCATTGCGGCGGGCGTGCGCCGGATTGAAGCTGTCGCGGGAAGAGAAGCATTAAAATACGTCCTTGATATTGAAGGGGAACTTAAAAAGACTTCGGGTCTCCTGAAAGCAAATCCCCTTGAGCTGTCGGAAAGGGTCGAAAAACTCCTCAAACATCAGAAGGACATGGAAAAGGAAATTGAAACATTAAAGAGTAAGCTCGCCGCGAAAGACATCGCCAAACTGGCCGGTCGCGTCAAGGAAATAAACGGGGTTCGTGTTCTCACTGCCGAGGTAAGTGCGGCAGATGCGAAGACCATGCGGGAGATCGGTGACCGGTTGAGAGATAAAATCCAGTCAGGCATAATCCTGTTAGGAAGCAAGGCGGGTGATAAGGCCATGCTCCTGTGCCTCGTCACGAAGGACCTGACAAATCGCTACCACGCCGGTAATATCATTAAGGAGATCGCTCCCATCGTGGGGGGAAGCGGCGGCGGGAGACCCGACATGGCCCAGGCCGGGGGTCCAAAGCCGGAGAACCTGAAGCAGGCTCTCAGTAAGCTTAAAGAAATTCTCTAAGAAAAATACTTTGCACTGGAACCCCCTCGGTACCTCTCCGGTAAAGGAGAGGCTCGAGGGGAATTAGTAACTCTGGTCACATCAAAGAGGGGCAGTCTTGAAAATTGTCATTGTAGGCGCCGGCGAAGTGGGTTACCACATTGCCAAGAAACTATCCGAAGAAAAAAATGAGGTAATCATCATTGATAAGGATCCAAGAAAAATCAGGCGTATCAATGAGAATCTTGATGTGCAGTCCTTTATCGGTTCGGGGACAAGCCCCAAAATCCTCAGGGAACTGGGTCTTGAGGAAGCCGACATGATTGTCGCTGCCACGGACAGCGATGAGGTCAATCTTATCTCCTGTCTTCTTGCAAGAAATCTGAACCGTTACATGATCAAGGTGGCGCGGGTAAAAAACCAGGAGTATCTGCAGGAAAAAGACCTCTTTAAAAAAGAGCTGCTCGGCGTGGACATGATCATCAATACCCGCTCCATGATGGTGGAAACCGTTCTGAATCTGATCAATGTTCCCGGTTCGTCCGAGGTGATCGAATTCGTGGGGGGACAGGTGAAACTCATCGGTTTTTCCATTTCCGATGAATCTCCCCTTGCAGGACGACAACTGATTTCGATCAAGGGCTTCGAAGGAGATTTTCTGGTAGCAGCCATACTCAGGGGACACAGGATTCTTATTCCCCATGGCGGAGATACCATACAAACGAACGACCTTATCTATATTGTTGCAAGATCTACCGACATCAACCGTATTCTGGAATATTTTCACATAAAAACAAAGGAAACAAAGAACATCCTGATCGTTGGCGGAGGGGAGATGGGTGCTGCTATTGCAGGCTCCCTCGACGACAGGAAACTGAACGTGAAGATCATGGACATGGATGGTGAAAGATGTAAACAGCTTGCAGTCACGCTTAAGCATGTCATCATCATCCGGGGTGATGGAACGGACAGGGACATCCTTCGAGAGGAAAACGCCGGGAACATGGATTTGACTATCGCCGTAACCGGTGACGAGGAGAGTAACGTGCTCATCTCTCTTCTTGCCAAAGATCTCGGTACTAAAAGAACCATCACAAGGGTAAGCAAATTAAGCTACATGCCCGTCGTCTGCTCCATCGGTCTCGACACGGTAATCAATCCAAGAATGTCCGCTGTCCGGGCCATCCTTCAGTACATTCGCCGGGGCAAGATTATTTCCGTTGCTCCCTTACGTGAGGAGCACGCAGAGGCGATCGAAGCAGAAGCACTGGAAACATCGGATATCGTGAATACGCCTCTATCGAAGGTAAAATTCCCCAAAGGCGCAATACTGGGGGCCGTCATTCGCGGTGATGAGATTATCATTCCCAGAGGCGATACAATCGTCAAACCCAATGACCGGCTGATTATCTTTGCTATGCAACAGGTAGTGCCCCAGTTAGAAGATCTGTTGACGGTGAAGCTGGAGTATTTCGAGTGAATGTGCGGCTCATTACCCGCATGATTGCGATTCTCATCATTTGCCTGGGAATTTCCATGTGTGCGCCTCTCGTGGTGTCTCTGGTTAATTCCGACGGCAGCGAAAAGGCCCTGCTCTACTCCATATCGGCAACATGCGGTCTGGGGATAATCATTTTCGCGCTGGCCGGCAAACAGCCGGATCGTTATTTAAGTCACCGGGATGGTGTCGTCATCGTCTCTCTGGGGTGGATTGTTGCCTGCTTCGTCGCAACCATGCCCTATCTGCTTTCAGGGTCGATCAGTAACTTTACGGATGCATATTTCGAATGCATGTCCGGTTTCACTACCACAGGAGCCAGTATTGTTACGGATGTTGAAAAACTCCCCAAGGGAATTTTGCTATGGCGAAGCGAGACCCAGTGGTTAGGGGGTATGGGAATTATCGTTCTGTCTATTGCGATCCTACCCTTTCTGGGGATCGGGGGGATGCAGCTCTACAAGGCAGAGACACCAAGTCCCGTGGTTGATAAACTGACTCCACGGATCTCCGATACGGCCGCGTCTCTTTGGAAGATTTATATCGCGTTCACTGTTGTTCAAATCGGTCTTCTTTTCGGCGGGGGAATGACGCTATTCGATGCTACCTGTCACACATTCACGACAATGCCCACAGGAGGATTTTCAACAAAGAACACGAGCATTGCCCACTATCAAAGCTTTTATTTTGATTTCATCATCATTGTCTTTATGATCATCGCCGGAACGAATTTCTCCCTGCATTACAAACTGTTCAAGGGTCAGTTTACTACAGTCAGTAAGAACCCGGAACTTCGGATGTTTTGGGGAGTTGTCATCGGTTTCTCCCTCCTCGTTGCATGCGATATATATGGAAATGCGTATGGCAGCATTATCGACTCACTTCGATACGCCACATTTCAGGTTGTTTCCATGATCACGACCACAGGGTTTGCCACGGCTGATTTTACGAAATGGCCGGCCTTTTCCCAGCTGATCCTCCTGATGTGCATGTTTTTAGGCAGCATGGCAGGTTCCACAGGAGGGGCAATAAAGATTATGCGTTTCGTCCTGATTCTGAAACACAGTTATCTTGAAATATTCCGCATTATCCATCCCCATGCCACGACAATTGTAAAACTTGGAGACATACCGGTTCCGCAAAGCGTCCTCAGGAGTATATGGGGGTTTTTCGCCTTGTATATCGGTTTGTTCATAATTGCCACTCTTTTCATGTCACTCCTCGGACTGGACATGATTTCATCGATCTCTTCTGTTGCTACCTGTATCGGCAATGTAGGGCCGGGCCTCGGCTCACTTGGTCCCATGGATAATTTTTCCGGGGTTCCCTTTATGGGCAAGTGGATTTTGATTTTCTGCATGCTCCTGGGCCGCCTGGAAATCTTCACAGTCATTGCGCTGCTCATGCCCGGCTTCTGGAAAAAATAGTTTTTTTACACTGGAACCCCCTCGGTACCTCTCCGGCAAAGGAGACGCTCGAGGGGGGATTTGATTTTCAGACAGGTGATCCGGGGATATTATCTGATTTTCGCGATCATCTCCTGTGCGAATTTCTTGCTGTCCTCCAGGTCGTGCTGATCGGGATGCACATGGGCAGTCATGGCCTCTTCCGCCCAGGCCGCGTGTTCCGGTTTCTTCATCAATGCATCTATAAGCGTTTGATTCACCTTCCCCCTGCAGCCAAAATGGCCTAAGACTTTTGCCTTCGCTGCCAATCCTATGGCATGTTCGAAGGCCTGTTTCGGCAGCTGCCCCCCGCGAAGGGAACCATGGGTGGAAAAGAAGGCTACCTTCTGGCCTGCCGGGAGTTTCTTGATGAAATTCAGAGCTTTACCGGGTACACTATGGGCGTGAACCGGAAATCCGCAAAAAATGATATCATAACCCGCCATGTTTTTTACATCCTGTACCGGGATCAGCTCCTTTTCCACATTTACAGCATCGTATATTGCACGGGCGAGCTTCTCCGTATTACCAGTTTCCGAATAGTAAGCGACCAGAGCCTTCATACTTCCCCCTTGGACTGAATTTTTGCCCAGAGACTTACAGGATTTTCACTTCGTTTGCAAGGAGTTAAATCAATGAGACTTGACCTTTTTCAAGGCAAAGCCGCAAGAAAAGGTCTTAGTCGAATTGACCCTGAGGGAGCGAAGCGAGCCGTGAGGGTCTTGAGTTTAATCTGATGACACTTGACCTTTTTCAAGGCAAAGCCGCAGGAAAAGGTCTTAGTCGAATTGACCCTGAGGGAGCGAAGCGAGCCGTGAGGGTCTTGAGTTTAATCTGATGACACTTGACCTTTTTCAAGGCAAAGCCGCAGGAAAAGGTCTTAGTCGAATTGACCCCGGGCAAGTGAAACGATTCGAAGGGTCTCCGGTTTGTATTGCCTCTATATGATCACTTTGTGCTTGTGTCGGAATGTTCATCTTCGAATTTCAGATACGTGTCGATGTCCGGCGTATGGATGATAACCGTTTTATTATCCTTCATCTGCACGACAGTCCTCACCAAAAGAAGGGAATACCAGACACCTATCCGCTTGCCCTTCTCATCGAGTATGGCGAACCCATATTGGTTCTGACCAAGGGTAAGAGCTTTCGTTTGCATATTCGTAACAAACTCACGGAACAATTGAGGTGTCATGTCTACCTTCTTCCATAAATCCGAATCCAGTGTATAGGCCTTATTCAGTCCCATAACCGCATTGGGATACACACCTGAGCCGCTGTAATAGTAATTAAGATTCGGATCAACCTGATACTTTTCAAATGCAGTCGTGGCATCCTGATTCGGAACAATACCCCCGTAATTCTTGAAATATTTACCCGCACAGCCCAGGAAAACCACAAATATTAATGCATACATCAGATAGATGTATCCTTTTCTCTTTTGCATATCTTTACCTCCTCATATTAAATTCCATTAACCATACACATACACAAACAACTCATTACCCTTCTTTGAATTATTTTTCCCTTGGGATATTTAAATCTTTGCATACTTACATCAGGTCATCGTGAGGAGCGTAAGTGACGTGTAGATCTATAACAACATCAACAATTTGAGAGATTGCTTCGCGTTGCAATGACAATGGGCAGTCCACAAAGGTTTCATACTATTTCTTCTGTTCTATGGTTCTGAGGATTTCGTACATCCTTCTCAATTCATTCCCGTATCCGCCCCAGTCACCTGATTTTAAATACTCCTGCGCTTTTCTGTAATGAGAAAGGGCCTCAGCGACCAGTTGTCTTTCCGTTTTCTCTCTCCAAGGTTGAGGCGAAACGGGTATGGCGATACCTTCCCTTTCCCGTAGCGCTTTGCCGCCGAAAATGCTCTGAAGAGACATATCCAGATTTTCTTCCATGGCGATAGAGTTTCCGAATGCCACGATCACTCTTTTCAGTTCCGGCAGCTGTCCCTTTTCCGCAGCCAGGTAAAGAGGTTCTATGTAGATTATTGATCTCTCGACAGGAATGGCAAGCAGACTCCCCCGGATCACCTGAGAACCCCTCTGATGCCAGAGAGAGAGCTGTTTCGATATTTCCGCATCCTGGTCTATCCTGGCTTCAATCTGGTGTGGTCCGTAAACAAGTTTCTGTTTGGGAAACTTGTAGACAATCACCTTCCCATAACTCGGCGTATCACACCTCGCGGCCATCCAGGCAGCCATATTATCCTTTTTACTCGGTGTGAATGGAAGGAGAAGAATAAATTCCTCTTTTTTTTCGCCGGGAAGTCTCATGATTGTGTAGTAAGGCTCCATTTCCCGATCACCGCTATGAGTATGTTTACCCGGTACGGCCCAGAGATCTTCCTTATTGTAGAAAACCTGAGGATCCTGCATGTGGTAGGCCCTGTACATCCGTGCCTGGACGGCAAGCATTCCCGGTGGATAACGGATATGCTTTCTCAGACCGGCAGGCATTTCATCCATACTTTTGAAGACACCCGGGAATATCCGGGAATAGGTCTGTATGATGGGATCATCCGGATCACTCACGTAGAGATCTACCGATCCGTGATACGCATCGACAACCGCTTTCAGAGAATTGCGGATATAGTTACCAAGATTTGCCGTCGGTTCCGAATAAGGGAAATGGTCGGTGAGGGTATAGCCATCCACCATCCAGAAGAGATTCCCTTCCGGTGAGATCACCATGTAAGGGTCACCGTCCAGACGGATAAAGGGTACTATCCGGGAGACCCGATCGGTTATTTTTCTGTAGTACATGATGCGGCTCTCCGAAGTGATATCGTCGGAGAGTAAAATAGTAAGAGAGCCGAAACGGGCCGCAAAAATCAGCTTCTTCCAGAAAGAGAGAGGAACTCCTCCCCCGCCCTCGTAACGGGTATAGACGTTTTTGTCACCGACGGGATAGTCGAACTCCACTCCTTTTGTACGGACAAACACGTACTCGTTGGAGGTCTCACCATAGTATATCTCGGGACGGGTGACCTTTATATCAGCGGAGGAGACGGGGGGGATATCCTTGATGAAGAATTCCGGAAGCCCTTCCTTGGAGACACGATTTACCGGTCCCAGCACGACACCATACCCGTGGGTGTATGTAAGATGTTCATTGATCCACGTTCTGGACGGCAGAGCCTGATAGGAAAGTTCCCGCGGCGAGAGCATCACCTGTCGGTATTCGCCTTTTATTTTGTACCGGTCATTGTCCACACTGATGAATTTATAATAGGTCCTCATCTCCTGAAGCTGGCTGTAAGTCTGAAGGAGTGGACCATGATCCCAGAGGCGGATATTTTTTATCGTCAACTCATTGTTTCGCAAATCGTTGAGAGACAGGCTTTCCTCGGCGGGGAATTCCCGTTCCTCCACATCATGAATCCGGTATGCCATGCGTGTGTAGTGAATATTCCTCTCCAGATAAGGCATCTCAAGGACGATTTCGTTCGGTATCACTTTGTACTTTTGCACAAGCGCAGGGTAGATACCCCGTCCGATGAAGAGGATCAGGAAAAATACCGATATCGCAACGGCAGGTATCCGCCAATCCGGGCGAAACGCATAGGAAATAACGGCGAGACCGCATAAGACACTCACCACCATCATCACCTGGAGAACCCACAGCTGGGTTGTTACCTCCGTATAACCTGGACCGAAGACCACGCCCCGTTTTATGAAGAGAAGGCCGTTCAAATCCAGCCAGAGTCCGAACGTGCCGACAAAGAACAGCAGAGAAAGCAGGATCGCCATGTGCATCCGTGCCAGCGGCGCCACCTGCCAGGTATGGGGAGGAGTAAACTTCAGGGAACGGCGAACGATATATACCCCTCCTGTAGCGACGGCGGTCAGAATGATAATAAACATCAACCATCCGTAAAGATATCTCAGAAAGGGGAATTGAAATACATAGAAGCCGATGTCCTTATGGAAAAGGGGATCGGGGATGCCGAAGGGAACGCCTTGTAAAAGCAGCAGAAAGTTTTCCCACTCGGCGCTGCTGTTCCACCCGGCAAAAGCAGCTAATAAGAAAGACCCAATAAAGATAACTATCTGGAGCGTTTTATCACTCACCTTCCATGAAGGGATCTGTATGATATCCTCATCGGCGAAGATAACCACACGGGAGGAAAAGCGTATGGAGAGAAAAAGATTCGAGTACAGAAGGATAAAAAAGACCAGCCCGAAGAGAGCGGCTATTTTCAGTTTAGCCAGAATGGTGATATAAAATACATTCTCATATCCCACTTCCCTAAACCAGAACCAATCGGTGATGAGCCTGATTCCTTTAAAGAAGATGATAAGGAGGCCGAAAACTATGACGAAAAAGAAGAAAGCTCTAAGGCTTTGTGATCTGTTACGGATATATTGATGCACAGTCATTTCTTGCTCCTCTGAGAATTTGTATAGGTGAATGAATGCATGATGTCAAGAAACAAAGCCGTTTGAAAAAATGTCATAGAGATTTTCAAGGGAAGCCAATGGTCTTCCCTGTTCGGATGTATCCCGCTCAAGTATGTGTGAGACCGAATATGCCATCGGGCAAATGCTTAAGACCGGCGAGCGAGCTGTCCAGGCACTCAGGGATACTTTGGTAGTGGTAATCACGGTAAAAATGTATTGCAAAAATCTGACAATTATAATACCTCACACGACATAAAATCATTGGGAGGAAGCAATCATGTTGTGTGCCCTATGTAAGGAGAAGAAGAAATCTTTCGCGTGTGATGGATGCGGTGTTTCTCTTTGCAGTGAATGTATAAAGTATAGCCTGTACGGGACAGGGTGTGGGAATATCAACCCACTTTATCTGTGCCCCACCTGTTTCGATGATCCGGACGTCAATCAATGTTGCCCCTAATAAACAATACAGGAAACAGTCAGACGATTTTATATCATGGACCATCGAATCCGATGGGTACTCATGCGTTATCAGGTATTGAATGACCGTCAATGATTCCACCATCTACCACTAAGAATTCAAGAGTTATCGAATCTGTAGCTTCATGAGCGATATCAGTAGAGGAATGTATGCCGGAAGAACATTTGAACTCAAAGAGGGAAGTGGCGGTATTAACTAAAGAGCAGCGAACTCACCTCATTCATGGCACGACAATGCTCGATGACATGCACTCTCCTTTTTTTAGAATGCACGGGATATCAGATTTCCCCTTTGAGTCAGAGGCACATCGCCGCCATTTGTGGGAGGAAAACAAGGACAGTCTTCTTCGGGAAATTTGGGAAAAATCTTTTTATGATAACGGTTTTTACTATTTTGAAAACCGGTTCATTGGAGAAACTCCTTTTCCCGATGCGTATCACGAGTATGAGAAAGGTTGTGTGCGTTGCAGTCGAAAAGCTTGGAAAAATGAATCTTGACGGGGTAACAGTAATCCGACTGCGCGAGGCTACTATGATTCGGTCAGTCATCGGCGCTTATCCACCTGCATAATGTAGATAACCGGTGCCTTGAAAAAACCGTTGCTCCCCTGCAATTCTTCTCGTCAGATATTGGAGTTCCCTGTCACTGTACTGGCGATAAGGCTTTCCAGACACTCAGTATAACTTTAGGCGAGGGGGGGTCTCCCGGCCGTTCGGGATTGGCGTATCGATTCTGAGTGAACGAAACGCCGTGTCATTTATCGCATCGGGCAGGCATGTTTCATCTGTGCCCTGTCTTGCGCTCTCAACGACATCACGATGGAACACTCAGGATCTGAACCGGACGCCAGGGAATGCTGATTCGCTGTAAGGGCGCAGACGCAATAGCCTCACCAATTGCTCAGAGATCCTCAATCGAATATATAATGAAATAGTGTATATATTGCTACCACGGGATGCTGACAACTTCCTGTGGTTTTGGATTTAACGTAGCTTCGTTGGTAAAATCACAAAGAGACAGATCTGTCACGAGACGTCCGAAGTGAGAAAAACTCCCCTTCAACATCTCTATATACATTCTCACGGTGATGGAAAAACACAAACGATTGGAAAAATCGTAAAGCCGGGTATGCCTGCTCACGTCAGAGATGACATCCCCCAGGAACTGCCGCGAAACTGCATTCCTGTTCTCATCCAGAATAACTCCGTTCATGCTGAGGGCCAGCACTTTTATATGAAAGTCTATCACTTCTCCCGTTTCCTTCCTGAACTCGGGATGATCAGTAAGATATACCTTATCACCTAACAAAGGAGTGATCCGGGGAACATCATCGAGAGATTTTCTTTCATACCACTGATCAAACAGCGGTAAAAGTGGGGCATACACCGCTTTGCTATATTCCCCAAATCCTGAAAGATCCAGGCCGACATAATAATACCGGTATTTCAGGTATCGTTCCTGTAGCTTATTCCGGCTGACATCTGCAAATCCTGCCGCTGCGATTTTCCCAAAGCCTGCCAAAGGGAAGAACTCCTTGTGAGAATTTCTATCCGTGCCCGAATGAACAATTCACCCGGACCAAGCCCCCTTGCGATCTTCCAAGTACCGACAGCTTTCTTTGGCAGTGACATGCCAGGTCGCACACCTGCTTATACTGAAAAAACCGGAGATAATTTTTTCAGCACAAGGTTTTCAAAATGCTTCTTGAAACAATGCGGGATACGTATCCATCAAAAACGTTTTTGCAGCTATCGGTACTATTTCCTCATCGAGATCTATGAGAGCTGCCCAGGCGATATCAGAAACCTGCTCCTTTCCAAAGGCTACGTATTTAAGGAAACAAGCATGAAGAGAATCGGCATGAGCCTCTTCCCTTCATGGTGCTTGATCTACACCATTCTCACCCAGATTTCAATACATTTTGAGAGAAATTTTTCGCAATGGCTTTCTGTAACTTACCGTTAATCAGAGACTCATCCTATTCACTGTTTCACTTACTCCCACGTCTTTAAGGCTTATTACCCTGAGGTCTTATCAACAGGCATTATCCTTTCGAAAGATCTCACAGGCGTTGCCCTCTTGTAAACTATCGGGAAGAACGCCAAACGTCTCCATAAACCCATGCAGTCCATTCAGCAGACCCACGGCAAATCCGAGGTCGAGAAGCTGTTCGTCACTGAAGTGTTTTTTCAGTTTGGCGAAAAACTCGTCATCGAGGGTGTGGGGTTCTCTTGCGATAATCTCGGTCAGTCGGAGCACTGCCTTTTCCCGTTCTGTCAGATCGGAATTCTCGAAATCGATCATCTTCTGAACTTTCTCTTCGCTCAGCCCCTTCTGCTTCACCGAAGCAGACCTGATTGTTCCTCAGTGGCGGCACCCGGTAAGCCAGGCCGACTTGATGCGGGCCATTTCAATAAGTTCGGGATCTACGCCGGCCTTGGAGTAAATGTAGCGCATGAACCCAAGAAAGATATCCAGCACCCCTTGACGCAGCGCAAGGGTACGCAGAAGATTCAGATCATCAAAAGCGCTGTTTCTCCAGACCGTGGCAATGCGTTGTAAGGTCTCTGATTCTGCCTCGTCAACCTGACGCAGAAGGCCGTTCGTCTGTGACATTTTTTACCTCCTGTGTTTTGAACGTTTTCCCGGAAACATATATTTGCCGCTCTACGGCAAGGGTTCCAGTTCTTCCCAACTGACAATAGACACAGTCATAACTGCAGATCTTCTCTTTTTGCGAGAGTACATCAACGCCCAGGGAGCTTCCTACCCTCCAGGAAGACACGGGACCATAAACATATTGAAATCTTTCTCCCATTGTTACCATATTTCCAATGAACAACTATTGAGATCTTTCTTTTTATATATCTGCTGCGATAATATCGGTCAGATCCTTCTCGCGATGGATATTCCTTTTCCATGTAGAGATATGAGGGACTACAAAGGGAAGAAGCCTCATAGAATAGTAATGGGGAAACAAGGGCATTCCGATGAGATCTCCAAAAACCATCAACATAAGCAGGTTATTTAATATACCCCTTTATCTCCGCATTTCTAATTCCAGCTCATACGCAGTCATGCCGAAAAAAACTTCGTTCAGCATTTTACGGTATTTACCAAGAACTTCGGTGAGAAAAGATATGAGTGTCTCGGGATTCACCATATTATATTACCTATTTTTTCATACATCAAAATTTAGAAAAGTAAAGCACATCCGATCACTCCACCGGACAGCGTTACTTTGCAAATCTGCCGTCGTCTTTTGAAGCGCTGAGTTTGTGAATATTGTTCTCGAGCCACCCGATGCTCTGAACCGTCCTGACGTCGAACTCCGGAACATACGGCTTTATGTCCAGCAGAGGTGTTCCATCCACAATATCCACATCCTGAATATGGATGATGGATCCCTCTATCCGGACGAGGCGCACGACGGAAATACCTATCGGGTTCGGCCTGCGGGGACTCCGGGTTGCGAATACTCCCCGTTCCTGACTATCCATATAGGGCGTCACGGTCAGGACAGGCTTTCCTGACAAATGAAAATGGTACAGCAGGATAATATGGGAAAACCCTTCCAGGTCTTTCAGCCCTTGAGTATATTCAGGAAAAACTTCGACACTTCCCTCGATACCTCCGGATCCCGCAGGCTGTATGGGCGTTCCTT
>VGTB01000070.1 GCA_016874835.1 Deltaproteobacteria bacterium | reverse complement strand
GGGCATGAATGATTTGATCCGTCCCAGTCTTTATAATTCGTATCATCAGATACAGCCGGTGGTGAAACGCAGGGGGGGAGGCACGATCGTTGCCGATGTTGTCGGGCCCATCTGTGAATCGGGAGATTACATTGCCAGGGGAAGAAAGGTGTTCAGGTTTACAAGGGGGGATCTGATGGCGGTGATGAGCGCCGGTGCTTACGGATTCACCATGTCTTCGAATTATAATTCGAGAGGCAGGATTCCCGAAGTACTGGTCAACGACGAGAGATTTCATGTCATCAGGGAAAGAGAAACATATGAAGACTTGATAAGAGGGGAGGAGATACCGGGGTTTTTGAAGTAACCGTGATGAAGAGACATGGGAAAATGTTCCGTACACAAATGCTGATAGAAATAAGGAGCTGATATGTTTAGAGGAGCGATTGTAGCAATAGTGACGCCTTTTAAGAAGGGCAAGGTTGACGAAGAGACATTAAGAAGTTTGGTCGAGTTTCAGATCGAAAACGGGACGGATGGGATTGTTCCCTGCGGGACCACCGGTGAATCCTCGACCCTTTCTCATGAAGAGCACGACAGGGTCATAGAAATTGTGATTGACGCCGTGAGAAAACGTGTGCCGGTGATTGCCGGAACGGGTTCCAACAGCACCGATGAGGCGCTCCGCCTGACAAGACATGCCTATGAGGCAGGTGCAGATGGAGCATTGATGGTATGTCCTTATTACAACAGGCCGACCCAGGAAGGGCTCTATCAACATTATAAGATCATTGCGGAAAGCGTACCGATTCCCATCGTACCTTACAACATCCCCGGGAGAACCGGTGTGAATCTCCTTCCGGAAACGGTGGCGAAGCTCGCGAAGATCAGTAATGTGGTAGGGATCAAGGAAGCCTCGGGATCCCTGAAGCAGATGCACGACATCATCGATCTCTGTGGAGAAGAATTCAGCGTCCTTTCCGGAGATGATTTCTTTACGTTTCCTTTACTGGCCATCGGGGGCAAGGGCGTAATTTCCGTTATTTCCAATATCGCGCCGGCTGACACGGCGTCCATGATAGATGCCTTTGAGGCCGGAGACGTCAAAAAGGCGAAGGCATTGCACTATAAGATGGTTCCACTCATTGATATGCTTTTTATCGAGACGAATCCCGTTCCCGTGAAAGCAGCGCTGGCGATTATGGGGAAAATTTCGTATGACGTGAGACTTCCCATGTATAAGATGTCGGATGCGAATTACGAGAAGCTCAAGGTCGCCATGAAGAATTACGGGCTTATTCCGTGAGCGGAACGATCAATGAGAAGGTGCAGGCTCGGCTGAAGAAAGAGACCTTCCGTAAGATAAGGAAGGATTTCAGGATTTTTCGCTTCATTCGGAATGACGGCATCCTGGAAAATATGGCGCACGGTCTTGTGAGTGCGGCAACAGAGTGAGAGAGGTATGAGATATGATAAAGGCCATTGTCACCGGAGCGGGGGGCAGGATGGGAGGGAGGATTATAAGCCTCCTGAATGCCGAGGAGGTTTTGGAGCTGGTTGGTGCTGTGGAAAAGGCAGGCCACGGGCTGATCGGCAGGGACGTGACGGAAGTTCTTGGATTGGGGAAATCGGGGGTCATTGTCCAGGATCGCCTTGATGCGTGTATCGAGAAGGGTGATGTGGTGATCGATTTTACGAGTCACGACGCTTCCCTCAGGCACTTGGAGATTGCGGTGGAGAAAAAACGCCCGATCGTCATAGGCAGCACGGGGTTTACCCCGTCTGAGATGAACAGGATCAGGGAACTCGCGCCAAAAACCCGGTGCGTCCTTTCGCCCAATATGAGTGTGGGTGTAAACGTCATGTTTAAGGTGCTCGAATATGTATCGGGCATACTGGGGGACGATTATGATGTCGAGATAATGGAGTCCCACCACCACCTGAAGAAGGACGCTCCCAGCGGTACCGCGGTGAGGATGGCGCAGATTATCGCTCATAAACTCGGTCGGGATCTGCAGGAAGTCGGTGTCTATACGAGAAAAGGAATCATCGGTGAGAGGACGAAGAGAGAAATCGGCATTCAGACACTCCGTGCAGGCGACATTGTTGGAGAACATATGGTGATGTTCGGAGGGGTCGGGGAGAGACTGGAATTTATTCATCGCGCGCACAGCAGGGACAACTTTGCCAGGGGTGCGCTCCTCGCCGCGAAATGGATCGTCAATCAGAAAAAAGGTCTCTATGATATGCATGATGTGTTGGGCATGAAATGACAGAGGTGCTCGGAGTGTGAGAGTAAGCGAATCGGGGGTGGTTTGTTTCATAGGCATTGGCTCAAACATCGGTGATTCGGTCCTCCGCTGCCTGGAGGCGATGCACCGGATATCTGCGGTGGGAGGGGTGGAGTTTCTGAGGAATTCATCGTTATATGTCACGGAACCGGTAGGAATTGAAGAGCAGGACTGGTTTGTGAATGCGGTTGCCGAGATACGAACGGTGTTAACCCCGTCTGAGTTATTGAAAGTCATGCAGACCATTGAAAGGGTCATGGGCAGGGTAAGAAAACGGAAGGGAGGACCGCGGGTTATAGATCTGGATATTCTTTTCTACGGACAGGACATACTCAACGAAGAAAATCTCGTGATCCCGCATCCGGGGTTGCATGAGAGACGATTTGTGCTCGTGCCCCTCTCCGAGATCGCTTCTTATGTAATTCACCCCGCTTACGGTGTTTCCATCCGCGGATTGCTTGACAGGGTTGGGGAAAACAAGGCGGTATCTTTCTTATCTTATGAAGAAGAGAAACGATGTTTCACGTTATCCGCTTGCTCATAATAGGCATACTCATTTACCTGATCTACAAGGCACTGAAGTGGATTTTCTGGTCTTCGGGGAAAAATCAGGAGAGCGTTGAACAGCGCCACATGCCTGTAATATCCGGCGAGGATCTCGTGGAGGATCCGTATTGTCATGTCTATGTGCCGTTGAGTCAGGCATACAGAGGGTATCTGGATGGTGAGACGCTTTATTTTTGCAGTAAACATTGTTATGAGCAGTACAGATTGCACAACACTGCCGGGAAGGCACGGGAGGCCGTATGAAGTTCTTCATCGATTCAGCGAATATTCGGGAAATTAAGGATGGCATTGAGCTGGGAATGGTTGATGGGGTAACGACGAATCCATCGCTGATTGCAAAGGAGCAGAGAGGCTTCGAAGCAGTGGTGAGAGAGATACTTGAGGTGGTTGATGGCCCGGTAAGCCTGGAGGTTGTCAGCACCGAGGCGAGAGACATGATTCGGGAAGGGCGAAAACTTGCTGCGATGGGGAATAATGCGGTCATTAAAGTTCCCATGACGACGGAAGGTTTGAAAGCGACGAAAGTCTTCGCGGGCGAAGGCATCAAAGTAAATCAAACCCTGATTTTTTCTCCCCTGCAGGCGCTGATGGCCGCGAAGGCCGGAGCGGCCTATGTGAGCCCTTTTGTGGGAAGACTCGACGATGTTGCGCATGACGGGATGGAGATAGTAGATCAGATAATCGTGATCTACAACAATTACGGCTTTGAAACGGAGGTTATCGTGGCAAGCGTGAGGCATCCCCGTCACGTTCTTGAGGCGGCCCTGATGGGTGCCGACATCGCCACGATACCCTATAAGGTCATTGTACAGCTGGCAAAGCATCCGCTCACGGACAGGGGGGTGGAGATGTTTCTGGCGGATTGGAAAAAAGTTCCTAAGAAATAAGAGAAGTGTGAGATCGGGCAGTCATCATGGAAGAACTCAAGAAAACGCCTGACCATCTGCCGGCGGCAGATAAAAGGGAATCTGTTTTAAACTTTCCCAATAAAGTGACCCTGCTGCGAATCAGTGTGATTCCCGTGCTCTTTTTCCTTCTCATGGACCCGGGACAGACGGGGAGCCTCATCATCACGCTCCTGTTTATTCTGGCTTCCCTCACGGATCTGCTGGACGGTTATCTGGCGAGGAAATATCAGAGCGTTACGGCGATGGGGCAGTTCTTGGATCCCATCGCGGATAAACTCATTGTGAATACCGCAATGATAGTAATGATTCCCATAGGCCGGATTCCCGCCTGGATCGTCGCGATTATCGTGATAAGAGATTTTATCGTTGACGGCATACGCGCCATTTCCTCCTCGAGAGGTATTATTATGCAGGCAAGCAAGCTGGGAAAACAGAAAACCCTCTGCCAGATCTTTGCCGTGTCGGCACTCATGATCCATTACCCGTTTCTGGGTGTCAATGCCCATGCCGTAGGCGTCGTGATCCTCTCCGTTGCTCTTGTACTGTCGGTCTATTCAGGAGTGGATTATTTTATCACATTTTACAGGTCAGTAATAAAGGAGTGAGAATATCTCGCCGTGATTGACATCTCCCGGATTGATTATTCCAAGTTTGATCACCCGATCATCATGAGGCTTCTCTTTCATCCCCGGCCCGAGTGGAGCCCGTCTGTATCTCACGCCGGTGTTGAATCAATGCTCATCCCTGTTGATAAGAATGTGGTGATAGGGGCGCGGTTTTACCTTTCGGGCAACGAGAAACCGAGCATGCTGTTCTTTCACGGGAACGGCGAGGTGGTGGCCGATTATGGAGATATGGGAACTTTATATACCGACATGGGGATAAATTTCCTGCCGGTAGATTATCGTGGATACGGGCGTTCGACGGGGATACCCACAGTAACGGCCATGATGAGGGACTGTCACGTTATTTTTGATTTTGTGATGAAGTGGCGTGAAGAGAGAAAAAACACGGGCCCGTTCATTGTCATGGGGAGATCGCTTGGCTCTGCATCGGCTCTTGAGCTTGCTTTTCACTATAAAGAGATGATTGACGGTCTTATTATCGAAAGTGGATTTGCTTACGCCGGTCCTCTTCTTCGTCTCATGGGGATTAACATGGAGGTGCTGGGAATTTCCGAAGCCGAGGGATTCCGGAATGTGGAAAAGATAGGGAGCTTTGAAAAACCCACTCTCGTTATTCATGCCGAGTACGATCATATCATCTCCTTTAAGGAGGGGCAGATTTTGTTTGACGCATCTCCCGCGCGGGAAAAGAAGCTTCTCAAGGTGTTCGGTGCGAACCATAACGACATTTTTTTCCAGGGGATGTCGGAGTATATCGAATCAATAAAATGGCTGGTAAAAACGTGCTCTCGTGCTCAGTAGCGTACATTGCATTCTGTTTTTTATTGACAATAAAACCGTATTTAGTATAGTAACCCCCGTGTATAAAGAGCGGGCGTAACTCAGTGGTAGAGTGCTACCTTGCCAAGGTAGACGTCGACGGTTCAAATCCGTTCGCCCGCTCCATATATTAAGGCGGCATAGCCAAGTGGCTAAGGCAGCGGTCTGCAAAACCGTTATTCACCGGTTCGAATCCGGTTGCCGCCTCCAGAGATTTGCAGGGGTTGAATGACAATTCAACCCCTTTTTGTCAGGGCACCTCGTGTCTTTTTCCCGGTATTTTTTCTCAAACCCTCCCGCATTTTTGGTTGCCGATTGCAAATATGAAGGTATCAAAAAGGTATCAAAAAACCCTTGATCCGGTGCGAAGGGTATGGTATGTTCGAACCTCTGTGAACTTAATGTAATAAAAGCAATTTGAGGGGGATATATGATTATCGTGAAGGGGAAGACCTATTACACAATTGTTGATGCGTCCGAGCGGTTAGGTGTATCAGCAAAAACCATAAGACAATATATTCATAAGGGAATTATCCCGGAACCCCCGGAGATAAAGTATGGGGTGAGGATTTTAAAACATTTCCCGCTTGAATATATCGATCTGGCGAGAAATCATTTAGACAGCTACCGGAACAGTAAAAATGAAAAGAGGCGGTAATGTCCATCCGGCTGATGACACTAAGGTGCTTCGGCAGGATAGACAAAGGATATAAGGAGTCAGGGAATTGTCTCGCTTGAAAGAAATTACCTCAACAGAGAAGCTGCTTGATTTAATCCGCAGCAAAAAAAGTAATATCCCCCCGGTGTCCAGGGATACATCCATCGCGAAACTACCGAAAAGAAAATTCACACCAACTTTCCTTAGAATTTCCAAACCTGAATCAATGAATGTGGGTGTCGATATAGGTCATGAATTTCTCAGGATGGTGAAAGCAAAAAAGGCCGATGACGATACAATGGCGATCATTGACTGTAAAAATGTCCCTTTTACGCACATTGCATCCAAGAAATCGCCTGAGTTCAGGAGTTTCTTGAAGTCTGAATTATTGAAATTCTGCGGCACGGACAAGAATGTGGATATCTGGGCTATTATGTCCGCTGCAAGGGTCAATGTTCGCCATGTGAGAATCCCCAAGGTGGCAAAAAAGCAGATTGAGAATGCGATTTACTGGACGATTAAGAAAGAAACGCCCTTCGATGAAAAAGATACGGTCTTCGATTTTGAGATTCAGGGAGAGGTGATCGAACAGGGTGTGAACAGATTCGTTGCGATAGTTTATACAGCACCGAAAAATGAAGTGGAAGAATTGAAAAACCTGTTCAGTGAAGTCGGTATGCCTCTTACCGGGCTATCCATCACGCCCTTTGCGATTCAGAATATGTTTGCGGGAGGAACTTTTCCCGCAGCCGGGGGCACCGTCGCAAGTCTGTTCATAGGCAATGATTTTTCTCGTATCGATATTTATGCTCAGGGCAAGCTTACTATGACCAGGGGCATTAAGGCGGGGATCAACAGCTTGATTGAATCTCTCATTGAGAAAATGAGAGGAGCGTCGCAGGATACCCCCACTCTTGAATTAGCCGGCAAATTGACAGGTATGGAAGAAGCCCGGAAAATACTCTTCAGTCTCAGTCCGGATTCACCCCGGCTGGAAGCAGGTGATGCCGGTTATGAACTCACGGAACAGGAAAAGTTCGAAGCCATACTGCCTGCACTGGACAGGGTGATCACCCAGGTTGAAAGAACCTTTGAGCATTACTCGGCAGGTCTTAACTATGCCAGGGTGGAGAAAATATACGTATCGACCGCCATGAGTTTATACCCGCCAATTGTCACACATATCGGTGAACAGCTGAGGCTTGAAAGTGATATTCTTGATCCCTTGAATCTGAAGATTTCATGTCTGGAAGAAGAGGTGCCCCCTGCCTGCGTGTCGGAAAGAATTGCGTTGACACCGGCAATCGGGATTGCCCTCTCGGATATTAAGTACACGCCGAACCTGTTGTTCAGGTATAAAGACAAGGAACAAGTGGCGAACATCGCTCGTGTTACCCGTCTCGCATTCTCGGCACTGGTCGGTGTCACATTGATATGTGCCGGTGTTTTTTTCTATCAGATGTATGTGATCAATCAAAAAAGGGCGACAATCATGCAGCTTGAAGGGGAGTTGTCGCGGTATAACCCCCGGGTCGATCAGAGCATGATATCGCAGATGATTGCAGGCGCTTTACAGATCCAGCAGATGTCGAAAGCATACAGCGAGAAATATGTCGGAATTGCGATTATCGGTGAATTATCTGATCTGACACCGTCGAACATACGTCTCCTGAGCCTGAAGGCGAGCATGGGAGGCGTACCAACCGGAACGGATTCAAGTAAGAAGGAACCTGCAAAAGGTGAAATGAAAAACCTGGTGATTGAAGGGGTTATATTTGGAGATCGAAAAGAACTTGAGGCCTCTCTCGTGAATTACGTCATGAAACTGGAATCGTCTCCGATGTTCAGGCAGATAAGCGTTCAGAAGAATAGTATTGAGTCGTTCAAGAAGGAAGAAGTGCTTCATTTCATCATTGATGCGAAAACAGGATAGAGTCCGGCCATGTGGCAAAAAGTAAGCGGAATGGTTCCCAGGCGAACCGTCATTAATTTACTGATATGTCTGTCCGCAATAGTCGTTATTGTGGTGGTCGGTATCATTCCGAATTTCATTTCAGCGTCGAGCCTTGATGAAAAAATCCTCAGTCTGCAATACGAATTGGAAGAGCAGAAGAACCTCCATCCTGTCTATCAGATCCTGAAGGCAAGATCCCAGAAGAAGGTAGGAGCGGTTTTGCCCTTTCCCGTGAGGAATAAACTTTCCCGGGAGGAGATAAAATCGCTTCCCGCATCTTTCCGGGATGCAGCCAGAAAGGCGAATATGCATCTGATATCGATTTCCCCGGACCTCGGCTCGCTCGGCGGCGATTACCGCTTCCTTTCTGTCGATGTGGTGGTTACGGGTGATTTTTATGATGTGCGGAAGTTTTTGATCGGTCTTGGAGAGATACCGTATCTGGAGAGAATAGAAGAGATGCAGGTTCAGCCAAGACATGATTCCATGGAGTTTAAAATAAAAGTCTGGCTCGCCATCGCTTAGAGAGCGGGAAAAGGAACGGGGAACACCATTCAGAGGTGGAAATGCCGAAGCTGACAAAAAGACAATGGATCATTCTCTCGGTGATGGTTGCCGCGATTCTCTATGGCGCATATGATTTTTTGCTTGCTCCAAAACAGAAATCATCTGCAACGGATGTCAAAGCGAAGTCGGCTCAACTCGGTACGTTCATGGCCGATGTGACTGTGAGCATGGCAGGCGGGGCACTCTCGGCGGCTGACGCCTACATTGTCAGCCGTGCCGAAACGGAGTGGAAGAGAGACCCGTTCTATGAAAAAAAGTCCTTCAGGGAATGGATGAACCTGAAGAATCCCATGAAGGCCGGCGTGAGTTCGATCGGGAAAGCGAATTTTGTGTATTCCGGGTATCTTAACCTGGATAATAAGAGGATCGCAATCGTCAACGATGTGGAGTATGGGGCAGGTGATACTCTGGAAACAGGTGGTTTTGTTCTCAAACAAATCTACCCGGACAGGGTTGTCATCGTGAATGAAAGAGACGGAACAAAATTTGAAGTCCTGTTGCAGGATTAAAATACCGGGAAGGGGGGACGAAACCTTGGATGACGTTTTTTTGAGAAAAAAGATATGGATGGCGATGATTATTCTGGGGTTGGCTGTATTCATATCGGGATGTGCAACGGACATCATCGCAAAAAAGGATCCCTTCTTTGAAAAATGGGAAACGATGGCGAGAACGGCGATAGGACATTCTCCGGCTCCGGTGGCAAAAGACCTGGGTGCTGTGGAGGATATCGGAAAGGGGAAGAAACCTTCATCGGAAGATGAGGGCGCGGTGAAGATCAGGCAGTTGCCCACCAGAAAGATTTCCCTGAAAATGCGCCAGGCCGACGTCAAAGCGGTGATTCGATCACTGGCGCGGATTGAAAATCAGAACGTGTTAATCAAAAACGAGGTGAAGGGGGAGGTTACCGTAGATTTTAAAGGGGTGCCATGGAATCAGGCCTTCGAGAGCATCCTCAGGAACCAGGGGTTGGATTACGCATGGGAGGGGGATATTATCCGTGTGATGACTCTTGAGGACAGGGAACGGGAGTTGAAGTTAAAAACCCAGGAAATCGGCGTGAAGCAGGTCGAACCGCTGCAGACGAAGGTGATCAGTATCAATTACGCTGATGCCAAGGGACTGAAAGAAAACCTTCAGGAGTTCCTCACGAAAGACAAAGATGGCAAACCGCGGGGATCTGTGCGGGTTGACGATCACAGTAACAGCCTGATCATCCAGGCGATACCGGATGATCTGTCAAGGATGGCGCCCATTATCAATGTGGTTGATAAACCGACCTCCCAGATTTTGATAAAAGCGAATATCATAGAGGCGACGAAGGACACAGCCCGCAATCTGGGGGTTACCTGGGGCGGGATGTACAACTACAGGCTCGGTGATTACGGGGCGTGGCTTACCCCCGGCGGCACCAGGACAACCGGCAGTGCTCCCGTCAATCCTTTAGGAGGGCTGTATACTCCCCTGTACGGTTCTCCGGGACTGAGCGGGCAGGGGTTTGCCGTAAATGTCCCTTCCCAGATGTCCATTATGGGCGCAGGGACGCTTGGTCTCATGTTCGGGACCATTGGAGGCAATATACTGGAGCTTCAATTGAACGCCCTGCAGAGAGAGGGCAAACTGAATATCCTGTCCAGCCCGTCGATTACAACCCTGGATAATCAGACCGCATACACGGAGAACGGAGAGAAGGTCCCCTACATTACGGAAGAAGTGGGGAGTACCGGAGCGGTCACTCGAACGGTGAAATTTGAAAGCGTGGTTCTCCGCCTGGAAATTACGCCGCACGTGATAGACGGCAAAAACCTCAAAATGAAAGTCGTGGTAAAGAAGGATGAAGTGGACAACAGCAGAAATGTTGCCGGGAACCCCTATATTTATAAAAAGGAAACGAGTACGAATCTGATCGTGAAGGATGGGGAAACGATTGTCATATCCGGCCTCACAAAGCAAAAGAGCCAGGAATCGGAGGTTGGCGTGCCCTGGCTTAAGGATATTCCCCTGCTGGGATGGCTCTTCAAGGGAACGGGGAAGAGTGAGTCCATGGAAGAGGTGCTCGTGTTTATCACTCCCACCATACTGCCGATGCAGAGCATATCCGCAATAGAAAAGCCGCCCGCGCCCCTGTCTCAGGCAAGTCCGGGCAAATGAGAGCGTAACATGGATTATTTCAGGATTCTTAACCTAAAAAGGGAACCCTTTTCCAACTCCCCGGAGCCGGAATTTTTCTTCCATTCAATCAAGCACGTGGGGTGCCTGCAGAAAATTGAGCTGGCAGTGCGTCTCCGCCGGGGCTTGAGCGTGGTCACCGGTGATGTGGGAACGGGAAAAACAACCCTGTGCCGTCAGCTGATACTTACATTTTCCTCATCGGAAGAAGATAAAAAGCAGATAGAGACGCATCTCCTCATGGATCCGGCGTTCACAACACCTTTAGAATTCCTCTCAACTGTAGCGATGACATTTGGCATATCCGGAGCTCCAGGCGGTGAAAGTGAATGGCAGCTGAAGGAAAACATAAAAAAGTATCTCTATGCGAGGGGCGTTGATGAGGGGAAGATCGTTGTTCTCATCATCGATGAGGGACAGAAACTTCCCGATTTCTGCCTCGAGATACTACGCGAATTTCTCAACTACGAGACAAATGAGTACAAATTATTGCAGATCGTCATCTTTGCCCAGAAAGAGTTTGAGCTCACGTTAAAAAGGATCAAGAACTTAGCCGACCGGGTGAACATTTACTATTTCCTTGATCCGATGAATTTCCGGGAAACACGGGGTATGGTCAGATTCCGCATTGAGAAGGCCAGCGATTCCGACAGGGCGCCTTCGCTTTTTACCTATCCGGGCCTGTGGGCATTGTATATTGCTTCGGGAGGGTATCCGAGGAGGATAGTAACGCTGTGCCACCAGATTATTCTCACGCTCATTATTCAGAACCGGTCAAAAGCAGGATGGTTTTTAGTACGGTCGTGCGCCCGGAGGATTTCACCCGAAGGACGAAAAGGGTTGCGATGGGTGACGGCAACGGCTCTTGCCGGTGTGTGTGCGGCGATTGCGATTGTGGGTTTCTACCCTGATATGATTTTTGAAAAAATGCAGGGTAAGGAGCCGCCCGGCATAACCGGAAGCCAGAATCCCTCCCCGGGGCTGCATGCGGCCCAGGGCGTCCAGGAAGTTAAGAACAAGGCAGTCACAGAGGCGGTCGCAAAGACTCCCGCGGAAGGAGCGGTTCCACTCCGGGAGATGCCGGAGATAATCGGCAGGGTCACATTGAAGGAAGGGAGAACCGTGTGGCGCATGTTAGGTGACTTTTATGGAGATTTTGGAGCTGAGCATCTCAAGGCGGTTGCACGGACGAATCCTCATATAAAAAATCTGAATAAGGTAAATGCGGGTGAGACAATCAAACTTCCGGCGCTTAAGGTAAACTCGAATCCCCTGCCGCAGGGGAAACACCTGGTTCAGGTTGCAAGCGGCAGCGATGTTGAAGAGATTTATGAACTCTACAGGAAATATGAAGAAGAATTGTCGAATATACGATTTATCCCTTACTGGCATGGAAGAGAAGGGATTATATTTTCCATTTTTTTGCAGGATGATTATGGCAGCAGAGAAGTGGCTCTTGACGTGCTGAAACGTCTGCCTCAACCGCTCGCGGTAAATGCGAAGGTGGTGGACGGAATGGAAGGAGGCACGGTTTTTTTTAAGAACCGGTGAAAGGTTATCGGGGATCGAAAAGTGGCGGAGGTAATGTGTTCGTTAGGAAAAGATTAGGGGAAATACTTGTCGAGGACAATCTTGTCACAGAAGAGCAGGTAAACAAGGCTCTCAGTGAACAGAGTAGAAGCGGGTTGAAGATAGGTCAGATTCTCATCCGTCAGGGTGTGATAAGCGAACAGCAGATTGTCGACGTATTGGGCAGGCAACTGAAGATCCGGAAATATCATCCGGACAAGTATCCTCTTGATATGGAACTGGCCAAGTTGGTTCCTATCGAATATGCGCAGAAATATCAGGTGGCGCCATTAATGAAAAAAGGGCGTCTCCTGACCGTCGCGATGACGGATCCCCTCGATATCAACGCCTTTGATATGATTGAAATGCTCACGAACTCTGAAGTGGAAACGGTGGTTTCCACCGAGCGTGAATTGAATCAGATAATCAGCACTCTGTATGGTATCCAGTCCGGTCTCGGGAGTGTGATCGAAAGCATTGACATTGAGGCACAGCTTTTGCCCAGGCCGTGCGTGAAGGGGCGAGTGACGTGCACTTAAGCCCCCAGCAGAATACGGTACAGGTGCGGTTTCGCATTGATGGCAAGCTTCATGAAGTGCCGTCTCCTCCCAAGCACCTCTTTCTGCCGATTGTTGCCCGCATAAAAATACTGTCGAATATGGATATCACGGTGACCAGGATACCGCAGGATGGGCGATTCACTT
>VGTB01000069.1 GCA_016874835.1 Deltaproteobacteria bacterium | reverse complement strand
CCATATTGCCGTTCAAACCGTTCTTCATAAACTTGGAGGAAGACTTCAAAATGATCCTGTACGCACCGGTAGTAATCGGAAGATTGCGGATTCCGTGGTCGGTAAACGGCGGCGGGAGCGGCCACGATTTCTCTCCTTTGAGAAAATCAGACCGCGGTATAATAGAACTATCGTTCTATTTGTCAAGAGAAAAGTTTTCAGATGCTTCAGGTCATCGTTCTTTGGATGAAACTTCCAGACCATTAATCTGCCAGATGCGTGCCCGTTTGTTCCTGTTTCTCAGGAGCGGTACCGCCATGCGTTGAAGTTGCACAACAGCACGAACTTTTTCGGGATAAGGAAGGGAAGCGAGTTTATGCCTGCGGTTTTCTTTTGCCGTAAGGATCCGTTTCGTCTCAGGGTCTATTGTGTCCATTGTCTCCATTTCTCCTCCAATCCAAAACGCTGTAACACACCATCCAAATACCCTGCATCGATTTTTGCTTCCTCGCGGAAAAGTCGAATACGATCCCTGTCTTTTTCTCTGCCTGTCTGCAAGCAGATGGCCATCAGATGCTCAGCACGCAATACGCGTGTCGGTGTATTTTCATAAACTATTTCCTGCGCTTCAGAAAGCGCTTCTTCAAGAAGCTGATTATAAGCCGGAAGAAATTGTACCGGTACACCTTCTATGTTCACGCATTCACCTTCTTCTATTGTATATCCGCGCCCTTTAAGCGCCTCATAAAGCGGGGTAAGCGATATCAAGTCACCCTTCTGCGGCAAAGCAACATAAACATCAAGGTCAAAAGTCAACACTGGCTCAATATAAAATGTTGCCCCCATGGCACCGCCAATGGCGTATCGCCCTAATGCACCGTTACGTTCAAGGTCATTGAGAACTTGTAAAGTCTTTTCCATAATGAATTACCGCTCTTGGCATGGCGAGTATAGAAATAAGTCCCATCCAAGTCAAGAAAATTGGCAAAGCGCTCATCGGGAAAAGTGTCGGTGATGGGATCATCGTCAAGACGCCCGGAGGGATGCGGGAATTTGAGATAGTGGGTATCTGCATTGAAAGGTAAAATCCGTTTGCGGACGTAAAAAGCCGGGATCGATTTTTCAATCCCGGCTTTTCCTATTTGCGTGAGCGAGATATCCTTTTATGTTCCGATGGAAATGTTCACAATCTCGAATTCCCGTGTCCCCCCCGGTGTCTCGACAATTACCTCTTCACCGACACTTTTCCCGATGAGAGCTTTCCCTAACGGCGAGGTTACGGAAATCCTGTTCTCATCGATATCCGACTCCAGGGGCCCCACAAGACGGTAGGTTATTCCTGCCCCGGAATTCATGTCTTCAAGAGTCACCGTGGATCCAAACACAACCTTGTCGGTGGTTACACCGTTGAGATGCACAATGTATGATTTGGCAAGATTGTTTTCCAGTTCCTGAATTCTTCCCTGGATAAAAGACTGTCTCTCCTTGGCTGCGGCATATTCTGCATTCTCTGTAATGTCCCCCTGGGATCTCGCCGCTTCGATGTCCCGGATGTTTTCGGGCAGGGATACTGTTTTGATATACTCCAGCTCCTTCTTTAATTTATCAAATCCTGCCTTCGTAATAGGAATCTTCTGCATACACCTTCTCCCCGGGCATGTGTGCCCGTTGTGAACACCGATACGGTGATCGATAAAAATGAAGGTTGACTCTTAATAAAGAATTGCCCCCATGTCAAGGAAGAATTGCCGTACCCGCGCACCGAATCGTGAAGTTCTTGTCATGCTCCCGTAAGTATGTTAAACAGACCTTCTCTTCGCACGAACATGTCACGATACTCCGGTGGATATGTTGAATGACGGTTGACAGATACAACAGGGAAATAAATTATCTGAGAGTCTCAATTACGGACAGGTGCAATCTCCGCTGCGATTACTGCATGCCGAAGGAGGGATTGTCCCTGATCGGGCACGATGATATTCTCCGGTATGAGGAGATACTGAGGATTGTGCGCGTCGCGGTGAGCGCAGGCGTCAGTAAGGTAAGGATAACAGGGGGTGAGCCCCTGGTAAGACGCGGTGTCGTGGAGTTCATTCAATCACTGACATCTACGGAAGGCCTCCGCGACATAAGCCTGACGACGAACGGCACTCTTCTTGAGATGTATGCGGAGAAACTTTTTGCGGCGGGCATCAAAAGGATCAACATCAGTCTCGATTCCCTCAATGCCGGGAAATACGCCCGCATCACGAGAGGGGGAGACCTGAATGCCGTTCTCAGGGGCATCGACGCAGTTTACAGGATCGGGTACTCGCCGATAAAAATCAATGTTGTGGCAATAAAGGGATTTAATGACGACGAGATTCTGGATTTCGCGAAACTCAGCCTCGATAAACCTTACCAGATCAGATTTATCGAGTTGATGAATCTGGGCAGCGCCGACCTCGACCACGCCAACCAGTATCTTTCCAACAGCACAGTGAGAGAGATAATCAACAGACATTACCGACTTGAGTTTATCAACGCAAAAACCAGGAAGACGGACGGCCCTGCAGAAATTTACAAAATCTCGGCAGCTCAGGGAGCGATCGGTTTCATAAGCCCGGTGAGCCACCAGTTCTGCCGGACGTGCAACCGCCTCCGGCTCACCGCCGACGGGCACCTCAGAGTATGCCTGCTCTCGGATGAGGAGGTTGATCTGAAAGGCCCGCTGCGGGATGGGTGCAGCGATGCGGAGCTGAGGGATCTCATGGAGAGGGCTGTTGCGAAAAAACCCATGCATCACGAGTTGTACTGCGATGAGGGGCAACGGAAAAAGTGCATGAAGGGGATGTCTTCCATCGGGGGATAAGAGGTCGTCTTTGAATAACGTGAACGGTACATGAGGCAACACGGCGGGTCTGGAAATGGCGCGGGAAGCGATGCTCTATGAAAGAAGTGAAGAAGGCAAGGTGCGCTGTCACCTCTGTGCCCACCGGTGCACGATAAAACCGGACGAAAGGGGCATTTGCGGTGTCAGGGAAAACAGGGGCGGAGTCCTTACCAGTCTGGTGTACGGCAGGGTCATTGCGGAAAACGTGGACCCTATCGAAAAAAAACCCCTCTTTCACGTTCACCCGGGGACCAGGTCATTTTCCATTGCGACGGTGGGCTGTAATTTCCGCTGCACGTTCTGCCAGAACCACGATATCTCCCAGATGCCGAGGGAAACCGGAAGCATCATGGGGCGGGATATGTCCCCCGACACGGTGGTGGAGAGGGCCCTCGGGACGGGGTCCAAAACCATTGCCTATACGTACACCGAGCCGACGGTCTTTTTTGAATACGCTTATGATACCGCGAAAATAGCTGCCGGAAAGGGACTGAAAAACGTCTTCGTGACCAACGGCTTCATGACGGAAGAAGCCATCGAAACAATATCACCATACCTGCACGCGGCGAATGTGGATCTGAAGTCTTTCAGCGATGATTTCTACCGTCAGAGGTGCGGGGCGCGCCTCCAACCGGTCCTGCAAAGTCTGAAGAAAATGAAATCGGCGGGCATCTGGGTGGAGGTAACTACCCTGCTCATCCCGTCATTGAATGACAGCGACGATGAACTCCGGCAGATTGCCGGATTTATCGTTTCCATCGGGACGGAAACGCCATGGCACATAAGTCGCTTTCATCCTCAGTACAAACTGACGGCGTTTCCCTCAACACCGCTCGCATCCATACACAGGGCGGCTGCAATCGGCAAGGCCAGCGGTCTCAAATACGTATACAGCGGCAATGTTCCGGGTAATGAGGGTGAGGATACGATATGTTCCCATTGCGGTGAACATCTTATAGACCGTTTCGGATTTCATATCGAAAGACTGAACCTCAGGGACGTGAACTGTCCCCGTTGCGGCACCACCCTGGACGGAATATTCTGAATACTGCCAACTACAGGGAAGCGTCATATGGCAAGAGATACCGTCACGCGTCTGAAAGAGTATCTCAATAAAAAATCCTTGAAAACGAGGGTTGTTCTGATTTTCCTCATTCTCGGATTCTTCTTTTTGATTGTCCTGCCCCTGTCGGTTGTCTTTGTCGGGGCGGTCCTGGGTTATGCCTCATTTATAGGACCGGAAAAATACATTGCCATCGTGTATCCTGCCGACAGGAGTGAAGTTCCACCGGAATTTTATGTGGTAGGCGTTTCCGCATTCCAGATAGGAGGGGTTGTCGATCATTCGCCAAAGATATTCGATAGAAGTTCCAAGATCAATTTAACCATTTACGGACTCAGGGGAAATCTTTCCGTTAATGGGAGAAAATATCTTGCCTCAAAGGAATCGGGAACGATGCACATCTATAAACTGAAGTTGGACGAAGGAAGACACGCCATTACGTTTTCCACCATTCTCGGTTCACAAACGATAGAGGTCCTCGCAAAAAAAGACACGACTCCCAGACTGAGAGAAGTCCAGATGCGGGAACTTTCCGATTTACAGGCGGAGGCGAAAACGAACTGTGCCACCGGCATGAGAATGGACAAAGATCATCTCTACACCATTTTCAGGGACCGCAGGGTTACACATCCGCTCAGGGAGATTCCCGCGGTGAGAAAGGGTGCCCGTATTGTCTATCCGTACGACGATAAATCCCTTGCCGAGTCTTTCAGATGCTACGGAGACTATGCCGTAGCAGTGTTTACTGAAAGGGAGGAAGGTGCTCCAGAGCAGAAATCAGATACTCGATTCCATCATTTTTTAGCGTTTCTTCATAAAAGTACCCTCTCGTTTATCGATCCTCCCGACAGCTACTTCGCCGATCGAAGAGACGTAAGGGCCCATGTTACGGAAAAAGGAACTGTTATGGTGAACAACGGATCGGGGCAGATCTATTACCGGGAGGGAAAAGACTGGAAGCGAATGTGCATACATGTCATGCCGTCCCGTGATGACCGTGAGGTATATACATCCGATTGTGGTTCAGCGAAATACGATCCTTCCGCGGAACAATACCTGAAGTCTTCCGGCGTCGCCTTTGCACCCTGTATACCCGAATTCGATGTTCTCGTACTCAGAGGTAAGCCATTTATCGCATCCCGGCCGGTAGAGGCGATGTTTCAAAAGAAGCTTTACCGGATCGAGGAATGATGCAACGTCTGCCCCGGACGCAGGGGAGCCTTCCGGATAAATGTGACGCGGTGCGAAGAGAGAGGTTCCCCGCATCATCCGGAACCTTCCCAATCCAGTTCCTCTTCATCGTAGGATTGAGAGAGGATCTGCCTGGCTCTTTCCAGATGACGTTCAGGAACGAGAACCTCCACCTCGCCGAGACCATCAATCGTGACCGGATATACGACCAATGCAGCCTCGTATTTCAGCCGGACGGGAATACCCTCCGTTTCCAGTCTTCCCAGGATGATATTTGCATGAGTGATACCCGAGACCGTGCAGGCGATCTTCCATTTTTCGTCATCCATAATTCAAGTGTCCTTTTCTCTCCTTAAATCACCACAGCCGTCTCCCCTCGTTGCATCACCGGCAAAAAACTGCGGGATTGTTGACTTTTTTGTCTTCTCGACTGGAGAGGGAAATCATTTTTCGTGCTCTCCCCTTCCGTTGTATCCCATGCATATAAGGTTACCACGTTCTCTCTCGGTGAGAAAGTGAAACCTTTCCCCCGAGGCTCATCGGGACACTATATATTGTGGTCAAAATTTTTTAACCACATTTGGTTGTATTTTTCCTTTACAAGGGACTTTTCATCTGTTAAAATTCCCAAAATTTGAAATCACCGGGTCAGAGATTAGTATGAGACTGAAAAGACTGGAGATTATCGGTTTTAAATCGTTCCGGGATAAAACCGTCCTGGATTTTTCGCAGGGCATCACCGCTGTGGTCGGTCCCAACGGGTGCGGTAAGAGCAATGTCGTTGACGCGATCCGCTGGGTCATGGGCGAGCAACGGATGAAAATGCTGCGCGGGAAAAGAATGGATGACCTCATCTTTCACGGAGCGGAGGGAGCCGCACCCGTGGGAATGACGGAAGTGTCCCTGATACTTGACGCCAACGGGCAGCAATTCCCCGGGGAATACGCCGGTTGTAGTGAGGTAATGATCTCAAGAAGACTCTTCCGGGATGGAGAGAGCGAATACTCGATCAACAAAGTATCCTGCAGGCTGCTGGACGTGCGCGACTTCTTTATGAGCGCCGGGCTCGGGACACGGACGTATTCCCTCGTTGAACAGAACAACATTGTGACCCTTGTTGAGGCGAAACCCGAAGAAAGGCGGCAGTTTATTGAAGACGCCGCGGGTATCTCGAAGTATAAAGTCAGGAAGGAAGCCGCCACCAGGAAGATGGAAGCAACGAGCCAGAACCTGCTGAGGCTCAACGATATCATCAGGGAGGTAAAGACCCAGCTCAATGCGGTATCCCGTCAGGCCAGGAGGGCGGAACAATTCAAATCGCTGAGAAAAGAAATCAAGGAGGCGGAACTCACCCTTGCACTTCAGTCATACACTGACCTCTCCCGCAAAAGAGAATCTCTGGAAGAGGAGTGCCGCACACATAGTGAAAAAGAGACGCAAGTCCGGGTAAACCTGGGCACACTCGAGACCTCCGTTGATCTGCTGAAAGCGGAACTTCTGGAAAGCGAGACACGGAATATGCACTCCCAGGAAAAGCTCTACGGCATTCGCAGTGCAATTGCCGTGAGAGAAAAGGAGATCGAATATGCAAAAGGGAAGATAACTGAAATATCATCACGAACGCAGAAAAGCTCCGCCGAGCTGGAAGCGCTTGGAATCAGGCAGGATAATCTCACAGACGAAATCAATATCCTCATTACGGCAGGGGACTCGGCGGACGAAAAGATTCAGCATGTCAGGAATAACCTTCTTTATATCCAGAAAGAGGTGGAAAGGCTCAAAGCGATCGCCGGTTCTCTCCATGGAGAGCTGGAGGAAAACAAGATCGAACTTATTGATGTTGTGGCGGAAAAGGCAAAGTTAAAGAACACGCTTTTGGGTCTTGCGAAGGGAATGGAGGATCTCGGGAAGAGGAAGGAGAGAGACCTCAGAGACATACAGGAACATAAAGCCACACGCGATGCGATGCTCCGTGACCTCGAAGTGTTGAAAACAATGATCCGCACGGACGAGGAAACGCTCACCCGTCTCAGGGAAAATGAAAAAACTCTCATCGGCGAGCACGAGAGGGAAAAACAGAACCTGTGGTCGATAGATGAACTTCTCTCGCAGATGAGAGAAGAGGCGGGGAGGAAATCATCGCGGCTCTCTTCCTTGCAAGAGATGATGGACAGCTATGCCTGGTGCAGCGAAGGTACAAAATCCATAATGGCGTTAACAAAGGGGGAGCGCACTCAGGCGCTTCCAGGAGAATCATTTCTTGGGCTCGTGGCGGACATTCTCGAGGTTCCCCGGGAGTACGAAACAGCAGCCGAGGCGGTTCTCGGGGAAAAGCTCCAGTATGTCGTGGTAAAGAGCCAGCAGGACGGAGTGAAGGCCATAGACTACCTGAAGACTCACTGCCTCGGAAGGGGTAGTTTCGTTCCTCTGGAAGTGAGGAATCATCACGATTATTTCTCCTCGGAGGACCACCTCCAGGGGGCGCTCAGGCTCATCGACATGGTTACCGTCCACCGGGGATTTGAAAAAATAGCGGAATACCTGTTGGGCGACGTACTGCTGATACCGAATCTCACCAGTGGCATTTCCCGCTGGGAGCAAAACGGCTTCCAGGGAACGTTCGTAACGCCCGAGGGTGACATCATCAATACACACGGCGTGCTCACGGGGGGAAGCAAAGAGAACGGTGACCGGAGCCTCCTCAGCACGAAGCGGGAACTCACCGAGATGGAGGAGGAGATCTGCCGGTTGAATGCCGCCCTGCAAGAGAAGACCGATGAGAGAAGGAAAACGTCAGCCCTCATCGAGGGCAAGGAGGGAGAACTGCTGCAGCTCCGCTCCGATATCCACGCTCTGGAGCTTCGGATCAACGGGGAGAGAAAAGATGAGGAGCGGCTGGATCATGAAATCAAGGGAATCGAACAGCGCCTGACCGTACTCACCTATAACTATGAAACCCTTCAGTTTGAAGAAAAGGATATGGAGGAAAGATCAGAAATATTGCAGAAAGAAATCGCCGGATGTGAAGAGAGAGAACGCTCCGTCAACGATGCCATATCATACCTGCATGACAGATGGGCTGAAGCCAGGGCCGATGTGGATGAACAGGAAGAGCGCCTCACCGGAGAAAAGATCCTGCTGGTCTCCCTCGAGGAAAAGAGAAGCGCTGACCTCAGGACCCTGGCAAGATTGCAAGCGGACAGGACAAACATTGCCGGGGAGATCGAAGGGAGGGTAAAGGAACTCGAGCAGTATAACCGCGAGATTGAACACACCATAACCCGCATTGGCATAGAGGAGAGTCTTCTGGAACAGCTCTACACTGACTGTGAAACCGCGGAAGGTGTAATCGCGGAGATCAAAGCGACACATCAGGAAAAGGATTCTCTCCTGAGAGACCGCGAGATGGAAATAAAGGACGTTAAAAAAACCCTTGATGAGATTATTCGGGGAGCCAGTGAACTGGAAATGAGCTGCCGGGAGTTAACATTACAGATGGATAACCTGCAAAAGGGCATCCAGGGAAAATACTACGTTGATCTGGTTACCCTCGCCCCGGATTTCCAGATTCTGGAAGAAGAGGCAATCCAGGAGCTGATCGCCAGACTCGACAAGAACAGACAAAACGTGGAAAACTTCGGAGAGGTGAACCTGCTTGCCCTCAGTGAGTACGAGCAACTGAAGGAACGACATGACTTCCTGACGAAGCAGGTTTCCGATCTCAATGCCTCGCTGGATACCCTCCGGAAAACCATAACAAAAATCAATGCCATTTCCCGGGAGCGTTTCGGAGAAACGTTTGAAGCAGTCAACGAATGTTTCAGAGTGGTATTCAACAGGATGTTCCCCGGCGGGAAAGGAGAACTGAGACTGACCGATGAAGCCGACCTGCTGGAAACAGGCGTGGACATCAACATCGTTTTGCCCGGAAAGAGGGCGCAGAGCGTGAGCCTGCTGTCCGGTGGTGAGAAATCCCTTGCCGCCATCGCGCTGATCTTCGCCATTCTGATGTATCGTCCGTCCCCCTTCCTCGTTCTTGACGAGGTGGACGCGGCCCTTGATGATGCAAATATCGGCCTGTTTAACGGACTTATCAAAGATATCTCTGAGAGTTCCCAGATCATTATGGTCACCCACAACAAAAAGACCATGGAGGTTGCCGAGTATCTTTTCGGCGTCACCATGCAGAAACAGGGCATCTCGACCATGGTCTCCGTCGCCCTGAACTAAACAACCAGGTCGTCATTCCGTCCTTTACATCTCAGCGCAAAAATGGTTAAAGAATGCGATGTGACGCGGTTGTCCTCTCGTTTTAATCGAAGTCAGTATCGGATTGCCTGGAAAAAAAGATGAGTAATGCCGCTGAAAACAGAGGTTTTTTTGAAAGACTGAAGGCAGGACTTGCCCGTACGAGGAGCTCCTTTGTCAAAAACATTGATGATATCCTTTTCGGAGAGAGGGTGATCGACCAGCAGCTCTTTGACGAACTGGAAGAGACCCTGATTACCGCTGACGTGGGTCCAACTTTCACCTACGACCTCATCGAGAAGATGAAAGAGCAGGTCAGGAGAAGGGAACTCGGTGAGCCGGAACTCCTCAAAAAGGTCCTGAGGGACACCATTGCGGACATCTTCGGGAAATACGACACACCCCTGGTCATCCCGCAAAACGGCCTCTTTACCATCATGGTCGTGGGCGTCAACGGTACGGGAAAGACGACGACCATCGGGAAACTGGCCCACCTCCTGAAGAATAACGGCATGTCCGTCATGCTCGTTGCCGCCGATACATTCAGGGCCGCGGCGATCGAGCAGCTTGAAATCTGGAGCGATCGCGTGGGAGTCCCCCTGTTCAAGCAGAAAATCGGCGCGGATCCTTCTGCCGTTGTCTTTGACGCGATCCATGCGGCCCGCTCCGGAAGGGCCAACGTCGTGATCATCGATACGGCCGGCCGGCTCCATACCAAGGTCAACCTGATGGAAGAGCTCAAGAAGATGAAGCGGATCATGGCTAGGGAGGTCCCCGGCGCCCCTCACGAGATCCTCCTCATCTTGGACGCTACGACCGGTCAGAATGCAATCGTCCAGGCAAAAATGTTCAGAGACGAAGTCGGCGTGACGGGGATCATTCTCACGAAACTTGACGGAACGGCAAAGGGCGGGGTCATCATCGGGATCGCCAGTGAGCTCCGCATCCCTATCAGGTATGTCGGCATTGGTGAACGCCTTGACGATCTGAGAAGGTTTGAGAGCGAGGAGTTCGTTAACGCCCTCTTCGCAAGTGATACATAACAAGGGGATACGCAGGCGTCTGCCTGCGTTGAAAACTGCATCCATTCACCCCGGTCCGGAGTGGAGGAATACAGAAAGCTATTTCTTTTCGGAACTCAATTGTCAGATGGGAAAGATATTCGCCATAGGAGATATTCACGGGACGCTGTCCATGCTGGAGAAAATGATGAAGAATCTCTCCATAGACAGGAAGAACGACACGCTCGTCTTTGTCGGGGATTACATCGACCGAGGGCCTGATTCCATGGGTGTCGTCGATTATGTGCTCGATATCAGGAAAGAGTTTCCTAATGTGATTTACCTGATGGGAAATCACGAACAGATGTTTCTCAATTACTACCTCGAAAAGAAGGATGAAGATCTCTACCTGCACAACGGGGGTATGACTACCCTGATTTCTTACGGCTTTATGCAGAAAGGACGTAACGAACTGAATATGCCGGAAAGCCACATGGAGTTCTTCACCACTCTCCGCCCGTACTATGAAACCGAGGATTACATCTTTGTGCATGCGGGGATGAGGCCCGGCATCCCCCTGAACCAGCAGTCTCTCCATGACCTCTTGTGGATACGGTATGAGTTTATAAGTTCCCCGGAGAAATTCGGAAAGCTCGTTGTATTCGGACATACTCCCTTTTCCAGTGGCGTCCCCTTCATCGATCACAACAAGATCGGTATCGATACGGGGGCAGTGTTCGGAGGCAGGCTCACGTGTATCGAGCTTCCGGAAATGATAATCCACCAGGTGTAGGACACAGTGAAAATCATCGAGTGCATTCCTAATGTCAGCGAAGGCAGGAACAGAGATACCATCGACGAGATCGTGAAGGTACTCCTCGAAGCCGACAGGGTAAAACTCCTGGATGTGTGCGTGGATCCTGACCACAACAGGACTGTCCTGACCTTTATTGGCACACCGAAGGCCGTGGAAAAAGGAGCGTTGGCGGTATCTCGGAAGGTACTCGGTCTGATTGACATGTCACTTCACAGGGGGGTCCATCCCCGGATCGGTGCCGTTGATGTGCTTCCCTTTGTTCCCCTGAAGGGAGCGACTATGGATGATGCCGTGAAAGCGGCCCACCGCTGCGGTTTCGCCCTGGGGGAGAGATGCAAGGTCCCCGTCTATTTCTACGGCCAAGCAGCCCGCGATTCCCGGAGAAGAGATCTCGCCACTGTCAGGAGAGGGGGCTATGAAGGGCTGAAGGATCGATTGAATGACCCGGCATGGACGCCCGACGCGGGACCGGCGCTTTTCAATCCCAGGTCAGGTGCCGTTGCCGTCGGGGCAAGGGAACCGCTCATTGCCTTTAATATAAATCTCGCGTCACGCAACCTTCAGATCGCAAAAAATGTTGCCCGTTCAATCAGGGAATCGGGAGGGGGCTTGCCCCACGTGAAAGCCATGGGAGTTCCCCTGAAGAGCAGGAACATCGTCCAGGTATCGATGAATCTCACCAATTACAGGGTAACTTCACTTCTGATGGTTTTTGATAAGGTGAAGGATCTGGCTGACCGCCATGGAGTATCCATTCTGAAGTCCGAGCTGGTCGGCCTCATCCCGGAAGAGGCGCTGGAAGGAGTTTCCCCCGGATATCTGAAGCTCTCCGGTTTCTCCCCCGACCGCATCATCGAAACACACCTCTAAGACGTGGTCTTTGCGGACACGCAGTATCCTGGCAATCTTTCAAGACCCCATACATAATAGAACCGTTGACACTTTTACTTAAATCATGATACAGCAAACACCCTCACGCAGATAATCGTGCCCCCGTAGCTCAGGAGGATAGAGCAACGGATTCCTAATCCGTGTGCCCCGCGTTCGAGTCGCGGCGGGGGCACCAGTAACATAGAGGGGTTACAGATTTTAACTGTAACCCCTTTATTTTAATTTATACCCTATTTCTACCCTCAACGGGTATTCATCATATCAGACAAAAGTTATTCTGCGACAAAACGAAAGATAATCGGTGACAAAAAAACGAAATCGGTGACAGATTATATTGACCTATTCTCAAGGCGCAAAAATCCTGTCGGATTCGTGACTGTATTAATTTTGTCAGATTCCGGCAGGTAAAAGTATATCTAACGAGCCTTTGTTGGCTCGTAATTCATTATCAATAATTCAGAGACCTTTTTTCTTCTATGCGCTCCCGGTGTCGTATATGATGTATCAATTGTCTCAATATGAAATGTGCGAAACATTTGCCAAATCTCCGGTACATCATTAATACTCATTATAAATTTGCCGGATATTTCCCTTAAAATACCCGCCAGGTTGCTATAATCTTCCCTTTTAAAGATGTCCTTACCATAATAGTCTTCACACCCGTAATAGGGCGGGTCCATATAAAAGAATGTTCCAGGTCGATCAAAACGAATGATAAATTTCTCATATGGCTGGTTCTCGATAAACACCCTGGCGAGTCTCAGGTGTGCCATAGATAGCTCTTCCTCGAGGCGGAGCAGGTTAAGGCTCGACTTTTTTGTTACTGAGATCGAGA
>VGTB01000068.1 GCA_016874835.1 Deltaproteobacteria bacterium | reverse complement strand
CTGCTTGGCCTCCTTGCCTGTGGATATGTCCCAGAAGCGGATTGTCCCGTCATCGCTGCCGGAGAGTGCATGACGGCCGTCGGGGTTGAAGCTTACGGAATTGACGTCTTTTTCATGTCCGGTAAAAATGTGAAGCTCCCTGCCGGTTACCGCATCCCACAGGCGGACGGTTTTGTCACGACTACCGGAAAGGACATGCTTCCCATCCGGGCTGAAGACAGCCGCATTTATGCTGTCTGTATGCCCTTTGAATACTACGAGGTCCCTACCGGATTCGATGTCCCACAGGTGCAGGGTCTGATCGCCACTGCCGGAAAGGGCATACCTCCCATCCGGGCTGACGGCAACTGACTTGACTATGTTTTTGTGTCCTTTGAATACCTTGATCTGCTGGCCCGATGCGACTTCCCAGAGGCGCAGGGTCTTGTCGCTGCTGGCGGTCAGGGCGTACCTGCCGTCCGGCGTAAAGGACACGCTGTTGATATGACCCCGGTGCCCGGTAAAGACTCTGACCTCCTTGCCTGTGGTGAGGTCCCAGAGGCGGGCGTCTGTGTCCGGGCGGTTGACACTCATATACCGATAGCCGCTGCCGGAGAGGATGTACCTGCCGTCCGGGCTGACCGCAACAGTGCGGACATAAAAGGTATGGCCGGACAGGATATGCAGGCACGTGCCGCCGGCTGCGTCCCAGACGCGGACAGTCATGTCATTGCTGCCGGAAACGACGCGCCTTCCGTCCGGGCTGAAGGCAACAGAGGTGACCTCAGCCGAATGCCCGTGGAATGTTCTGATTTCCTTTCCGGAAACTATGTCCCACAGGCGCAGGGTATGGTCATCAGCGCCGGAAAGGGCATACCTGCCGTCCGGGCTGAAGGCTGTGGCATTGATATTGCCGCTGTGGCCTGTCTGGACAAAGGCCTCGAGTGCCAAGCTGGCCGGTGGGGCGGCAAAGGCAGTCAATGGAAGTGTTGCGAGCAGAAGAACAATAATTCCTGTCACCCACAACCGGCAAACAGGTCTTGACAAGAGGTGCTTTAATACCTGCCGTTTTGCAAAACAAGGCATCATTGTTATGCTCCCTGAATTCGGTTTGTTTGTCTGATTCTATCACAAACACGGCAGGCGGTCTTGTAAAAATAAACGGGTTAACGCTCTAATGTTACTACGGATATCAACATACCCATCACGTCATTGCCCGGCTTGACCGGAAAATGCGAAAAAAACACAAGGTTCCAGATTTGAAGAGAATGCAGCTGTAGGTTGGGTTGAGTATTTACGGAACCAAAATAGAGAGTGTGGGAAGAATTAAAAAAAGCCTTATATATTCATGACTCTTGGGTTTCGCGGCTCGACCAACCCTGCTTTCTAAAAGATCGTCATCACGCTTCGATCCCTTCAGCTTCAAGGCACGTCTTAAGAATTTTTATTGTATTTTCATCCTGCGATATGAATCTGAGGAGGTCTGTTTCCGAAATCGTAGGGAAGCGAAGGAAAAAGAGCGGACAGATCCCCAGGATCATGGCGAGAGTGACGCGTGTGTCCCACGTATCGAAGGGAGGTATGGTGGCGATGCCCCCGCCGAAGAGGGCATGGTTTATAGATCGTGGATAAAGCTGTCTAGGATGTATTTTGTTTTCTGTCGCCCGACTTCGTGATAGAGGGTTACGAGTTTTTCATGAGTTGATTCATCACGCCCTCCAACGATTGTCCAGAACTCATGACCTAACAGAACGATCTCATCGAACGGAAGGTAGTTTCGGGCAAATGACCATCTGTATGTGTCACGCGAATACCCGTAAGGGTTGTAAGCCATTGCGAAATAAGTTTTAACGTGGCCGGGTGAACTTGTGCGGATGAGATGAATCCTTAATAAACGCTGTGTAACCTCCAGACACTGACCTTTGTTTGGTTGAGGCGATTTAAGCTCGAAGTAAAACTCAGTATCGTCATTGGCCAAAAAGAATAAATCAACTCGGACTCGTAATGGTTCCAAGGGACTTTTACGAGCCGCTAAAACGGACGAGATCATCTGTTCAAAAGATGACCTCGTGCCGCCTCTTTCCACGGCATGTTCGAACTGTGACACCTGCCGATCGATTTCATTCAATGCTGCGGTACTGACATCACCACTGATATCATAACCGCGATGTGCTTCCCGGTAGTTCGTTGCCGCGATGAGTCGGGCACATTCCTCGAATGTCGTTCCTAAACTGGTGCTGAAAGCTCTTTCAAATGCATTGATCCGCATTATCTCCGGTGGAATAATAGCAGCATGAAACGGTTTCAACTGTCCCCTGGTTGATGTCTGATTTAAGTATTCCGTTGAGAAAGGAACGATAGTCTTTCGTGACTTGTACTTTTCGATGGTGTTATCCACAAATGCTTCAAGGTACCCTTTTATTCTGGCGTCGGTGATTTCATCAAAGACGGTGGATATCTTTTTATGAGGTGACATTTGACAATTCCTTTCATGGTTTTCGCCAGATGAAGACTGATTCATAAAATTCATTCGATCTTCGACCGGTACGTCTGTTGACATGCCGGTTAATGATCGCTTCCACTTCGACACCACAGAGCTGTGATATCTTATCGTAGAGGCCGTATTTATCGCTGGCCACGACAATAAGGTATCCACCCGCCGGCATGACATGGGAAACTCTGCGAAACACATCGGCAATAGCTATTTGGTATTCGTCCTGCGCTTTCTGGTTCGTTCCTCTATAGGCTGGGCCGATTTCTTCTTCACTCTTATCTTCTATTCCCAGTAATGAATAGGCGTAACGATGTTGCTCGTGATAGTTAATAAGTCCCACGTATGGCGGACTTGTAATTACACCATCGACAGGTGGTATATATGCCACTCTGCTGTCTTCGTGATGGACTAATGCGGTTGCATCTGTCCTGAGGGCCGAAAATTCTTCTATCCGTTGAATTGTATCGAAGGAATAACGCCGTAAAAAAGGATAAGCCTGTGTTATTGGGATGCAGGTACGGGAATGTTTGTAGCACCAATAAGGTTCAGTCTGCGGCGCCTTGGGAAAGTCTAAATCAAAATGTGTTGTCAATCGTGCTGATCGTGCCGAGCGGGAGAGGATGACGCGGAGAATATCTTGATATTCATAGTTGTGGATCTGGTCGCGATAAACCAATAGTTCTTGAAGCGCCTGCGGCGCAAACCATTGCTTTAGATATTCCTCGTTGGAAGTTGCGTATTTTGGCTTCCGTTCCTCTAATAGGAAGAGTGAGGGCTGATCAGAATTTGCATCAGGTTGAGTGGCCTGGGCTGTTTTCGCCAGAATATCTAAAATTTCCCGATTGACGATATTCAAATTGTAATGGGTAATTTTCGCACGGGTCAGAATAACATTGAAGGCGGATATATCAGAACCGACACTGTTGATACCAAGCTCATTGGCTTGCACAAGAGTTGTTCCGGAACCGGAGAAGGGGTCGCAAACTGTTTGTCCAGGATGGAAATACTTCCGTAAGAAAATTTCAACGAGTTGAGGAATAAACTTACCAAGATAGGGATGGAGACGATGTACATGTTTGGTGCGTTCCCTTTCTGGTAAGTCCTTTTCTCGCCAGTTAAGATTCAATTCTTCCAATGGAGTATCAGGAGTTACTTTAGACGGAACAGTTGATTTATCTGAACCCGAATAAATTACAACACGCTTTTCTTCATTTGTGAAACTGACGTCGTGATTTGGCATCTGCTTGATTTTAAAGAGATATTTTTTAATAAGAACTGCTTTTTTATATATATAAGTATAAGGAATAAGATACTTACATGTCAAGAACAAAGGGATCATATTACCAAGTTTTACTCTTTAATTTCTCTTGGGGAGATTATGAGGCTGCTCTGAAGAGTATCAGGGATTGGTGATGTTCTTGATCGATGATGTCAGGGCTTCCTGAAACTCTGCAAGAATGGTTTCATTTCGCGATATGAATCGGAGGAGGTCGGTTTCCGAAATCCGGGGGAAGCGAAGGAGAAAGATCGGACAGATACACTTGGCTGTTCTCTTCACTCTAACGTGCCGCATTGACTATTTGCCAAATTTGAGGCTAATCTCAACCGAGCCTAGACCAAAGATGCTAGAGCCAAGTGAGCCCTTGACTGTCCATTCCTTAAGGGTTAGTGCAGTACATACAATCTGCCACAGGTGTAGGCTGATAGCTTTGATGGCATTCTTCACGGCGTCCTTGATTCTATTCCACACTGAGCTTACCAGAGGCGCGTCAGCTGTAGCCATGACGGCCACTCTGCTATCTAGAGCCTCTACTTCAGCTTCCAAAACCGCCACCGAATTTAATGATAGGACGATGAGTGCTTCCCTCTGTTCTGGGGTCAAAGTGCCGAGTTCCTGTTCCAGCTTATCCACAACTCTTCGCGTCTCCTCAATTGCTGAAAGCAAATTGCTACTCGGAATCTCTCTTATTAGCTGTATGTCAGACCTCGTTGCCCTCCATCCGAGCACTCGCAGTCGCTCCGTATCACCGCTTGTGAAAAGCTTAATCTCCCCCTCCATGGTTGCTAAATGCGCCCGAATCGCATTCGTGTTTGACTCTATAAGGCCTCCTATAGGCTCTGAATATTGCATTGTCTATCCCCCTCCTTTCCTCTAACTGGTTTGGTCCATGAATTCCCATTTTAACTCGGACAAAAGCAATCCTCGCCGTCAGTGTGTTGCGCGCTGATAATACTAACTCTGGCGCTTGGTTGTCAATCCACTGATTGATAGGGAAAATGTAAGAAATACGTTTTTTCAATGTCAAGGCAATATTGTTTTTTTCATTTCAAGATTAAGCTTGGATATAAGCATCCCACCTACCTGTGCGTAGCACGCAGACGGGGGAGTATTCAGGGGCACAATAAAGATGATCGTCATGGATGGTTAGTTGACAACAGGCGTCATCCATAATGTATGGAGCACCCGGCCTCCGGACAGGTCGGGATCACGCTTCGATCCCTTCAGCTTCAAGGCACGTCTTAAGAATTTTTATTGTATTTTCATCCTGCGATATGAATCTGAGGAGGTCTGTTTCCGAAATCGTAGGGAAGCGAAGGAAAAAGAGCGGACATATCCCCAGGATCATGGCGAGAGTGACGCGTGTGTCCCACTTATCAAGGGGCGGTATAGGAGCGATGCCCCCGCCTACCGATGATTCCTCGGTGAAGCGAAAGGTGAAAAATTAGCTTTATTTTTTCCACTACATCATTATTGTAATCGTATGAAAGTAGAGGAAAAGGACAGTGCCGTTCGCGGCCTGCTCTTTGCTCATTGGCAGTTGGGTCATGCCTCTCTATCAGGAACTTTGCGGCGCTCCTTTGTTCTCTTCGATGGAAATAACACCCGTAAAATGACAATTGTAATGTATGAATGCAATGCAAATTTTCAGGATTAAATCAGGGGTTCAGAAAGAAAGGTTCAGTCTGTGGTATTTAATGGGCGAAAACGTATTTTGTTCGTTTCTACAACAACGAAGTTTCCTGGCAGACGATCTGCATACTTATCTATAAGGCTTTTCAATCGAGGCCATTTCAGGTGTCTCTCGTGAATATCTATTCGAAATAAAATGATTCCATTAGCGGATTTTTTCAAGCGATAAGCGAGTTCTCCAAAATCTTTATCTTCAGTCAATAATATACGTTCTTCAATAAAGGCGTACTTGAAAACTTCGTCATCAGAAATGCCGGGTGTCTTTTCAAGAATATAAAGGACATCATGTCCATCTATTCTCAAAGAGGTTACCAATCCAGCATCGCAACACTCGTCGGCTAGAAATTTCAAGATTCCTTCACCTATCCGAAAGCAATCTGTTCATCAGCTAAAAAATCAGCAGCAAATTCCTGTGCAATAAGGATATCCTCCCGCGTCAGATGAGGATGATCTGCAATGATTTCTGCGATTGTCATTCCGCCTGCTAATTTGCGCAAAATTTGTTCAACGGTGATCCGAGTATTTTTGATCACAGGTTTTCCGAACATAATATTCGGGTTGATTTCAACTCTTTCATATTTTTTCATACCATTTCTCCATTACATTTTTGTCTTAGAAAAGTTACAAATCTTTTTTAATAATATAAGTTAATCCTCGTGACTTGTCAAAAATTGATTGATGTTGATAATTGACGAGAAATTCCTTTTTACAGGGGGAAGTATAAAAATTACGTTTCTTCAATGTCAAGGCAATAATCTTTTTTTTCATTTTGAGATTAAACGTGAATATAAGCATCCCCACCGCCTGTGCATTGCACGCCAGACGGGACGGAGGAGGTCTGTTTCCGAAATCCAGGGAAACTGAAGGAGAAAGAGCGGATAGATCACCAAGGTCATGGCGAGGCCGACTCGTGCGCTCCATTGAGCATTCCAAAAATTCTTTCATAAAATCGGAGCATCTTTAAGAGAATGTATGAATGAAAAACATCGAACTCTTACTTACAGGAAGAACAATCCGAAAGCTTTGCTTCATAATAAATATTTTGTACAAGTAAGGAATAGATTTATAGAAACGCATCATATCGCCAGCTTCTGCGATTTTCTCGATGCTTTTGTCTAGCTTTACTAATTTGAAAATAGGTATGCGTATTCCTGTTGACCTGTTCTTTGTATATATGTAGGCAAAACTGGGAGAATAAGTGAGATACAGGTCAAGTAAGCCTTTCCCTGCGGGTTACTTCTTGCTCTTCCGGAAGATCATCGTGACAATTAAAGAAAATCAATCTGAGATGACGGAGCGGATCGATGCTGTCAGGGATTCCTGAAGCTTTGTAAGAGCGGCTTCATCCTGCGATATGAATCTGAGGAGGTCTGTTTCCGAAATCGTAGGGAAGCGAAGGAAAAAGAGCGGACAGACCCCCAGGATCATGGCGAGGCCAACCCGTGTATGCCATGTATCAAGGGGCGGTATAGGGGCGATGCCTCCGCCGAAGAGGGCATGGTTTTTTACCGGAACGTCTGCAGATTGTTCTGCGGCGATCTGATTCCTTTCGGCTTCCGTAAGCATTTTCTCTATGGCGAAAAGCCATTCAGCCTCTGTTTTTCCGTCAGGGAGCCGCCGGGCAACACCTGCGGGATCAAGGCCGAATTGCAGGCACCGGCGTAGGAGGGGAAGAGCGTGTGCCCCCGTTTTTTTCGCGAGAGCGGTCACCCCCATATGGTCTAAGAGGAGAAGCGAGAAATCCTGCCGGGGGAAGGAAACATGCGTCATGCAGGGGGCAGGGCAGTTGTAGCAGGCCATGTCCTTTTTCTTGGCTTTTCCCGGGATTATTCCCGCTGCCTTTCCGCCGTCCATCAGTTTCAGGAGGGCGGCAAATCCCCTGTGTATGAAATTTCTGTCGGCGGAGATTCTCTGGATGAGCTCCTTGCCCTGACCCGGATTGTCCCTTCCGAAAGGGAGGCCGCCGGTTCCGCCGAATACGATCCCCTTGAGGTTTTTCGCCGCCATCACGGAGGCGAGCCCCGCCTTATCTAAGCTTCCGTGGCCTTCTACGGAAACCGATGCATATAAAATACCGTGGTCGGCAGCGGGTCCTGTAACGAGAGCTGCCCCGGAGGGACGGAATTCTTTTTTCAGTGCGTTCATAATGTCCTGTGCGGGGACGCTGCGAAGATGTGTCGCCGGGCGCACGTGGACATTTCCGCGATTCACATAAATAATGGAGAGTTCCGTTGCGGTACCTTTTACAACAAGAAAGTCGATTCCGGAGAACTTCATGGCCGGTCCGGTGCGAAGCATGAAGGGAACATGGCACACGTGTGTGAAGATCGGGGATGCAAACGTGGCGGTCAGAAGCGACGATGCCGGGGCGAAACTTCCCGTGAGGGGACCGGTACCGAAAACGATTGCATCACCGTGTTCATGAAGGAGTTCCCGGTTCATGGCGATACCGCCGATACGTTTCAGAACCTGCTCCGGATTCAGAGGAATGGTGACGGCCGACGGGAGGGAGAGATCGATGATGCCTAATTGCATGTTGTAGAAATGTTTGAGAGGGCTCATGTCACTTCTCCCGGTGTTACTTTCTGCCAGCGGAATCTGATTTTCGCCGCGCCGTAGGGGCAGCGATCGATGCATCGCATGCACATAATGCATTCGGTCATGGGAATGTTCGGTGAGATTCCCTCCCGGAGTTCATCCCCTTCGATGATTCCCACGGGGCAGACCTCCGCACACTGGATGCAGGAGAATTTCTTGCATTTCTTTGCCCCGATGACAATTTTGATGAGCCTGAGTATCGCGGTAAGACCCAGCACGGCTCCCACGGGGCAGAAATACCTGCACCATGATCTTCTCTGGGCGATCTCAAGGCCCGCCAAGGCGGGGACGATAGCCAGTTCGGCGCTTCGGAAAAATGACTGCACCCCGTAGGAGCGGCAGAGCGTCCCGATGGGGCAGATGGTGCAGAAGGCCTGGAATCCCAGGGCGTAGCTTCCCCCCACGGCACCGGCCAGGACACCGTACTTCGTCATTCTGCTTTTCAGGAAGGCGGGCCAGCCTAATTTCTTCGGGGTTATCTTATCGACTAAATCGAGCACGAAGCCGAAGGGACAGACCCATCCGCAAAAGAGCCTTCCCGCCAGGATGGTCAGGATGAGGAGGGCCAGTGCCGATGACGCGCCGACCAGGATAATGGTTCCGGAGGAGGCGATGTTCTGCAGGGTCCCGGTGGGGCAGGAGAGGGTCACCTCACCTGCCTTGAAGTAACAGAACGTCCCGATGAACACGACGACAAGCAGGAGAAAGGAAATCAGCTGCACCGCCCAGCGGAGCCCCTTGATCCAGCGGAAGAATTTTCCCCTGGTGAAGGTGAGGGCGCTTTCGGGACAATAACGAACACACAGGGGCTCTCCCTCACAGAGGTCGCACTTATGTATTTCCTCACTGCCGGGGTCTTTGATGGGCGCCGCTGCCGGGCAGGCCAGGGTGCAGAGGCCGCAGTCCGTACAGAACAGTTTCTCGATGCGGACGATGCCGTCGTTTCCTTTTGTGATCGCTCTTGTGGGGCAGGCTTCCACACAGAGGGGTTTGCGGCAGTGCTGGCAGAGGATGGCGAAATTTTTCCCCTGTCGTTCGTCGGTAATCACCTTCACGCTGGCTGCGGAGGGGGCCACCATCTTTGTGTTTCTCGTGGAGCAGATCATTTCGCAGGTGCCGCATCCCGTACATTTATCGGGGTCGAAGAGGATAGAGGGATGCCGGGGCGGCATGAAGTAATCCCGGAGGGTCTTCTTCTCTTTGACACGAGGTCTCAGATCGTCGAGACCAAAAGAGATATCCTGCTTTGTCAGTGGTTCCCGCATTTTTCCCCTTAATTCTCTTACGCGTTTCTCACAAGATACATCTCCCGCCGGCACGGCGGACAGATATCAAGGGTGTTGAACAGGTTCGCCGGTTCTTCCTGCAGCCTGCCGTATACGAAATTCTCCACGGGAACAGCCACGAAGACCCTGCCGCAGGATGTGCATGTCTTGGCATTTTCTATGACGCCTTCGTCGATCGCCGTTTCCCTGAGGGCTCTGATCAGGTCTCTGCAGCTTACCCCCTGGGGGCAGACGTCGGCGCCGGCGTTGCACTCAGTACAGTACCAGATGTGTATATCTTCCACGGCAGGTTCGCCCATGAGTATCTTTTTGATGATGCCTCTCGGAGACATTTCGATGGAGAAGTTCGTATACATCTCCGCCATGGGGCAGGCGGCGACACATCTCCCGCACTCCACGCAGCCATGAACGCCCGATACTTTCTTTGCTTCGGTTATCTTATCTTCCTTCTCCTTCATTGGTCACCTTTTCCATCTTTGCCGCGCACACCTTGAACTCGGGTATCTTTGAGATGGGGTCGAGAACCGGGTTCGTGAGGATGTTCGCCCTCGCCTCCGTGAAGTGGAAGGGAGCGAATATACAACCTCTGGAAACTTTGGATGATACTCTCGCCGCAGTAACAATACTTCCCCGTCTGGTGGTGATCCTGATGCGGTCGCCGTCTTTGACGGCCATCCGGGAGGCGTCATCAGGGTGAATCTCCGCGTAGGGCTCCTCCTGCTCCCGGTTGAGAAAGGGAGACCGGCGGGTCATCGTACCCGTGTGGTAATGGGCGAACATCCTCCCCGTTCCTAAATAGAAGGGATAGTCCTCGTCCGGCCGTTCGCAGGGGGGCGTGTATTCCGGGATGATGAAGAGTCCCCTGCCGCGGGTAAACCGGTCTTTGTGGAGGAACCTGGTTCCCGGGTGATGTACGTCCGGACAGGGCCACTGGAGTCCTGCCCGCTCCAGACGATCAAACCGGATACCGCCATAGGCGGGAACGAGCAATGCAATTTCCTCCATCACCTCCCCGGGATGCGTATAGGGAAAATTGAGGCCCAGGGCGTTGGCAAGGAGGCAGAGAATCTCGAAGTCACCCTTCGCCTGACCCGGCGGATCGATGACTTTCCGCAGGAGCTGGAACCGTCTTTCCGTATTGGTGTAGGTACCGGTCTTTTCTGCGAAGCAGGTCGCCGGCAGTATCAGATGGGCGAATCTCGCCGTCTCCGTGAGAAAGATATCCTGGACGATGAGAAAATCAAGCTTCCCTAAGGACTCCAGAGCGTGGTTTACATCGGGATCGCTTATGGCGGGGTTTTCTGCCATGATATACATGGCACGGATGTTCTTTCCGGCGGCGCCGATCATTTCCGTCACGGTGAGTCCCGGCTTCGCTGAAAGCTCCCTTCCCCAGGCTTGCTGGAATTTGTCCTGTACCTTCGGATCACTCACACTCTGGTATCCGGGATAGACGTTGGGAAGCCCTCCCACGTCGCAGGAACCCTGGACGTTGTTCTGCCCGCGGAGAGGGTAGATTCCTGAAAATTCCTTGCCCACGTGGCCGCAGAGCAGAGCTAAATTGCTGATCGCAAAGACGTTCGCCGTGCCGCAGGCGTGCTGGGTGATTCCCATGCAGTAGACGATGGCCGCATCTTTCGCTTTCGCGTAAATTTCCGCGACCTTTTTGATGAGGGTGCCTTCAATGCCGCATTCTGCCGCGACCTTCTCCACGGGCCATGATTCCAGGTATGTTTTGAGTTCCGGGAAACCCTCCGTTCTCTCCTCGATAAAGCGTGTATTGAGTAAGCCCGTATCGACGATGTGTCTCATCATGCCGCTGAGCAGCGGAATGTCCGTTCCAGGATTGATCCTCAGGTGGAGATGGGCGTTCTGCGCCACCGCCGTTTCCCGTGGGTCGATGACAATCACCGTTGCTCCCCGGTCGGCCGCTCTGTAGATTTCCCCCATGATGACGGGGTGACTTTCCGCCGCATTGGAACCGATGATGAGAATGCACTCCGCCCCGGCAAGGTCTGATATGGAGTTCGTCATGGCCCCGCTTCCCGTCGTCCGGGCGAGTCCCGCCGCGGTCGGGGCGTGGCAGAGCCGTGCGCAGTGGTCGACATTGTTTGTCTTGAAGGCCATCCGGATCAGCTTTTGGAAGAGATAATTTTCCTCGTTGGTGCACTTGGCGGAGCATAACCCGCCGATTGCATCCCCCCCATGAATCCGCGCAATTTCCGTGAGTCTCCCGGCGGCAAGCGCGATGGCTTCCTCCCAGGAGATTTCTTCGAATGAGTCGCCCTTTCTGATGAGGGGGGATGTGAGCCTGTCGGGATGATGGATGAATTCATGGGCGCACCATCCCTTGATACAGAGGGTTCCATGGCTTACCGGATGCTCTCTGTCCGGATAGGTTCCGACGACCTTCCCGTTTCGGACTTTCATAATGAGGCCGCAGCCGGTTCCACAGTAGGGACAGATTGTTCTGACGAAATCGTCGTTCATATCTTTGCCTTGAGACTGTCAATCCATGCCGGCAGTTCCCTCTCCGGTGAGGGCTCTTGAGAGAAATCAAAAAGGACCGGTGATTTTCTCTCCGGATCAATTCCCGCTTCATAGCCGAAATTCTTACGGAGGATCTCCCGCATGGATAGCTGGAGGGCCAGAAGGGGTATATGAACCGGACAGGCCTCCTGGCATGCCCCGCAGGCGACGCACGTATCCGACAGGTGAAAAGCCCTGATCAGATGATACGGGATCATTCCCGCCGGGATGGAACCTGTGTCAACCCATACTTCGTCCTCCAGCTTGCAGGGGATGCAGACACAGATGGGGCACGAGTTTCTGCACCCGTAACACTTGATGCACCTCTTGAGGAGTTTTGCCCATTTTTCCATCCGTGTTCCATCGTCTCCCATGAGCAGTTCCCTGATTTGTCCGTCCTGAAAGGGATCTACCCCCTCTGCAGCAACACCTGCATCTAACTTTTCCGGGTACGGCCTCTGACAGAGACACACGGATGCCTGTTCCTGGCTGCAGGCAATGCCGACGGTAGCTATTCGGTCTTTTTCTATCTGATTCCTTTTTATCAGCTCGATAACGGCCCTCTCATCACAGCCCCGGCAGATCACGGCCAGCCTGTAACTCTCCGGCGAGGAGCGGAGAATCGTCATCGCCAGCTTGGCAAAAAGCCACTTCGGCTCTATCACGAGATCATCGAGTTCGCCGGGATCAGCGAAGACGTGGGGCTGGATGATATCCATCCCCTCCTCCAGGGTCGTGGACTTTTGTCTTGTCAGTCCCAGGACGCCGTCGGCCTGTCTCTCTCTCAGGATTGATCTGCTTATATTCTTGACTGTATCCAGCATTTTCCCCTGTTTAAAATTTCTCACCGCGCGACTAAAAGCGGCGCTGTGGACGATAACGACTCCAGTTTCTGGAAAAATGATTTTATCGTTTCTTCGTACTGGTGATCCTCGTGGGCTGTTCCGAAACCTAAGAACAGGCGTTTGCTCCCGATCCCCATGGTATCAAGAAGGGTCTTCAGGAGCTCCAGACGCTTGAGAGCGGCGTGGTTTGCGTCATTAAACCGGCAACCGCCCAGGTGGCAGCCTAAGACCGCGACACCGCTGATGCCATAGGAAAATGCCCGGATGACCGCGTCGGGCTCGACTAAGGCTGCGCACTCCACGGGAATAACCCGGAAACCCGCAGGCAGGGGTATCCTCTTTTTCCCCGCGGCGTCGGCACCGATGAGGCCGCACCATTTACACGCGAAAAC
>VGTB01000067.1 GCA_016874835.1 Deltaproteobacteria bacterium | reverse complement strand
GGGCATGGCATATCCCAGGAGCATCCTCTCCAGTCCGGCGCGCCAGGTGTTCCAGGGAAATGCCGGCAGTCCGAGGGTTTCCCTGTGTTTCTCGTCGTATCCCCAGCGGATGCCGGTTTCCCCGATCCAGTGGTGGATCAGCTCCAGGTCTTCCTCGGAAAGGGAAAATTTCTCTCTCACGGCGTCCGCTTCCAGAATGTCAAGGACACGGGAAACTTCGAAACGACTTCCCGCCAGATCCAACAGTCTGAGAAACGTGTCGATGAGGCCGCTCTCGTCGGGGTAGCACCTGTCGGCGATGGTGAAGGGGATCCACCGGGGATCGTCCCGGGGGAGGGAGAAGACGGCCTGGATGAACGGTGCGTAGAGCTCGATGTCCGGGATCATGACCAATACGTCATCGGGCTTAATGTCAGGATCATTCTCAAAGAGGGCGAGGAGGGAATCCTGCAATACCTCAATCTCCCTGAGGGGGCTGTGGCAGGAATGGACCCGGATCGAGTCGTCATTTTCGGAGATGAATGTGTCATCATATTTGCTCCTTTCCCTCAGATTCAGGATGTCGGATTGGATCGCCGCAAGGAGTGACGCTTCACCGGGCTCCTCAAAATCGGGCAGTTCTTTGCAGTGGATTTCGCCGATCATGTGAAAGAAATCCCGTCCCAGGCTGCCCATGGAGGCGAGGAGGCGATTTCCCACTTCCAGGTACAGGTCGCCGGGGAGCAGCTCCTTTGCTTTTCCCTTTGTCGCAAAGCGCCTCATTTCCCAGTCGGAGACGATGTCTCCCCAGAATTCCCGGCACGGATTCATCAGAAAAAGGTTGACGTCGATTACGGAAGAGAGGGCCGCAAGGATCTGAATGTGAAACGGCGGGAGGGCAGAAATGCCGAAGAGGGAGACCCTCTCGTGGACATTCCGGAACCGGGTGCCGGCATCTCCCATGATCCGGAGAAATCGATCATGAAGGGCAGCTCTGTGAATCATGCCTTTCCGTTTCACCATTGCCCGCCAGAGCACCGCCTGCCAGTGATCGTCCTTTCCGCGGTCCCACCTGAGAATCATGTCGGGCCGGAAGAGCAGATAGTGGTCGAAGAGCACGGCGATTCTCCCGGAGAGCTGGAAAAGCTTGAGATCGCCCTCGTCTCTTTCCAGATAGGCTTTCAGGGTCTCAAAACCGGGATTCTCTGTGCAAGAGGGGAGAACCTGCATGATGTCCCATGTAACAATCGCGGGTTCGTATGGGGAATGTTCCGGTACGCCGGGCAGCAGTTCCCTGAAGAGGCTGTTGACGAAATGAATGGGGTAGGGGAAGCGGACGTTCGCGCAAATGCCGTGGCGTCTTGCCATCTCCATGGAAAGCCAGCGCTCCATGCCTTTGCTCTGGACCAGTATGATTTCAGCTGCAAGGGGTGATGCGAGCGGGTCTTTCAGGACGTTTGCAAGGTGTTCCACCAGGATTTCCATCCGGTTGCTTGTGAAGAGCGTTAAGCCCGGCATGAATTATTCCTCCTGATGCGTACCGTGGGAGGGGAAATGCATGAATGAAAAATTATCTTCCCTCTATCCTGAAATAATCCGCGAGAATTTCTCCATGGTCAAATACTAAAGGGGAGGGCAGATGGTCTCTGCTGAATATGCCGATCTCGGTCGCATCATCTGCTGCTGCAGGAATTCCTGTTGCTCTGGCAATATAGACCGTTGTGATCGCGTGATGGCGCGGATCCCGATCGGGCTTTGAGTATGTATGCAGCTGTCTGATGAGCGTCACGTCCAGACCTGTTTCTTCCTTTGCCTCTCTCACAGCGGCATCTTCCAGGGATTCTCCGTAATCGACAAAACCGCCAGGTATAGCCCAGCCGAGGGGATAGTTTTTCCTTTTAATGAGCACAATGCCCCGATCTTCCAGTTCTATGATGATGTCTACAGTCGGCAGCGGGTTCACATACGTTTCTGATTCTGCACCGCAGCTGATACAGCGTTTTTTCGTCTTGGTGGTCATCAGGCTTAACTTTGAATCTCCCCGCCGCATGCTGCGGCTACTTTTTGATCCTGATGGAACTTATTCATTCGGAGTCGCCTGCCAACCCCGGGAAAGGTGGCCGGGAAGCGCCTCCTCTCCACATTCGCTACACATAGTGTCGCTGCTGTATCGAGTCGATGTATCCAAGAATCCCTTCCATAATCTGTGCCGCGTTCGCTTCGTCCGTGTCTAAATGCATGTCCAGTTTGAACTCCGGATGGACTCTCACAAAGACATCGCCGAAAATAAGAGTCCTCACGCCTTTGACCTGCACCATCACCACATCCCTGTCTCTCAATCCGAGGGAAAGGGCTTCCTCGGGGGACATGTGGATATGCCTCTTCGCACAGATGGCCCCCTTGCTGAGTTTCAACTGTCCCAGTTCCCCCTCGAGAACAATGCCCGGGGTACCCTCGATATCACCGGAATCTCTTATGGGTGCGTCGATTCCCAGCTTGAACTGTTCGGTCCGGGAAATTTCAATCTGTGATTCTTTTCTGAACGGCCCCAGAATCCTTACATGGTCGATTTTTCCCTTAGGTCCGATAAGATTCACTGTTTCCCAGGCGGCGAACTGCCCGTACTGGCTCAATTCGGCTTTCGGAGTAAGTGTTCTTCCCTTGCCGAAGAGGGATTCGAAATCAGCCTGACTCACATGAATGTGATGCGCGGAAATACTCAGCGGTATAGGTCTCGATCTGAACATCTGGATTTCATGTTTCGATCTGACACGGCCCAGGGCGTGAAGTGTCTCCCGTGTGATCATCTTTTCTTCATCCGCCGGTATTACAAGTATGCGGACTTTCGATCCCGGTTCCGATATGTCGTTCACGGACCCCCGTTGGGGCCTTACCTTTCTGTTTTCGTCCATTGAGAGGTTAATCCCGAAATATTCGAGCCCCTGACACGTCCGAGCTCTGATTTCCGCGGAATTTTCTCCAATACCACCCGTAAAGATTAATACGTCAATGCCCCCCAATGCGGCGATATAGGAACCGATGTATTTTTTCACGCGGTAGCAGAAAGCCCCCAGTGCCGTTTTGCAGCGAACGTCGCCGGCTTCCGCACCTTCAAGCACTTCTCTCATGTCGTTACTTTTTCCGCTGATGCCCTTTAATCCGCTCTCCTTGTTCAGGACCCTGTCAATTTCTTCGATGCTCAAGCCTGCTCTCATAAGGTGCAGGATGGCTCCGGAGTCGACGTCGCCCGCCCTCGTGCCCATGATCAATCCTTCCAGCGGGGTCATGCCCATGCTTGTATCGATACTCCGTCCGTGGTCAATGGCACAGACGGATGCTCCACTCCCCAGGTGACAGGAGATGATTTTCAATTCTCCTGAAGGACGTCTCAGATGGGTTGCGGCGCTGAGAGCGACAAATTGATGATTGGTTCCGTGAAAGCCGTAACGTCGTATCTTCTCTTTTTCGCAAATCGTGTAAGGGAGGGCGTACGTGGATGCGTTTTCCGGGATCGTGCGATGAAATGAGGTGTCAAAAACGGCTATCTGCGGTGTAGAAGGCAGTGTATATTTCATTTGTTCAACCCCTTTGAGATTATAGGGGTTGTGGAGAGGTGCGAGGGGAAAGTATGATTTAATCGCTTCCATTACCGTATCGTCTATGACAACGGAGCTGGTAAATCTGTCTCCGCCCTGAACGATTCTGTGTCCCACAGCGTTGATTTCAGAGATATCTTTCACAACACCGGTGTTCTTATCGGTTATGGTTGCGATCATTATCTCAAAGGCTTCTTTCATCTCATTCACATGAGATACCGATTCTTCCTTTTTCGTCTTGAGTGTTTTCATCCGGTGCGAAGCATCCCCGGAACCGATTTTTTCCACCAGTCCCTCGATAAGGGGAAAGTTGCTGTTTGTGTCAAAAAGGGAGTATTTCAAGGAGGAACTGCCGCAATTGATCACAAGGATTTTCATCGGGTCATCCATAGAGGAGAAATTGAGGTCGTACGGGTCGTTGTTCTCACTGTGGGCTGCCCGCTTGAGCTCCTCGTGTTGTTCGTCTCTCTCATTCTGAATCAGTCTTTTCGTGATGATCTTTGCAATTTTAGAAAGGGATTTGGGATTTCTTGCGATCAACTGAGAAAGAGTGTCTCTTGGTATTTTGACGAGGTTACAGATACCCGATGAGACGACATCGGCGATTGCAGGGTCTCCCGTCACAATAGACATCTCACCGACAATATTGCCTCTCCCCAGGGTAGCCACCACCTGAGAGCCTCCCTCCGCCTTGGGAAGAGAAACTTCCACCTTCCCATCATAGACAATCCAAAGGAATCTGCCTATGTCGCCTCTTTTTATGATTGTCTTATTGTCGGTGTACGCAATGATCTGGGACCTGTCTGCTAAAAGGTTGAGGTCACCGTCGCTGAGATCAGAAAAAATATCGATGGACTTGAGAAAAGATATCAGTTCCATATTTTCCCCCTTTTCACGGATTGTTTTTACCTGTCAGGTGAGAAAAATGTCGAAGAAAGGAGGACTTATCAGTATAAAGCCGCACTCGATGGCCCTCTCTTTTTCGGAAGCATTTCAAATAAGAAGTACAACCATCTTCAGGTGTTACTTTATTCCGCGGGAAAGCATTCCGGTGAAACGTAATCCCCGAATTTTTTCTGCGCTTCGAGAAGGCGTCGCCGTTGGGCTTCCAGCACCTCGAATAATTCAGGTGGAGTTTCCATTTCCTCCGGCTTGTAAAAATCCACTACACGGTCGATTTTTGAGAGGTTTTCCGGAACGCGGGTGGTAAACTGCGTTATATAGTCTTCCCGGGCATAATTCTTCTTCAGTACCTGTTGAAAGAGCGGTACAAGGTCTTCGTACTTCGGGATCCAGCCAGTTGGTGTTCTCACGGCACCCACATCGTGGTGAACCCTCAGCTCCATCCACTTTACCCATATGTGCTTATCTCGGACGGCGTTTAAAAACTTTCCCTCAGCATTGCGGAGGAAGTAGTTGACGCCGAAAATCAGGGGCTGGTTTTTGATCTTTTTTACAAATTCGAGGTTATTCTTAATATGCTTCCCCAGGGGGATGGGGACAAAATCCTGTATGCTCATCATGTTGATTTCAGGAATTCCTTCCTTGCCGATAATGGCGAAGGTCGTCTCCGTTTCAAGAGATGCCCCGTAGGCGATGATACCGTGGTTCCAGTCAAACGACTGCTGTACAGGCACGTAACCCTTGGCATCACGGCCACCATACATTATCCCGCCTAATGCGATACCGTCAGGATTTTCAAGCTCCGAGTCGCAATTCGCGAGCGCGTTCAGCGAAACCGCGTACCGGGCATTCTTGTGGGCAAGAGGTATTGCGTTCCCACCGGCGTCCTTCTTCCCTTTGTACCACTGCCCGGTGAAGTGGATGCCGTCATCGGGGGTGCTTATGCCCATATCCAGCCAGTAAGGTTTTGCATCTTTTACAAGAACATTGGAGAAGATAACCTCGACTTTTCTTGTGAGCACATCCCATATTGCCGGGTCATCCTTTTCATTCACGCTCTGGATTATGCCGAAGATTCCCGATTCTGCGTTCACGGCGCGAAACTCACCGTCGAGGGATCGGAAATAGGCGATGTCATCTCCCAGAATCTTCTCGCCGGGCAGCATCGCCGTTGATGTCTTGCCGCAGGCACTGGGAAACGCACCGCCGAAATATGTCTTTCTCCCATCGGGTCCGTTTACACCCATCAGAAACATGTGCTCTGCGAGCCATCCTTCCCTGTCAGCTTTACGGATGGTGAGCCGTAATGCCAGTTTTTTTAATCCTACCGTGTTGCCTGCATATTGAGTGTTGACACTGTAGACGGTATCGGTCACGTAGTCGATGTAAATGCGCTTTTTGTCTGATTCGATACTTACCATCCTCTCATTGACCTTACCGGATGAGTGTAATATCGCAAAGAATTCACCGGACGCTCCGAGACTCTTTAAATGTTCGTACCCCTGCCGGTACAGCAGGTTCAGGCTGTGGGAAACATACCATGAATCCGTGCACTCCACACAGGGAATGCTGAAAATGGAGTTGTTTGGTCCCAAAGTCAAAAAGCGTACGATCATCGTTCGGTTTTTCATGCTGCCGCGAAGAAGAGTCCTTATCTCGGAAAGACCTTCGTCACGGTCGATCTGATTGAGAGCCTTGGAGAGCGTTTGTCCCTTCGGAACTAAGTAGCGGGTGACTTCACGGTCACGACCCTGGTCGTCCGGCCCATCAAAGTGAACGGTGTGTCCTTGAAGACCGAGTGTTGTTTCTTCGCCTGATTCAATTGCCTTTTCCCGCGTGATTCTTACACTTTCTTCCGAATCATCCAGAACCAGCACGTTTTCAGGTTCACAGAGCTCTACCGCATCGCCTATAAAGTCAAGAAGCTTGATGTTCTCTGTGGCTATGAGTCTCTGTAAAGATTCAGGGCTTAATTTACGTCTGAGAAATTCAAGATATCTGCTCTCCATAGTGTCATGATTCCTTCCTCTTTTTTTTGTATTCGTCAATTGACAGGAACTCTCTTTGAGGCGGGTCGAGTATAAGGAAAGAGATGCGCGTATGTCAAGCGGGAATTGAAAAAATGAGATACCTTAAAAAGATGCGGTAGTGCGCATGAACACAGTTGATTGCGGGTCGGGAGAATTTTTTGTGATGCTCACAGGCGGGTAATTCAGAATTCCGCCGGGACGATTATGCCTTGACAATGACCGGGCAATACATTAAAAACGTACGCGACAAAAAAAGTTCCGGAGATGGGTGATGATCGGCGTTATCATAACAACTCATGGCAGTCTGGGGACAGAGCTGATAAAGGCGGCAGAGTTGATCAAGGGTAAGCTCGAGGATGTGATTCATGTCTCGGTCGACCAGACGAGCGCCATAGAGGAGATTAAAAAAGAAATTAATGCGGCGATAAAGAAACTTGATCAGGGCAAAGGGGTCTTGATATTGACGGATCTCTTTGGAGGAACGCCGTCGAACATCTCTCTGTCTTTTCTCAAGGAAGGGAAGCTGGAAGTGGTCACCGGCGTGAATTTGCCCATGCTGCTGAAACTCTATGATATCAGGCGGGAAATGAATCTTAAAGACGTTGCGATTCAAATCAAGGATTACGGAAGAAAAAACATATACCTGGCAAGTGAAGTGTTGAGTAAACGGTAAACTGAACACATTCAAATCCATCTTCATAGATCAACAGACCCGCACCTTTCTACTGCGGTGTAACCACCATGTCAAATACGGCCCTCCATCATCAGAGGCGTAAGGTGCAGCATTACCGCCCCATGAGTGCACAATTTATCGAAATCACGGATATGACCAGTAATGATCTCGACGAGATTCTGCAGATAGAGAAGGCGTCTTTTCACGCACCGTGGTCGCGGGGTATGTTCCTTCATGAGCTGCAGTCGACGATATCTCGCAGTATCGTTGCACGGACATGCGGGAATGCTTTTCCGGAAATCGCAGGATATATGATCTACTGGCTTTTCTCCGGAGAGGCGCATATTCATAAGATGGCGGTGAAAGAGATTCTGAGACGGCAGGGAGTGGGCACAAAACTTTTAGGAGAAATGATCAGACTGTCTCTCCGCGAGGGTGCCCAATGGTGTGTGTTAGAGGTTGCGAGGTCGAATGAACGCGCAAAAATATTTTACGAAAAATTCGGTTTTCGTGTGCAGACGGTGAGAGAACGATACTATACCGAATCCGGAGACGATGCATTCGTTATGGCGGCGGATATCGGAGAATGTGCAAAATGGTTTCATGAAAGAGATGATACGGTCGATGATGGATGGGAGAGTCATAGCTAACCGGCGACTTCTGAAAGGGCATTTTTTAATGTCCTTAAAGCTGCCGGGATCATTTAAGAAACCGATTCCCGGTCAGTTTCTCATGGTGAGAATAAAGGGACGGAATGAACCATTCTTGGGGAGGCCGTTCAGTGTTTACTCTTTCGCACAGGACGGAAGAGGAGTGTATGTCGAAATACTTTATAAAATCGTCGGTAAAGGAACCATGTGCCTCTCCGGTCAGAAAAAGGGGGCCTTGCTGGAGATCCACGGTCCTTATGGAACTCCATTTGATATGGATAAGTATCCCCGGAACGTTATTTTAGTATCGGGAGGTATCGGAGTTGCACCTGTGACATACCTGGCATCACAATACAGACATTATCTTCCTGCCGCTCCACATCTTGAGATGGTCTGTTACCACGGTGTTACCGGTTCACGGAGACTTCTCGGTCTTGAGAGGCTGAAAGAGTTTTGTTCGGATGTGTTTATCAGTTCGGACGACGGCACTGTAGGTTATCATGGATCTGTCGTTGAAATGTTCGAAAAGGATGTATTATCGTATAACCCGGAAGACACAATGATTTATGCGTGTGGACCTCGACCGATGTTGAAAAAGTTGGCGGGTCTGGGAGAAGTTCCCAGGTTCAGATGCCAGGCACTACTGGAGGAGCACATGGCCTGCGGACTCGGGGCCTGTCTTGGCTGTGCGATAAGGGTGAGAGACGGCGAGGGCCGGGGCGCCTACAGACGTGTATGTACGGATGGTCCTGTGTTCAATATACAGGACATTGAATGGGATTATTGATTTTCCGTGTTTTGTGAAGATGGGATCAAAGAAAACCGTTTACAGGCCCGGGATGGCGGTTGATATTGGCGGCCTGAAGCTCAGGAACCCCGTGATGACGGCATCGGGGACGTTCGGATACGGGAAAGAATATGCTCCCTATGTTGACCTGAACCTTCTGGGCGCTGTCGTGGTCAAGGGAGTGTCACTTCAACCGAGAAAGGGTAATCCGCCGCGCAGAATCATGGAAACCCCTTCCGGTATGCTCAATGCGATAGGTCTGGAAAATCCGGGTGTGGACGTCTTTTTACGGGATAAACTACCTTACCTCTCTCAATTTGACGTACCGGTTATTGTCAATATATTCGGTGAAACAATCGATGAATACAGGCGAATTGCTGAGGTGTTGAACAACCGGCCTGGGATTCATGGCCTTGAGGTCAATATCTCCTGTCCAAATGTGAAGGAAGGCGGGATGGCATTTGGTTCGGATCCGGACATGGCGTTTAAAGTGACAAGAGAGGTGAAAAGTGCGACAGGTCTGCCGGTGATCGTCAAGCTCACGCCGAATGTGGGCGATATTCAGGCGGTCGCTGAGGGTGTCGAGAAGGGGGGAGCGGATGCGATCTCCCTCATCAATACCCTGCTGGGGATGTCCGTGGATATTGAAAAGAAAATCCCCCATCTGAAGAATATCGTTGGCGGTCTCTCGGGGCCGGCCATTAAGCCCGTGGCTTTACGGATGGTATGGGAAGTGGTCGGCAGGGTTTCAATCCCCGTCATTGGCATAGGCGGGATCACGAATGCCGCCGATGCCCTCGAATTTCTCATTACGGGTGCGAAGGCCGTGCAGGTCGGTACGGCGAACTTTATCAATCCGAAAGCTACTGTGGAGATTATCGAGGGTATCGAACGCTACCTCAGAAAAAATAAAATGAACGACATTAATGATCTTATAGGAACACTCAATACAGGAGGCAACGTATGTTGAAGATAATTTTTTCTGTTCTGATTGGTATCATCTTTGTGTCTGACGCCTGTGCACTGCAGTCCACGATTATGAATGCGGAGGGGTACGCATGCATGGGAGAGGATAAGTCGCGAAAGCAAACCGAAGAGGCGGCGATGTCGGATGCAAAGAAGAAGGCAGTCGAGGATACCATCACGTATGTCAGCAGTGTGACAAAGGTTGAAGATTTCGAGGTGGTGAAGGATATTGTCGACGCATATGCAAAGGCGCAGGTGAAAATTCTGGAGAGGAAAAGTTTCTGGTATAAGGATGACAGGGCAGGAGATTGTCACAGGGTGGTAATCAAAGCAGAGGTGATTCCGGATGAAAAGGCAATCCAGGAAGTTGCAACAAAAAAACAGACAGTGGATAATCCCGTAATGCCCCTTCAGGTCAATCTCTGGACGGACAGGAAGGAATACAAGAGCGGGGAAAAAATCAAAATCTATATTAAAGGGAATAAGCCCTTCTACGCGCGAGTCATTTACAGGGACTTAAAGGGAGAATTCCTTCAGTTGCTCCCGAACCCGTTCAGGACCGATAACTACTTTAACGGCGGCGTGATTTATGAGATTCCTGCCGGCAACGATACGTTTGAACTGGTGGTCAGCCCGCCTTTCGGCGAAGAACAGATTATTCTCTATTCAAGCACTTCACCTCTGGGAGATCTCACCCTCAAGGATGAAGGGGGGGTCTATCAGGTGAAGACCCGGGAGAGGGATATAGGAATTAAGACGCGGGGTGTGAAGATCAAGGTCGTCGAGGAGGAGGGGTCGGCCGCGAAGGTTGACATCGATAAGAAAGGGAAACCGCAGGCATCCGAATTTTTCGAAGAGAAATTGAAAGTACGCACGGGACCGTAGCAATATCTCATAAAAGGTTTCTGGTGAAATGTGCGGGGATCCCCTGCGAGGATCTTCACGGGGAGAGATGGATTTGGGGAAGATGAGAATTATTGCGGATGGGATTTACATGATCGGCGGGCCGGATATATCGCACCCTGACGACGCCACATCATTTATTGTGGACTGTAAGGACGAATTGGTCATGATCGATGCGGGGGCAGGTGCGAGCGCACGGGTCCTCCAGAAAAATGTTGAGGATGCCGGCCTTGATCCAAAAGCGATCACAACACTCATCCTCACCCATTGCCATATCGACCACATCGGTTCCGCACCTTACTTCCGTACACAATTCGGATGTAAGATTGTGATGCATGAGCTTGATGCGGACGCTGTTGAAGAAGGAGAAAGCCTGAAAACGGCCGCGAGCTGCTACGGGACATTCTTCCCCCCCACACCGGTCGACAGGAGACTTACCGGTGATCATGAAATCCTCACATGTGGGGAACAGGAAATTCACTGTATTCATACACCGGGACACACACCGGGGTCTCTCTCAATATACGTGGACAGGGGAGGGAAACGCATTCTCTTCGGTCAGGATATACACGGTCCTTTTTTAGACGTTTTCGGGTCGGATATAAGACGCTGGAGAAAATCGATGGAGTTGCTCCTTACCCTGGAGGCTGACATCCTCTGCGAAGGCCATTTCGGTATATTCCAGCCGAAGGAAAATGTAACAAGGTATATCAGAAGGTATCTGAAGGATTACTAACTGCTCTTGTAAAAGATTTCTCATGTTCCGGGAAGATGTTCGGAGGGACGACCCGGGGTGACGCGATATGGTCGTTCGTGTGAGAGGAAACCGGTCAGATATCCTTCAGATGACTCGTGTCGTTAAACAACCTGATGATTCCTTTCCCGTCCGTATATTCCACAATGGTTTTTGATGCCACATCAACCCGCAGCTCCCGTGCGCGTGAGAGGTCTTGATTTACAATCTTGGACAGAATGGTCATGATGGTCATGCTGTGGGAAACGACGAGGGTATCCAACTGTGTGTCAAAAATTCTTTGAATGCTACGCCACGCACGATTCTGAAGCTCTAAAAGTGATTCTCCGTTCGGCATGACCACCGAGGAGGGATCGTGAATCCATTGCATGAGAAAAGGCATATGCTTTTCCTTTAATTCCTGAATGGTGACGTTCTCAAAGTCTCCGTGATTCATCTCCTGAAGATTCCTGTCGGTTTCGATCGTCACGTCGTGGAATCTGGCAATTGCCGCAGCAGTCTGGTATGCACGCGTGAGCGGACTTGAGTATATGGCATCTATTTTTTCACTCCTGAGAGAATCTGCAAGCCTCTGTATCTGCAGATGACCGTGCTCGCTTAACGCAATATCCGTGATTCCCTGAACGCGGTTTTCCCTGTTCGAAGGAGTTTCCCCATGTCTCACCAGAAAGAGCTTCACGCCGGTCTCACCTCTTACTCACACGATCCGTTCGATTCCCTGGATCTTCTTTTCAAGACGCTTTCGTGAAACGGAAAAAGCGGTCTTCAGCTCCTGGGCAAATACGGAAATTTTGTATTCCTCGATCATCCACCTGAACTCTTCGATGGCTTTCTTCTTTTCCTCCGATGCGTCTGACGGAAGGTTCTCTCTCATATCCTGAAGTGTATCGGAAAAATATTTTACTTCCTCGGAATTCCTCAACGCTTTTCCCAAATGAAGGAGTCCCCTCTCTGCACGAACGACGAGGCCACGGAGATACCGTATTACGTGGCTCAGTCTCTCATCATCATAGAGTAACATGAAGTTATGAGGTACCAACGCATCAAGGTCCTCCCTCAGCGCTTTGAGAAAGTGCAGTTCAGGTTTGTTGAAGCGGTTTTTGTTCTCTAAGTATGTGAGTGCTGAGGCCGCCTCATAGCAGGCCCTGAGAAGGGGTTTACTTTTTTTCACAATATCCTGTCCTGCGGGCAGTATTTGCCTGGCGGTCGTTTCAGCATGACTGAAGAATTCGCTCTGCGTTCTGATATTTTTTGCGAAGAGATCACGTGTCAGCCTTTTAAAAATGTTGCTCTCCAGAACTCTCGCTCCGGTGAATCCGTCTGCCCATCTTTTCATATCACCGGAGAGCACAATTGCCTTTTTGAGATACTTCATCTCATCTCTGAAGTGAATGACATAAAGGGCCGCAACGCCTTCTCTGTGTGCGATATCCGCATCCTGTTTCTTTTTAAAAAGACGGAGGTTCACAGATTCTTCCGCCGCTTCCAGGGCCGGGTAGGCATAACCCTCAAAACAACCTTCCCTTTCCAGGGTGATTGCATCGGGCATGTCGCCAAAATTCCAGGTGGTCAATCCCGTTTTTTCCCATAAGAGACGGGCGCTGTGAAAGGCCCTTGACTCTGCTGCAGCTACAAGTTCCGTCTGGAGCAGATCGATGTTCCGGCCTGAGGCCAATTCCCGGTCCTGGGCATCAACTATGGAAAAGCGTAATTTCAAATAGTCAGCGAGTGTATCCGGCGCCCATACTGATGCGGGGATATCCACACCGAATCTTTCGTGGATGAACTTACTCAGTGCGGAAGAAAGAGGGCCGTCTCCACAGCGCATTTCAGCCATAATGACGTGAGTTGTTTGTGAGAGGGGAGGAAGCGTTTTTCTATACGTTTTCGGGAGTCCTTTCAGAAGGGTGTTGATTTTCTCCCGGAGAAGTCCCGGAATCTTCCAGTCAGCACAGTGAGCGGTAAATGAGGATAACATGTGAATGGGAACTTTCAGGGTAATACCATCCCGGGAGTTTCCCGGTTCAAAACGATAATCGCACGTGAAGGGATGCCCGTTTAGCATTACCTCATCCGGGTAAAGGGCGAGTTCATCCATCTCGGGATCCCTGATCAGTACGTCCTCTTCCTTCATCCGGAGAAAATCATCACCACCCCTGTCTTTGATCAATTTCTG
>VGTB01000066.1 GCA_016874835.1 Deltaproteobacteria bacterium | reverse complement strand
ATTTGCAAAAAGACACCGGTTGCTACAGAATAATTTGAAGTCAAGTCGTAGCAAACACGAAAAGATTTGTGGGATGTGAGAAATGCCCGCCGAACCGGTAGATGCGGCAACAGTGATTTATCTCCGACCATCTCTGAAAGCGTCAGGGGGAAACTTTGAGGTCCTCATGGTGCTGAGACACCCTGAAAGTAAATTCATCCCCGATTCTTATGTATTCCCCGGTGGTTGTCTGGATCCGGAAGATTATGATTCAGAGATGGTGGAGCTCAGTGCCGGGCTTTCTGTGACGCATGCCCAGTCCATACTCGGTGATATATCATCACCGGAAAAAGCACTGGGTTTCTGGGTGACGGGAATTCGGGAGACTTTCGAGGAAGTCGGAATTTTACTGGCATACCAGAATGACGGGAGTCTCGTTTCCTTCGTCTCCGACAATACCATCCAGATGTTTCGCACCTATCGCATGATGCTCCAGGCAGGAGAAATCTCGCTGAAAACGATCTTCAAAAAAGAAGGGTTGAAGCTTGCGTCGGACAGACTCCATTACTATTCCAACTGGATCACCCCTGAGTTGCTTCCACTTCGTTATAATGTCAGATTCTTCATCGCCGAAGCACCGAGAGAACAGTCAGCCTTCCACGACGGCATTGAGCTGACAAGGCACATCTGGATCACGCCCCGGGCGATGCTCGACGGCTTTCACAGGAAGGAATTTAACATGGTTGTCCCTACCCTCGTCACCATTGAAGAATTGTCACGGCATGACACAATCGACGATGTCATCGCCTCAACAAAAAACAAAGAAATCAAACCTATTCTCACGGTGATGGTCCAGGAAAACGGGGGTATTGTCGAATACATGCCTGACGGGCGGGTTTTTCGCAACATGCCTCCTTCAATCTTATAACAGCCCCATCAATTCACCACCATCGAGCATCCGGGCACATGAAAAAGGATGTTCTCCTTATGAGAGGGATAACAGATAGGCTCTGAGACTGATTTTTCTGTTTTTCAACCCTAACTTACCCCTTATATGGTACCTGTGAAGGTCGACCGCGCTATGGGATACGCCCATGAATTCTGCTATCTCCTTCGTTGTTTTACCTTCCCTGATAAAATATGATACCTGGATCTCTCTGGGGGTCATATGCAAATACTGAGAACATAACCTTCGCGAAAGAGGTGAGATGATTTTTTCCAGGTTTGACTCAAGCACGCTTAAATGCAACTTCCTTGTGTGATCGTCGCTGCTCCTTTTCAGCTTCTCGATGCAGGGCACGAGTAAGGTCTTCACGTTCGCCACAACTTTTTCTTCGATCTCTCTTTTATCTTCATCCCTCTGCTTCAACAGAATTCTTAACGCTGAATTCAGTTCGTCGAGTTCATGCGACTTAATTTCCAGTTCGCGCTTTTTTCTCTTCAATTCGGATTCCAAAGCCCTGCGTTTCTTTATTTCATTTTTAAGAAGTCTGTTTTCCATCGAGATGTCCCTCTCATCATGCTCAGTTCTCGCACGGCGGGAATAATACAATATATATACTAATAACGCAAAATGAATATATTCAAAGGAGGGATGGGGAACATAAAGGGAATCGAAAGGTAATGACGCAATACAGAAAATACGGAAGGTGCTCCCGGATAACGAACCCTATAAAATCAATCTATAAGTGGGTTCGCCTGTTTCATCCATTCTTTTCGGGTTCGTTGCCGGACATCTCCGGCGATTGCAACAACCTTGAAGTGCGGTCAAGAGAGTCAGGTGCCTCTATTTCCTCTCCCGTCGACACCCCTAATTCTCTGAATCTGCGGGCTGTAACGAGTACCCTGCTTTCCAGAGAACCGACAGCCTTGTTATAGAGATCTACGGTCCTGTCCAGGCTTTTCCCCATATCCGAAAAATGACCGGCGAGAACCTTAATGCGATCGTAGAGGTTTTTGCCCAAACGGCTTATCTCTTCGGCACTGGCGGCAATCTTCTCCTGACGCCAGCCGTATGCAACCGCCTTCAGCAGGGCAATCAGTGTCGTCGGTGTGGCCGGAATCACCCTCTGATCGATACCATATTCGATCAGGCCCGGATCCTGTTCCAGTGCTGCACTGAAGAATGTCTCGCCCGGCAGGAAGAGTACGGCGAATTCCGGCGCCGGCTTGAACTGATCCCAGTAGTCTTTCCTCCCCAGACCTGTGAGATGGCTGCGGACATGGCGGGCATGCTCTTTCAATTTTTCCACCCGCGTCTCTTCATCCTGAGCTTCCAGAGCATCAAGATATGCCTGCAACGGCACCTTGGAATCAACAACCACATTTTTATCGTTGGGAAGTTTTATGATCATGTCGGGACGCAGACGAGATTCCTCCGTCGTCACCGACTCCTGCTGCAAAAAATCACAATACTCAACCATCCCGGCTATCTCTACCACTCTCTTGAGCTGGATTTCCCCCCATCGTCCCCGGACGGCAGGAGTCCTGAGCGCCCTGACGAGTTTGGATGTTTCTGTCTGCAGGAAACCCTGTGTGCTGGCGAGCGATTTAATCTGATCGGTGAGAAGGGTATACGCGCTTTTGCGTTCGATCTCTATTCCACGAACCGCATCGTCAACCTTCACCAATGACTCCTTTAATGGTTTGACGATTTCATCAATTTCTTTTTGTCGCATCTGCAGATCGGTCCTGGCAGATTCCTGATACCTTTCCAAAGTCTCTCTCGCCAACTCCAGAAAGGATTGATTGCTGCTCCTGAGCGCATCCGCCGCCAGTGCCTTGAAGGCATCGGATAATTTCTGCCGGGCATCGTCAATGAGTCTCAACTTTTCCTCAGCCGCCTTGCGTTCCTCGGCTACGCGTGTATCGACCTCCGTGAGCTTTGCCTGCAGACAGGCTTTCTCCTCGTGAAGCGCCGCGATCACCTTCTCTCTCGATGAAAGGATCGATTCCATCTCAGTTATTCTCGTGGCTTTTTCTTCCGCAGCGGCTCGGCGCTCTGACTGTAATCTGAGTTCCTCTCGCAAAATTGACAGTTCTGCGTTCACTTTCCCAATCGCGTTCTCCAACTCTCGCATCCGCTCCTCCCTGTGGGAAAGCCTCTCTGTCAGAGTTGAACGCTCAATTCCCCCTTCCATGCTGATTCTTTCCGCATCACTCCTGAACTTCGATCTGAGCAAGAGAAAAACGACCGCCCCGCCCACACAAAGCCCGAACACAAAAATAAGCACCGCATCAATATAACTCATACAATCAACAGCCTCTCTTTTTGGGCAAATTCGACAATAGTTACGGTTTTATATAACATCTGTATGTGAGATACAATTTTTATCTTGCCGCCTTTCTAATCCGTAGATTCGTGCTCTTCAAGCCACATTCCTGCACCATATATTACCGGTGTTGTACCTAAAATTATCCTGTAATTTCCTGTCATTGACCTGACCACTCTTCAGAACAACGCACATGGCTTCTTATGTAACAGAGTTCAATAAAGCAAGTATACATCCTCTTGAAGGGCATCTACTGCATAGAATATAATAAAATTAAAGTTGTCCCCACAGAAATAAAACATGCTTTTCATTAATCGTCTTTATTTCTATTGACATGCCACATTTACACGTATATTACACGTGTAAAGGAGGTGCGTCATGCAGAAAAAATTAACCATAACAATTGATGAAGAAGTATACAACGGTCTTCATAAAGTCATAGGCCCCCGTAAAATCAGCAGATTTGTACAGGAAATAGTTCGTCCTCACGTTGTTCTTCCCAATTATGAATCTGCCTACGCCGAAATGGCAAAAGACAGAGATCGGGAAAATGATGCATTAGAGTGGGCAGAAATTACCTTTAAGGACACGGATCATGAAACGATGTGAAGTCTGGTGGGTCAATTTCGATCCTTCTGTTGGTAGGGAAATCAAAAAAAAGCGTCCTGCCGTTATTATCAGTAATGACGCATCAAACAAATACCTTAATAGAGTTCAAGTTGTTCCGCTTACCGGTAAAATAGATCGTCTCTACCCCAGTGAGGCGATCGTAAATTTTGAAGGCAAAGAGATCAAGGCCATGGCGGATCAATTAGCCACTATAAGCAAGTTAAGGCTTTTTAAACGCGTCGGCATTCTTTCCGGGGAAGATATGCATAAGGTTGAAGAAGCTGTTAAGATACAAGTTGGTATTTATTAAGAGCGGGACAACAAGACAATCCACCGGACGCTCGTTCCTCGCGCCGGTGATGACCGTCGTTATCTCTAAAAAGGAAGACAAACATGAAGCACAAGGTATACAAGGCAATCATAAACGCAATAAAGACCGGAAAGCTGACTGAGCCATTTACCAAACAGGACTTTGAGACGTGTTGTCCGGGCTTAGGCGACGGGACATACAATGCTTTCCTGCATAAACATGCTAAGGGGAACCCTGGAGGCAATTCGGAATTGTTAGAAAGAATTAGACCAGGTCAATTTCGATGTCTACGTCCGTTCAAATATGGGTGCTAAGGGGGGACGCGGTAAGATGAAAGATCCCATGGATAGACCAACGGACCGAGGGGAAAAGACCGGGCCATGCCCAAACTGTGGTTATCCCGTAGTTGTAGCGCGAAAATCTCGGAAAACAGGCGAGCTATATTGGGGGTGTGCGAGACCTAAGCGAAGCAGATACAAAGGCTGCAATTTCAAAGGCTGTAGAAGTCATTGAGATAACAAGTCAATCAAGGCGACGGGGAATAGCCCCGTCGCCTTTTAGCGGAGGCCAGTGCCACTGCGCCTTATTTCCATCGTTAGGTGCCAACCAGAGGAAAGATGAAAGCTATCTATGTCGGCGATGCCAAAGATGTAATCAAACGTATTCGTACGAACCATCGCAATGGGAATATTGAAGCCTCCGCCCTTCGAAAACATATTGCAAAGGAAAAAGGTTACCCGATCAAAACGACCCCAAGGTCAAGCGGCTCTTTGCGTGTGCGTCTCGACATCCCGGATCCACATGCTGGCGAGCAAGATATCACAGCTTATATGAAAGAAGGCGTGTGGATGTTTATCTTTTGTAACTCATACGAAGAAGCACACGACTTTCAGTGGTATGTCATCGAGATGTTGGCACCCCAACTGAATGCTGATCGCAAATCTTGGAATATGCAGTATCTAACACGATATAAATCTTTGTTTGCAGAGCTTTCTAACGCCAACAGTTTAAGCTGTGATCAACTAAAGGATGTGACGAAATCAGAACCTGGCGTATATGTGTTTTACCATTAAGCAGCTTTATAGTTCAAAGGGAGACACCTAACAAGTCGCTAACAAATCACTCCAGCAGATGGCTTACAGCCACCGCTGATTTCAGTCGTTACGCCAGAAGAACACAAAATTAATTTGATCACCTTTTATCTGGTATGATATAATGGAATACCAAAAGGGGGGTTGATTATGGGAAAGGCAAAGATTGCAATTACATTGGACGCCGAATTTATCAGTGAATTAGATAGACTGGTTGAGGAACATTATTTTCAAAATCGCAGCCAGGCAATCCGTGATGCTGTGAGGGAAAAACTTGCCCGAATGAAGCGCAGTCGGCTATCTATGGAATGCAAAAAACTCGATCCGAAATTTGAAAAAGCTATGGCCGAAGAAGGATTAGCTGAGGATGTGAGCCAATGGCCGGAATATTGAGAGGGGAGATCCGTTGGGCGGATTTGAATCCTGTGCGAGGTAAGGAGCAGGCAGGCTTACGCCCTGTACTTATTTTGAGCCACGACATATTTAATGAACATTCAGGTACAGTCATAGCCGTAGCCATCACAAGCCAGCCACAAAAAGCCGGATTCCCATTGACCCTTGAACTGAAGTCCGCCAATTTACCCAAGAAATCATGGACCAAAATCAGCCAAATCCGAACTCTGTCTGTTGAGCGGCTTGGTAAAGTCATCGGGAAAGTATCCATGGAAGAGTTGAATCAAACCATAGAAGGGCTGAATGAAATTATTGCGTAACCAGTCGATCCAGCCGATCGCTTACGCTCCGGCTGATTTCTACGTCAGGCATAATCACGAAAAAAAGCGACCACTATAGATACATGGGGAACCGAATTGATTGAAAAATTGTGAGGAAACTTGTATTAAGAATTGATTTTGCCAATTAAAAAAGACCCGGCATACTTGCTCAGCAAAACACCCAAAGAACATATTGCGGCAATAGAATTCTTAAGAAGGCAGTATCATGGAAGTTCAGCAAGACTTTAGAGATCTGCCCAATCTGCTCAACAAACATAGTGCTAACTATATCATTGTAAGGGCCTACGCATGGGGATTTCATGGAGCCCCGTGATATAACTATGGTCCTGACATCTTTGTGAAGCCGGATCATATCAATGCGCAAAACATCATGAATACCCTTAATGAGTATGGTTTCGAGTCTTTAGACATGTCAGAGGCGGATTTCGTGAAAGAAGGTAAAGTCGTTCAACTCGGTATCCCTCCGGTGAGAATAAACATTATGACATCGATTACCGGAGTTCAAACATGAGAAATTAGAAGTTTCAGAACCTCTGAGAGGGAAAGAGGTAAAATCCATGGCGGAATTCACTTCAAAAGAAGCTCATCGATGGAAGTTTTTCCGGGCCGGTGGATTTGAGCAGGTACTCCTTGAGAACGGGAACGATTTGATGGCCCTCAACCAACTCGATCCGAAACTCTGGGTTGCGCTCAGTTGCCCCGCTCACGGCGTTGAATTAGACAATAAGACATTGGAACTGATAGATACGGACGGTGACGGGCGTATACGTGTGCCTGAAATTATCGAAGCAGTAAAATGGGCGGGGTCTCTCCTCAATAACCCTGACGACTTGAGGAAACGCTCTCCTGAATTGCCCCTCTCATCCATAAATGAAAAATCTCCGGAAGGAAAAAATCTTCTGGATTCAGCAAAACATATCCTTAAAGATTTGGGCAAAGAAAACGCACAAGTAATCACGATTGAAGATACCACCGATACTGCCAGGATTTTTTCCCAGACGAGGTTTAACGGTGATGGTATCATCCCCAACGACTCCTCCGATGATCCTACAATCAGGCAGATCATTGACGACATTATCGACTGTTTAGGCGCGGAGATAGACCGCAGTGGAAAGCCTGGTGTATCGCAGGCAAAGGTCGATCAACTTTTCAGCGAAGCCGAGGCATTTCTCAACTGGTGGAAGGCAGCAGAAAGTGGTAGCGATAATATCCTTCCCCTCGGCAAGGCTACCGCATCCGCGGCGGAAAGTGTTAACACGGTAAAGATGAAAATCAACGATTACTTTGCCCGCTGTCGCCTCGCCGCCTTTGACGAGAGAGCTCTGAATGCGATGAACCGCCAGGAATCAGAATATCTCTCTTTTGCAGAAAAGAATCTATCGCCTGATGTGGAGGATGTTGCCGGATTCCCCCTTGCAAGGATCGGTATCGATAAACCATTACCCCTCAAGGAAGGAATGAACCCCGCCTGGACATCCAGGATGAACAGCTTTATGACCCAGGTCGTGAAACCTCTCCTGGGGGAAAAAACAAATCTTTCCGAAGCGGAGTGGGAAACCCTGCTTTCACGGTTCGCCGCATATGAATCATGGGTATCGCAGAAGGCCGGGGGCTCCGTCGAAAAACTCGGGGCGGAGAGACTCCGCGTCATTCTGAAAGGAAGGGGAAGAGAAGTAATAACAGATCTCATCGCAAAAGATCAGGTGCTGGAACGGGAGTACAACGCAATCACCGCCGTTGATAAGCTCGTCCGCTTTCATCGCGATCTTTTCACCATTTTAAATAACTTCGTTTCTTTGAGCGATTTTTATAACAGGAAAGGTATGGCTATTTTTCAAGCAGGGACACTGTATCTCGATGGAAGGAGCTGTGAGCTCTGCATACGTGTGGATGATCCCGACAAACACGCACTCCTGGCAACTCTTAGCCGGACCTACCTCGTCTATTGTGACTGCACAAGAAAACAGGGTGCGGAGAAAATGACCATCGCTGCCGCAATTACCGATGGTGATTCAGATTTCCTGATGGTCGGACGAAACGGCGTTTTTTTTGACCGTCATGGAAATGACTGGGATGCAACGATTACGAAAATAATCGAACATCCAATCAGCGTCCGTCAGGCCTTCTGGAGTCCCTACAAAAAGATCATTAAGTTAGTCGGCGAACAGGTGGAAAAGCTCGCCGCTGCGCGTGCGAAAGCCGTGACGGAAAAAACCGCTTCCGGAATTATGACCACAGCCCAGAAGCCTGCGGCGGGAGCCCAAGCTGCCCCAGCGCAACCCTTCGACATCGCAAAATTTGCCGGTATATTCGCGGCGATCGGTCTGGCAGTCGGCGCTATTAGCACGGCGATCGCCGCTGTGGTTACAGGTTTCCTGGAGCTGACATGGTGGAAGATGCCACTTGCCCTGTTGGCAATTATGCTCCTCATTTCCGGACCTTCCATGATCATCGCGTGGCTGAAGCTGTCACAGCGAAATCTTGGTCCCCTATTGGATGCGAACGGCTGGGCTATCAATGCCCGTGCAAAAATCAATATACCCTTCGGACGATCATTGACCAGAATGGCAATTCTTCCGGAAGGCTCGGAACGCTTTCTGCGCGATCCCTTTGCGGAAAAGAAGTCTTTGTGGCCATATATTATTTTTGCTCTCGTCATGCTGATTATTTTATTTTACTTTTTAATCAAGACCAGGCTCCTTTAGAAATGGGTTTCCTGAGTATTGGATAAAAGCCGTATGTAAATTCACACAGATCTCTCATATTCGTGAAACCATCAGCAGCAGCCATATTACTTACCGCCATATTCATATATCCGGCTATGCATTTCACACCACCGGGAGACGCAGAACGGATAAAGGCCATAGGACCCATAACGGGACTCTCATCGTCCCTTCAGCGCGCATTCACGCCCGGAAATGACTTCCTGTCGATAAAGACTCCTGAGCCAGGAGACTGGCTCGCAGAGCACCCGGAAAGAGGACAGGCTTTCCCGGAATTTGTGCGTTCTCACTTCAACCGACCCGATGCCGTTCGCAAAAAGATATACCTGCAACCCCTGGGCACTTTTCCCGAAGAAGGCAGCCCCCCTCTGAAAGTCCTCAGGGATTACGCCCGTGCATACTTCTCCATGGACGTCGAAGTTCTCCCTTCCCTTTCATTCAAGAATCAACAGTTCACCATGCGCATCAATCGTTACACGGGAAAGCGGCAGATATTGACCCATGACGTTCTCAACCTTCTCCGTACAATGCTCCCCTCCGATGCATTCTGCATCCTCGCCATCACCATGGAAGACCTCTATCCCGACCCCTCATGGAATTTTGTCTTCGGCCAGGCCTCTCTCACCGAGCGCACCGGCGTGTACAGCTTCGCCCGCTATGATCCCGCGTTCTACGGGGAGAGGCGCAATTCCGATTACAGGAAAATACTCCTCAAGCGCAGTTGCAGGGTGCTTGCCCATGAGACAGGACATATGTTCGGTCTCCATCATTGCACATTCTTCCAATGCAGTATGAACGGCTCCAACCATTTGAAGGAAAGCGATTCCAGACCGCTCCACCTCTGCCCCGTCTGTCTGCGCAAGCTTCAGCACAGTATCGGTTTCGACATTGTAAAGAGGTATAAATCCCTGAAAAACTTTTACAGGGTAAACGGATTTCATGATGAGGCAAGGTGGGTGCAGGATCGACTCAAATACATCGCAGGTGGCCGTTGAAATGAAGAACTCCTCGATTGCCAGAATATTTCAGGATATGGCAGACCTCCTGGAACTGAAAGGAGAAAACATCTTCAAGATAAGGGCCTACCGACGGGCCGCCCAGGTCATCGAACACCTGCCGCAGGAGATGGAAGTGATGAGGGAACAGGGGGAAGATTTCCAGCGCATTCCCGGAATCGGTGAGGCAATTGCGAAGAAAGCGACAGAACTGATTACCACGGGGAAGCTGGAAGCTTACGAAACCCTCAAGGCCGAATTTCCCGACGGGATATTGGAACTCATGGAAATCCCCGGTATTGGACCGAAAACAGCATACCGCCTGGCCACCGAGTTGATGATCACATCCGTTGAGAAACTCGAACAGGCCATCACGGAGGGAAAAGTAGCCGAGTTGTTCAGGATGGGCGACAGGACAGCGCAGAATCTGCTCCGCCAGATCCAATCCATGCGCCGTAAGGATCAGCGGGTCCCCATCGGCGAAGTCCTGCCGGTCGTGGAAGATATTCTTGAAATGCTGCGCCGCCACCCGAAAGTAAAAAACATGACCTCCGCGGGAAGTCTCCGGCGCTTTCGGGAAACCGTCGGAGATATTGATATCATGGGCACCGCAGATGATCCGGAGTCTGTAATCAATGCATTTGTCACCTTTCCCCAAGTGAAGGAAGTCATCGCAAAAGGACCCACCAAGGCGAGCGTCATCCTCCTTCCCGGTTTTCAGGCCGACCTCCGGATGGTGGAGCACGACTCTTTCGGCTCACTCCTTCAGTATTTCACCGGCAGCAAGCAGCACAACATCATCCTGAGAACAAAAGCCCAGAAGAAAGGCTTGAAACTGAGCGATTACGGGATCACAGACACTACGACAGAAGTACTGGAAAAATTTTCCACGGAAGAAGGATTCTATCATCGCCTGGGGTTACAGTATATTCCCCCCGAAATCAGGGAAGATCAGGGTGAGATCGAACTGGCGGAAGCGCACGCGATCCCTGATATTATCAATCCCGAGGATGTGATGAGCGACCTGCACGTACACTCGAACTGGAGCGACGGTGCCGATTCAATCGAAGATATGGCGCTCTGGGCAAAGAATCTCGGCTACAGGTACATCGCCATCACGGACCATTCCCGGGGGCGGGGCATAGCCCGTGGTCTCACGGAAGAAAGGCTGATGAGACAGATACAGGAAATTCACAGGCTCAACCAGAATTTAAAAGGTATTCGTATTCTCTCCGGTATAGAAGTCGATATCAGGGCGGATGGTTCTCTGGATATGCCGGATCGGATATTGGCCGGATTAGACATCGTCATCGCCGCTGTGCACTCCTCATTCAACCAAAGCCAAGAGAAAATGACCAGGCGCATCATCTCCGCGATAGAAAATCCCCACGTTGACGTCATCGGCCATCCTACATGCCGTCTCATTGGAGAACGGGAGCCTACCGAGGTTGACATGGAAACCATCTTCAATGCCGCGGTGAACCACAGAAAGGCCCTGGAGATAAATGCAATGCCGGATCGCCTCGACCTGAAAGACATTCATGTATACCGCGCACGTGAGCTGGGGGCCATGTTTGCCATCGGCACGGACGCCCATAACAGAGGCCAGTTGACACTGATGAGGTTCGGGGTCGGTATCGCCCGCCGGGGGTGGTGCGAAAAAAAGCATGTCCTGAATTGTATGTCCTTCGAGGAAATTATGACGTTCACGCGCAGATGAATCAGATGAGTCCCATTGCACTCAACCGGGACACAATTGCCGACATCGTTCTCGGGCAGTGACGCTGCAGAAAAACGGCGATCTTACCGTGCGTGGTGATGACTTTCACTCGCCGACGCCTGTACATCGCCTCCACAATCTGGCGTGCCGCCTCGTCGGACGACATCAGCAGCCAGGAAGGAACGCGATCTTCCATCTCGGGATGATGGACGCCTGCTCTGTCGACCTTTCTTATCTCCGTTTGCACAAAACCGGGAACGATAAGGACAACACCCACGCCGTGCGGTTTGAATTCATGCCAGATCGATTCGGCAAGTCCATGAACGGCAAATTTGCTCATGGAGTATGCGGAAAGTCGAGGAGGAGCGATGTAGCCGTTGACGCTGCCGATGAGGCAGAGGCACCCCCGGGACGCGATGAGATGCTCCCGGGTTGCATAAATGGTCTGGATCATGCCGAATACGTTCGTCTCAAACTGGCGCCGGAAATCCTCGATTGTAAGTTTCTCAAAGCGCCCGGCAACACCGAAACCAGCATTGGCAATGACATAATCGATCCGACCGAATTCACTTTTTGTCTTTTCCGCCGCCTGTGCGAGATCATGGCCCGCAGTCACGTCGCATGGAACAGCCATGACTTCCCCTCCCATCGACCCGATTTCACTGACAAGTTCCCCCAAACGATCCTGGCGGCGTGCAAGGAGAACAACATCGCCGCCCTGCCGTGCCACTTCCCGGGATATGGCCGCACCGATACCGGATGAGGCCCCTGTTACAAACGTTACCGATCCGGAAAATCTCCCCATTTTAAAAGACCTCAGTATTCATGATTGGTGAGCTATTTTTTGCGAAGATGCAGATTATTGTATATAATAAAACACTACATGTTATTATATCACTTACATGATTTAAGGACAAAAGAATTCAGGAAACCTCAAATACGTAGTCGCCGTCATTTCGTCCAAGCGGTTGTCACTTCATCACTTCTTCCGTCACTGCGTTCCCTCGAAATGACCTGCTTCGTTTTTATTATTTGATTCTCAAGACACATCCAGAGAAGGACACAGGAAAGGAATGTAACCCATGCGAAAAAAAGAACTCTATTTAGTCTGCGTGACAGTTCTCCCCTTCATGATCTGCACCGGTATGGTTTATTCGGTCATTTCCCTCTACATGGCAGAAATCGGACTGACCAAAAGCCAGATTGGTACTCTCTATACCTCCGGTGCAATCGCCGGTGCGGTCACTTCCCCCTTCATAGGCGCCATTGCCGACCGCCTGGGCCGCAAAAAAATTCTCCTTTCCTCCATGTCCGTATTTGCTTTTGTCTTTCTGGGGTACGCCATGAGCAGAAGCTATATCCCTCTTCTTTTCGTCCAGATATGTGAAGGACTGGCATGGGCGGCTATGGGCACTTCGACAACGGCCCTCATCGCCGACCTTGTCACCGTTGAAGAACGCGGCAAGGCAATGGGTATCTATAATACCACCTGGAACCTGGGGTGGATCGTCGGACCCACATTAGGAGGGGTTCTCTCCGACTCTGTCGGATTCACCATTACATTCATTCTCTGCACGGGATTAACGATCATAGGTACCTCCCTCGCTCTCATCTTCATCCCGTCCAAAATAAAAGCGGATCAGGGAAAAGCCGAGAACTAAAGTTCTTTAATGAGATCCATCACCGTGGCAAAATGCACCTTGGCAGCCTGATGAAATTTGTACCAGTGGCTATTGATGAAGTCAGGATTCATGGTCACTCCCGCATCACTTTTATCAAGCGCCGCATCTATCCAATCATCCTTGCAATATTTATCGATCTCACCCAGCCCTTTGTTACGAAGCAGAGCGGCGACTTTTTCTATCCTCGCGTTATATGAAAACGTGTTGATTATTTCTGCGTAGTCCTTTTCCACATCAGCCCATTGAGCCCCCTTTCCCGATTGTTCCCGCATGGCTTTATATATTTCGGCCACCGCTGAGAAGGCTCTCT
>VGTB01000065.1 GCA_016874835.1 Deltaproteobacteria bacterium | reverse complement strand
CCCCGACCGGAACCCGGTTCACCGGATACGATCTCCGGAGGGTCGCGGGCGGTCTCCTGGTTCAGGAGAGCGACATCGACGATTTCGATATCAGGAAGGCCCGGGTTGCCACAAAACGCAGCCCCACGGAGGAAGAATACGAGGCTTTAGATTTCGCGTGGCGGGTGGTGAAACACGTCAAATCAAATGCCATCGTGTACGCCACAAAGGACAGACTGGTTGCCGTGGGAGCAGGACAGATGAGCCGGGTCGACTCGGTGAAAATCGCCACAATGAAGGCCAGTCTCGCCACAAAGGGATGTGTGATGGCGTCCGATGCCTTCTTTCCCTTCCGTGACGGTATCGACATGGCCGCGGAGGCGGGGATCACGGCCGTCATTCAACCCGGCGGCTCCCTCAGAGACGAGGAAGTGATAAAGGCGGCGGATGAACACGGTATGGCAATGATCCTCACGGGAATCCGGCACTTCAAACATTAACGGGCAGTCATTATGGGAAAGTAATCCCAAGACGTCATTGCGAGGGCGCAGCCCGCGTCAATCTCGTCAAACAGAGAAATATAGAGATCGCCACGGCCTTTCAGGCCTCGCGATGACAATTCGAGGATTTCTCTAATAACCCCAATATGAAGTGCGGGGTCGGTTGCTCGCAATGACAATAACACTTCGGAGATAAGCTTATATGAAGAAACAAGTTACGCCCCTCATCAGCGTGGTCATGGGGAGTGATTCCGATTTCCCCGTCATGAGCGAGACCATCAAGATACTGGAGGACTTCAAACTTCCCCACGAGGTCTTCATAACCTCCGCGCACCGCTCGCCGGAAAGAACCTCCTCTTTCGCGAAAAAGGCATCGGAGAGGGGAATCAAAGTGATTATCGTCGGAGCAGGCGCTGCCGCCCACCTGGCGGGCGTGATCGCCTCACAGTCGCTCCTGCCCGTTATCGGGGTTCCCATTGATGCCACTGCACTGGGCGGAATCGATGCCCTCCTCTCCATCGCCCAGATGCCCGGCGGGGTTCCCGTGGCCACAATGGCCGTGGGCAAGGCAGGGGCAAAAAACGCGGCACTGCTCGCCATCAGGATTCTCTCCGTCGAAGACGGGAATCTGCGGAAAAAACTGGACCGGTTCGTTCGGGACATGGCCCGCGACGTCGAAAAGAAACAGGAAGACCTTCTATGCCGGAAGTCCTGAAGATCGATCCCCGTAATCCCGATGAGCTCATGATTGCAAGAGCCGTCGAGATCCTCACCGAGGGGGGTGTAATCGCGTACCCCACGGAAACATTTTACGGACTGGGCGCTGACGGAGAGAATGAAGAAGCCATCAAAAAGATCTTCCTGATCAAGAAGAGAGACCGGAAGAACCCGATCCCCGTCATCATCGGCGATGAGAACAGCCTGAGATATTTAGTCGCTGATATTCCCGAGATCGGTCATGCTCTCATAAAAAATTTCTGGCCCGGGCCGCTCACCCTTGTATTCAGGGCGTCTCAGAATGTATCACCCCTGCTCACCGCCGGTACGGGCAAAATCGGCATCCGCATCTCCAGTCACCCCATCGCCACTCTCCTGGCAAGACGCCTCTCCCATCCTCTTACCGCCACGAGCGCAAACATCTCCGACGCAGAGGAATGCACAACCGCAGAGGAAGTTCTTCACCATCTCGGAGACAGGATCGATGCGGTGATCGATGGGGGTGAAACCCCGGGAGGCAAGGGTTCAACAATTATTGACATAACTAAAACACCGCCGGTATTTCTCCGCAAGGGAGCCATATCCGTCTCAAAGATCAAAAATACTCTCAAAAAAATATAACCCACTCACACTTTGAAAGCTTTGCATAATGTCGCATTGTCAATGCGGTGAGCCGCAAGCCCCGAGCGAAGCGTCGGGGAATGCGAAGCAATCTCATAACTCTTTGATAGATCGCCACGGCGCTTACGCGCCTGGTGACCTAAGGGTAATTATGCAAAGATTTCACTTTCTCAAGGCAGGAAGAGATTCCCTTCATTCAAGAAGGTAAATTTTCAGTTGATTATGCAGATAATATGTGTAGTATATTGCATTCATAAACGTTCTCTACAATATCCGCCTCCGGATTATTGATCATTAAGCACCAGTGGCTTGTTTTTTACATGAGCGGCATTTTCCGTCATGCGCGATTCAACATTTTGAGAGCTTTGAAAATCCACTCAAATTGTCATTGTGAGGAGCGAAGCGACGTGACAATCTTATTATTTATCAATAGTTTATAAGATTTCTCCCTTCGGTCGAAATGACAAAGGGGGATTTTTTCAAAGCTCTCATTTTTTGCACGGTGCACGTATTATCCGCAGGAAAGGTTCTCATATGAAGAAAAGAGCTCTTACCTCTCTTTGTTCCGCATTTTTCTTATTATTCATTTCTTTTGCACCCGCTGCGTTCTGTCAGGAGCAGGCCGCAACGCTCCCCAGGAAGGCATCGAACAGTACAGGGAGGGGAATTACGAGGAGGCGATCGAGGCCTTACAGAAAGTACGGGAAAAGGAACCCACATCTTCTGTAGCCGCTTTTTTCCTGGGTCTCGCCTACAAACAGACGATGGAATACTCGATCGCAATCAGTCACCTCCAGGAAGCCGTCACATTGACACCCAGAATCAAAGAAGCATTAGTGGAAATCATTGACACCCTGTATCAGTTAGACAGGATCCATGAAGCGAAAAAATGGATCAGGGTAGCCGAAGAAGAGAGGATATACCCGGCACGAGTATTGTTTCTGAAGGGTTTAATTCTCTCCAAAGAAAATAAAAATATGGAAGCCATCGAGGCCTTCGAGAAGGCTAAAAAACTTGATCCGACCATAGACCAGGCTGCGGAATTTCAGATCGCCATGAGTTACATGAAGGAGCGAAAACTGGATAAGGCAAAAGAACGGTTGCAAATCGTGGTGACCCGTGACCCCCTGTCCGACCTGGCCACTTTTGCCAGGCAGTATCAGGATCTGGTCGAAAAAAGGATGTACCTGGAGAGACCCCTCCGTTTAACGGTCAGCATCTTCGGCGGCTACGACACGAACATCGTTTCCAAGCCAACGAACGATATTATCGCCGGCGACATCACTGATGAAAAAGGCCGGGTTTTGCAAACTTCCGTCCGCGTGGATTACGTTCCGACGATAGACGGCCCCTGGCTCTTCAACGCGAGCTACTCCATCGCCTCAAACGTCAACCAGAAACATACCCATTCCCACGATTCCCTCGCGCAGACCTTTTCCGTGTCACCGGGCTATAACTTCGGCCGGTTCGCCGTGAATTTCCTCGCCAACTATACCAATGTTCTTTTGCGGACGGACCCGGATACCTCACCCGACCCCGATTCCAATCCCGGGTACAAACGATACATCGATGACTTCACCTATGGGCCGAGCATCAAATTCCTTGTCACCCAGAACAACATCCTGGAAATCTTCGCCGGCTACGACAAGAAAGAATACTACAACCAGAAAAAGACCTCAGCCAGAACTGACCGTTTCTGGGAAAACAACAGGGACGCGGAAGGACCGAAAACCTATATAAGCTGGATCTGGTTATTCAAAGAAAATTCGTTCCTCAACCTGCGCTACGACTACACCAGAGAACACGCCGACGGGATGTACTGGGACAATAAAGGTCACCGCTTTACCGCCAACTTCAGCATGCCCCTTCTCTCCGAAGAGACGGCGAAGCGCACAGGCCCTGTAACCCTGCAGGTGACAGGCGGGTACTTCCGCCAGATTTTCAACTATGAACAGCCGTATCAGGACGTTGACGGCTCAACAAAATCCACAAAGAGAAAAGATAAAACCTATACCGGCTCCGTCGGACTGGCCTGGGAATTTTACAAAAACACCAGTTTCATTGCTCAGTACACGAACACAGAATGTGACGCGAACATACCGGCAAACGATTACACCCGTAATTTATATACGGCCGGATTCGAATTTAGATTTTAGTGGTGACTATGACTGACCCTGAAGCCGTTTTAAAAGAGATACCCCTCTTCCAGTCCTTTCGGGTTGAGGATCAAAGACACGTTTCCTCTCTCCTGAGGACTCAGTCTCTGAAAAAAGGGGATATCCTCTTCCGGAAGGGAGACGAGGGAACCGCCTTCTACATGATTATCAGGGGCGGTATCAAGATAGTCCGCACATCCAGAGATGGTAAGGAAATTATTCTGGCGCTCCTCTCCAACGGTGATTTTTTCGGTGAAATGGCGCTGCTGGACGGGTTGCCCCGTTCTGCTGATGCGGTGGCCATCGAACCGACACAGTTATACATCCTCAATCGGAAAGACTTCCTGTCTTTTATGATGCACAACGAAAATGTGCTGCAATCGATCATTGCCTCTCTCTCCTTGCGATTACGCAGAACCGACGACTTTCTGGAAGATGCCTGTTTTATGAATATCTCTTCCCGGCTAGCGAAAAAGTTAGTTGAGCTGGCCGAAACACGCGGATATAAGGAAGGAGATACGGCGCACATTGAGTTGCACCTGACGCAGAAACAACTTGCCGGCATGATCGGCGCCACACGGGAAAGTATTAACAAGGCGCTACGGGTACTGCGCGAGAAAGGCCTGGCAAGTGTATCGGAAGATACGATTCGTATTCATGATTTGAAACGCCTCAAGAGGCGTATCCGCTGAGACTAATTACGCTCAGGTCATCGCGAGCGCACGCGGGGCGGTCTCTATATATGTGAAATTTTTTTAAAACGGTGTGAAATATTTCACATCATACCCATTGAATTTTAAATGTGTATCTGGTACGTAATTAAACATATTAGTTCTCTTTTTCCCGCTGAGGCTGTCATGCGTCACCAGGGAACCTTATCGTGTTGTTACTCTATATACATGATCCTTTCTCCCATTCCTGTAACGTATTGACCATGAAACTATATTTGTACGTATAAATATTTGCATAATTACCTTCAGGTCATCGCGAGGAGTGTAGCGACGTGGCGATCTCATTAAATATCAACTGGTTACGAGATTGCTTCGCATTGCTTGCAGTGACCATTCATGTTTCTTAGAAACATAACGGCAGCCGACAGGAGGTGCACCGTATGAAGAAAACTTCATTGATCATCGGTCTTCTGGCCCTTTTTATATTACTTCCCCTAACAGTCAACGCCGCACCGGTAGGGAAATTCACCAATATAGAAGGCAAGGTTGACGTCACCAAACCCGGCAAGAAAGCCGTTCTGGCAAAACTGGGGGATCAGGTTGAAGTGGGGGATATCATCCGCACGAAGATCAAATCAAAGTGCGAATTGACCTTAATTGATGGCAATGTTCTCCGTCTGGCCGAAAACACCCGTATGCGCATCAGCGAATATATGATTCGCAAGGATGAGCAGCGCGGCACCATGAGCCTCTTCCGGGGAAAGATGCAGAGCATCGTCAAGGCCACAGGGGTTATCAAGGGCTCCCGCTATGAAGTCCATACTCCCATGGCCGTCTGCGGGGTGAGAGGCACCAACTTCTTCACGTTTCACCAGGCCGGCGTCTCAGGAGCCATTTTTAAAGAGGGAACAGGATATGGCTACAGCATTAACCGGCCAGAGGTAGTGGTCACCATCACACCAGGGCAGGCCATGGTGGTCACCAGCGCCACTGCACCCCCTGTGGTCAGACCGGCCACGGCTGTGGAAATCGAGAAACACCTGAAGGATACAACACCCACGGAAAAACCCAAGGGTGAAGGGGAACCGCCACCTCCGCCTCCCCCGCCCACCGGGGAACCGCCACCTCCGCCTCCGCCACCACCACCGGAGCCGCCACCTCCACCTCCGCCGCCGCCACCACCACAGCCACCTCCGCCGCCGCCTCAACCCTATGTGCCGCCGACGCCGACACCGACGCCGACAACATCAATGACCACCTTTTCCACAGCCGTCAGTTTGCAGACTGACCTTACGGGAACCCTCAGCGGTTCGATCAACGATGTAACTAACGCCGGCACTTTGAGCCTGTCGGCTTCAGGAACGGCGCAACCCGACGCACTCCTGTTTGATGGTACATTAAGCGATGGCAGCACCTACAACGCCTTTCTCGCCGGCATACCCGGCTCCTGGTACGGGCTCTTCAGCGGCCTCTCCAACAAGGCAGGAAGCATCTCTTTTCTCACGGGCAGCCTCGATGACTATAACTATGCAGGAAGCGGCGGCCTCTCTGCAACCGGGAGTATTGTCAGAGACACGGGTTATTCTTCGAGTGCAACGTTTGCTCCTCTGGAGATCCCTGTACCGGCTTTTACAGACATCCACATGGGATCATCTTATTCCTTCTTCGTTATTCCTTATTCTCCCGATTTTCCACTTGTCCAAGGCTATGAAACAACGACGGGCGGCCTCATTGGCATCTGGGGATTTGCCGCAAGCGGCGGATACTTTTCTACGGATGGTACAACAACCTGGAATACCAAGTTCGGCGCATTCTGTGCAGACACGCCCTATGCCTTCCTAGGGGATGTTACTATATCCGATGTTCAAGGACATGTCAGAATTACTGGAACCGATTCCATCTACTACATGGATGACCGGTATTTTGGTCTTTTGAGCCTCCAGCACCGGGGAGTCTACAGCAATCCGAATGAAGACAATATCTATCGATATGAGTCAGTTGCTTCAGGAACTTACAAACTCGCCCCGCTAGCCTACTATGGATTTTGGGGGGGGCCGGCAACCCTATACACAGTGGGTGAGGTGGACACCAATATAGTTGGTGGTGTCGCATCAGGTTATGAAACTGGCATTCTCGGAGGACTTTCTCCCTTCTGGTCGGCAAATCCAGATTTCACAGTCATCGGGCCCTACAATAAAAACTTCAGCACACTCCCACCCTCCATATGGTCTTCCCAAATATATGGCAGCGATGTCGGGGAAACAGGCAACGCCTTCGTCGGGTTCACTACGGGCTTCTGGCGAGATGGCATCCTTGATGGATACGGTGTTGCTGTCTATAAAGGAGCAGACGGAAAATCGGGAATCCTGACAGGGAACCTGACGGGCAGTTACTATGAAGGGATCGGTCCTGCTGTTGGATACGACGGCATGTGGACTCTCAGCATCCCCATCGACTCGAATGATCAACCGATACCGTTAACCCGGACAGAAAAAGTTTCAACGCCTAACGATAAGGCATGGGAGTTCGGTATGAACTACGCCGTCCTTCGTCTTGCCGGTGAGTTCAAAGGAGCGGAGGGCAGCTTCATCATGGGTTCGGGCATGATGAACACGGGTTTCCTGTATACGACGGACAACGAAGGCCAGATGCTCCCCCTACGCTGGGGAATCTACCGTATGCTTTTCAACGGCGAATCTCCTTTCGGATCTGACTATCTGAGTGTCGGCAATATTTACGGAAACAAGCCCGAATCCGTTTCGGGATGGACGGCTAAGGTTGGCGGCATCGGTCCCTTCACACTTGTCCAGACACCATTTTTCTACCTGGGAGATATCTTGAATGGCACCTGGGACGCCAGTGGAAACATCAGGGGCACCATCATATCGGGAATCTATCAGACGCTTGAACGTCGTGGTACTTTCAGCGGACCCTTCTACGGCCTTGACGGTGCCATTAATGAGATTGGTTATGGTGAAAGCTGGGTCGGTGCCGGTGTCGGCACCTACCAGGCCCAGACGGTAGAGGCCACCAACGTCTTCGGTGGCATCTGGGGGTCAATATACGGTAACGGTGACATTGAACCCTGTTTCTTCAGAGAAAACTCCGGCTTTATGACGCACGCCGCATCGGAAGGCGCACTCATCGCAGGCTACGCAAAACCCTGGGCGGCTACGGCGCAGTTTCAAGTTCTGGGAATGGTGCAGTATGACAACGTTGGGTCCTGGGCATCATCCCGCTATTTGTTCAACACGCCCGTTTACGCCACTGATCCGGCACGGAATGCTACTATTGTTCCGCCTGTCACAAGCGGATACTTCGAGGGTGTTGCTGCCGGCATCTGGCGGCAGACCTTGGGAGTACGTCCCTACTATGACAGCAATCTGGGCTACGTTGTATATCCTGAAGATGAAGAAGACTCCTTCCCCGTCCCCGTGTCTGGAAGCATGAACGGCGCCATCCGTGCCCTTGCGGTTACTCCAGAAAGTAGTGCACGGACATTGAAAATCCTCAAGAGCGACGATGTCTCAGGATTCTACTATCCCGGTATCGGCATGTGGTACGCCACGGGCACGATCGGGCCTGATGCCTCTATAACCCCAATCACAGTCTCGTCGACGGACAATGTCCAGATTCAGTCGTCAACCCAAGATTATATCCGTTTAAGCGGATCATTCGATGATAACACATTATCCAAAATCGTCGGTGGTTATGGAGTGTATGGCGGATCCTTCACGACCTCCTATTTCGTGATCAACGGAAATACCAGCCCTAACTGGGGGATTTACAACCTCATGATCCCGCCTCCGGATGGCCTTTCCTACAACTTCTATGAAGGCAAACTAACAGCCGGTCCGTGGAACTGGTCGGCCATTATCGGCGGTGAAGGGCAGTTTGGATATGGAGGATCCCAGGCAAAGGGTTATTGGTTAGCAACAGTCAAGGGAAGCTGGTCCGAAACCGGTGAAATCATAGGCACCCTCGGCGTCAAGAATGGTGATAACAGCACCTTCGGTCTCTTCGTAACACCCACCCTGATGGGAAACATCGGCAGCCCCTTCTACGGCATCGAGGAAAACCCAAACACCTCCGGCGGCTGGATTGGTCAGAGCATCGGGACATACAGCGGAGAAGAACTAAAATACGTTAGTAAATCGTATGCAACTATTACCAGCCAGGGTAGTTCTCAGGGTGGCATGCAGTTCCTCATGGGTGAAACAACGTCCCTGTGGACAGGGACTAATATTCCTGTGCTCGTTATGGGTACGTACAGCAACAGTAACAACACCGGCTACAGCCTCTTCTATACTCAGGGTGAGGGTATAGAAGAGGATATATACAGTTATGACTACAAGAGGGGTCAATATACCACGTATGACGAATCACCCGTGCTTATCGCGGCTGGATTGGCGGTATCGCGAAAAATAACATCCTTGAAGGCAAGTTCCTGGCATTGTACATTGACCCTTCTGGGAACGCCGGATACCTTCGGGCGGATCTGAGCGGGCAGGGCTACTCTGAGATCGGCATATTCGAGATGACGGGGTTGATGAACAGAGAGCAGGTGAAGTCAGCTACTGATATAGAAATCCCAGCAGATCAACTCAATATAGGCAATTACCACTCAAGCGATATGAATTGGGGCTATGGCGGTTTCCATGGTGCTTTCGAAGGCGAAGAGCCCGGCACGATCACGGGCTATCCGCCCAACGCAGGTAATCTTTCCATTGTCAATAACAGTACCGGAGAGGCCCAGAATTGGGGTATCTTCGGATTTGATGGATACGGCGGGTACACTACTCCTACGTCATCAACCTGGAAGGTCAAGGTGGGTGGAACGGGCAGCATTGGCGCATATTACGACGGTGAAGGTTTCTCTGACGACCCCGGTTACTGGATTGCGGATATCACGGGTACCGAGTGGGGTGACAACAAGTTTAAGGGCACCCTGAGCGGTAGATTCATCACCCAGACAAGGATTGGGCACCCTGATTTAATTCCCGGCACGGGCATGAATGGCGATCTCCTGGGTGTTTATACAGAAACATCCGGGAGTGAAGGCACCTGGGATGCATTAGCCTTAGGCACGTGGAAAGCGGCACCTGTAGCTTTCACCGGGAAGACTGCAGAGGAAACGTATGCGTATGGTATTACCGGTCTCATGGGCGGTATTCATCCTAAGGTGCAGGGATCTGACACCATAACCGTGACTCTCGCCATGGGCAAGTACAGCATGGCACCCTCACCCACCGATTACTGGACGGTCATAGCAGGCGGAAAAATGTCAGAAGTAACTACAAGTGGCACAAATATCACAAATATAGACAAGCCCATTTACTGGTTGGCCAGCATAGGTGGTAATTATAATAATAGTTATGATGGCTATGGTGGTTACGGTGGATGGAGCGACGGAGACATAAATGCCGCACTATCGGGAGAATATTTCTCCTCGTCAGGCAGGGGCGAAATCACTACTTCATCTTTTTCTGGAAAATATTACGAAGGCATCAGGATGTGGCAGGCGGAAAACATCCAGATCACCTTGAACCAAACCGACGATTTTTATGTCTATGGTTACCTGGGACACGATAACGATACTGGAGGTGGACGTATAAAAGGTATCATAGGCAGTACAAATCCTGTAATTTTTAATTCTTGGGAATGTGATGAGGAATGTAACTGGGTAGGTTTTAATGCTATGGGCACAGCTTCATCTTTGGAAACCATTAATGGCAAGATTGGCGGTAAGGGTACCGATTCATATGGATATCCCTTTTATTACCTCGGTAGCATCCAAAATGGAATAGGTTTATATGGTGGATTTCTCCATCCGTTCGTTGCCGGCGATTTTGAAGGCGATATGTATCCGGAAGTCTTTTATGAATCCATAGGTTTCTGGAAGGGATCGGGATACATGTACTTTTGTCCTGATGAACAATGTAGCGACCTCGCATATGTAAGTGAGGTATCGACGAAACCTTATTACTTCGACGGAAGCAAGATCGTTCAGGACAGGGAAATGAATTTCCTTATGGGTGGAGGGAACTCACTCTTCTCTGGTGATCCTGTTGATGTTGTAATGATTGGTGAATACTTACACACAACCTCAGATCCCAGCTTATTCCCAACTTCTCAGAGGGGCTATATCTGGCATACCATAGTAACCAGCAAGAACTTTGATTTAGGTGACGATACGACTTATGACGGCGGAAAATACAAAGGATTCCTCGGCGGCACCATCATACCTAATGGCGACGGTACAGATGCCATGGAGGGCATGTTCTATACCCTTGGTATGATCGACGGTTACGGAGGCTACTTAAAAGGAAGCATGACAGGGACAGGCTATCAGGAAATTCGGATGTTCGAGATGGATGGCACAATAACAGGCATTGAAATGGGTTATGGCGGCTCTGGTAGTTTTACATTCACCGGTACCGGTACCGAAGAAGATCCCATTATTATTCCTATACGTCACACGGCCCCTGGAACCTTTGATACCGAAGGTGGAGGCAATATTTACGTCAATCATACCGTCTCCATCAACGATCAACCTGTTTCCCGGTATGAATCCGCCAATATAGAGGGAATTACAGACTGGGGTATCTGGCAGACATTGACGGTCGGCACATATACAGCCCCGACAGCAAATGCATGGTCACTTCCCCTTGAGATGAACGATCTGGAGAACGGTAAAATCAGGGAAATGGAGATTGCCGGTACGCAATGGTCTGAAGGCAAAATTGCCGCTATTCCACAGGTAGTGCTAGTAAACAATGTGATGGTAACCCAGGGTGTCCACGGCTATTGGGCAGATATCACTACGGCTGCTCCGGCAACAGGCATCTATGTTGGGGAGCTCAAGGGTACGTTCAATCCCGCCGATACGACATGGCAGGCGGTCGCCATGGGGCCATGGATTGAAACGAGTAAGTTTATGGCCATGGCAAATTCTGAGGATGGAAGAAACGCTTTATCAAAACTGAATGTGCCCTGCATTAGTGTAGGATCAGTGAACCTCACTTTTAGCGGCATCTACGACACCGACAAGACTATGTCAGTCAGCATGAATGATACAAAATTTTACGCGTATTCAAGTAGCACTCCGGCCCGCTTATGGGCGACTACAGGTGTTAGTGGTAACTATACTAATGGATCACCTCCACCTGTTGGTACAACGGCCAGTCTGACCAGCAGTAGTAATGCAAGTTTCACTAATGCTACATTCACACTTCAACAGTTTAATGCGGGAACGACAGACAACAAGAAGTGGCTTTCTACAGTCAGTGGTACGGGAGGATTTAACGGATCTACTACATTCAAAGGCGCTGGCGCAGGGACAATAAACACCACAAACAGTACCTTCTCAGGCACGGCAGCCGGAATAGCAAAATAACATAGAAGACACGCATGACAACAGGAGGCACAGGGCACGAGAAAACCTTGTGCCTCCTTTGTTTTTCTGGTATGGAAGAAACTCACATCTTCACTTTTTTTGTATGGTGGTAAGATGTATTGTCAGTATGAACAAGAAGTTTTGATAATTGTGAGATATTATTTGTATGATTGATCTGGCTAAACTTAAACCGGATATCGAACGTGTATGCCGGTTGTTACCTATAAAGCGGCTTGGTCTGTTCGGTTCCGCTTCAACCAAAAGCTTATCAGCGCACAGTGATGTGGATGTGCTCGTTGTTTTTGATTCTGATGAAAGTATCGATCTTTTTGACAAATATTTTGAATTAAAAGAACAATTGGAAAAAATATTCGAACGGAATGTTGATCTTATCGTAGACAAACCGTTCAAAAACCCTATTTTCAGGGAATCTGTCGAAAAGTCAAGAATTGTCATTTATGAACGATGAAATAAGAAAAAACCTTGTTGATATCCTCCATGCAGCCAATGAAATAGAGGATTTCGTCCGCGGGATGGATTTGATTGCATACCAAAACAGTCCCGTTACCCAAAGAGCGACGGAGAGAAATTTTGAAATTATTGGTGAAGCCCTCAATAGAATAAAGAGAATTGATGAGAAATTGCTGGAGAGGATTTCGGAACATCAACGTATCATCGGGTTTAGAAATATTCTAATACATGGTTATGATGTGATTGATGAGGTGATTGTTTGGAAAGCTATCGTCAATCATTTGCCGACTTTAAAAAGAGAAATAATGGAAATATTAGGAGAACTGATATGAAGCGATTTATGATGGTGAGCATTGTGATATTTATTGGATTCTTGCTCACGCTCCCGGTGATGGCCGCGAAGGAGGGCCCGACCAAGATCGGGGTGATTGACATCCAGAAGATCATGAGGGAATCGAAGGCGGCAAGGAATGCGAGAACCTTGTTCCAGAAGGATGTGGAAGCAAAACGTGATACCCTCAAGGCCAAGGAAAAAGAGATCCGGATCCTGGAAGAAGAGATAAAGAGTGCCGATCCCAAGATGTCTCCCGAAGCGAGGAGGGAAAAAGAGTTTAAACTGTCCCGGGAAGTGAAGGAATTGCAGAGACTCGGCGCCGACATCGAAGAAGAATTGAAGAAGAAAGACGTTGAGCTCACCCGAAAGCTTTTAGGCGAAATCATGCAGATCGTACAGTCCTTTGCAAAAAAGGAACACTACACACTCATCCTGGAGAGAGCGTCCATAGTCACCGCCGATAATGCCATCGACATCACCGATAAGATCATCAAGCTGTATGACGCGCAGAAGAAATAATGGATTGATGTTTCATCAAGCGGATCATGCGCGATAAAGGAAAAAGTAAAACAAAGCAGCCAACCGAACCGGGAAAAATAAATGATACAATTACAAACCGCCATGGACATCTCTTGCTTGCGGGTATCCTCTTCCTGGCTCTCATGCTACGCATCACCGCCCTTGTTGA
>VGTB01000064.1 GCA_016874835.1 Deltaproteobacteria bacterium | reverse complement strand
GGTCTGCCCGTTATGGAGCCCACCTGTTCCATGGTGGTGGATATCGGCGGTGGAACCACGGAGGTGGCGGTGATATCACTTGCCGGTATCGTGTACTCCAAGTCTGTCCGGGTCGCGGGAGACAGAATGGACGAAGAAATCGTCCAGTATATGAAGAGAAAGTTCAACCTCCTCATCGGGGAACGGTCTGCGGAAATTATCAAGATGACCATAGGATGTGCGTTCCCGGATGGAGAATTACGAAAATTGGATGTGAAGGGAAGAAATCTCATTTCGGGCATTCCGAAAATCGTTGAGATCAACTCCGAAGAAGTAAGAGAAGCAATCGCTGAACCTGTAAGCATTATTGTGGATGCAATAAAAGACGGCCTGGATAACGCTCCGCCCGAACTGGCCGGAGATATTGTGGACAGGGGAATTGTGTTGACCGGTGGCGGAGCACTCCTCACGAATCTCGATCTCTTGATCCGGGAAGAAACGGGTCTCCCCATCACAGTTGCAGATGATCCTCTCTCGGTTGTTGCCCGGGGTGCCGGCATGGCATTGGATCATCTCGACGTGCTCAAAGAGGTGACCTTCCAGATATAGAAGAGTACGGGCATATCTTTTTATATACTGTAGGTGATCCTTGCAAACCTCTCCACCAGTTCACGCCTTCTCTGTGAGCGTCGCGGTAGTGAAATGTTATTTCCCAGGAAATACCAACGAATTATAATAGCATGTATACTGCTTGTCATATCTCTGATTATCCTGTCATATGGTGTGAAGCAACCTGAGGAACCCGGTGTCCCGAGGAGGCTGATTCTGGAGACGTCAGCACCACTGATCAATGTACTGAATTCCTCTTTCAGAACGATGAGTGAGGTATGGGAACGGTACCTCTTTTTAGTGGGATTGGAAGAGGAGAACAGACGCCTCAAGAAAGAAAATGCCCGGCTTGTATCTGAGGTCATCAAATATCGGGAAGGATATTTAGAATCCTCGCGTCTGCAGAAACTCCTGGAGCTGAGTGAAAATATAGAATACCCTTCTATAGCTGCAAGGGTGATTGCCAAAGACCAGGCATCGATAAACAAGACAATTTTAATTGACAGGGGAACGGCACACGGAATCAGGGTGGGTTTGCCGGTTGTTGCTGATCAGGGGGTTGTGGGGAGAACCATTGAAACGACCTGGCACGCGTCGAGGGTGTTGCTCCTCATTGATGAAAACAGTAACATCGATGCGCTTATTCAGGGCAGCAGAGTTCAGGGTATTCTTCAGGGATCGTCTCCTGCGGGCTGTTCTCTGAAGTACATTTCGAAAACGGAGACGATCAATGCCGGAGATGTTGTCCTGACTTCCGGTCTGGCGGGCATGTTCCCCAAGGGATTGTTGTTAGGCGTGGTGCAGCGTGCGGATAAAACCGACAGCGGTTTGTTTCAGAAAATAGCCGTTACCCCCTTAGTGGATTTATCGAGACTTGAAGAGGTGGTTATTCTCCTTATACATAAGGATAATCCAAAGTGATTTACTACCTTATTCTTCCCCTATTTTGCCTTTTACTGATCGTCGTTCAGACAGCGATTTCCGACATTCTGTTCTTCGGGAAAATCGGGATAGAAATCTCTCTCGTTGTGACAATTTATGCAGGATTCCGGCTCGATGTACTCAGAGGAGGACTTCTTTGCTTGTCTCTTGGTTTTCTCTTAGATTGCATGAGCGGTTCCATTTCCGGATTTTATACTCTCATTTATATTCTCATCTACTTTGTATCCATGCTTGCTTCACAGAGAGTTGTTCCGGATAAATTGATTTTTATAGGATTTTTTTCATTGCTATGTGTTCTCTTTGAGGCGCTCATGATTCTTGTCATGCATCCACTCATTTACGAGGGTGATATTTTCAGGCATGTGGTGAACACCTCTATACCACAGGCACTGGTCATTGGTATTATTAGTCCGGCAGTGTTTACTACTTTCCGCCGCGTCGAGATTGTCCTGGGTGGGAGAAATGCGTACCCGATTAAATGAACACGAACCCGGTGAATTCAGGTCCCGTTTTAAAATTATCTTCGCCGTGGTGTCCGTGATGCTGTGCCTCTTGGTTTTGAGGATGTGGCATCTTCAGGTCATAAGGGGAGACGAACTGAGACAGCGATCGGAAAACAACAGCGTCCGTCTCCGCAAAATCAAACCTTTGCGGGGATTGGTCCTGGACACCGGCGGGCATGTCCTCGTCGACAATCAGCCGTCCTTCGATGTTATTTTCGTGCCGAACCGCACAAAAAAAATCCACGACGTCGCATACAAGTTAAAGGATCTGTATGAAGCCCGATCGATACCCTTTTCATTGGATATCCCCGACCCGGGAAAGAAAAGGTGGTTCAGTCCGGTAAAGCTTGAGAAAAATATCAGTATGAAAAAACTGGCTGTTGTCGAAACTCATGCAACCGATCTGCCGGGTGTAGCCGTCGAAGTGGTTCCGACAAGGCTATACCTTCATGGAGCGGCAATGGCTCACATTATCGGCTATACGGGAGAAATCAGCAGGGAGGAATTGAAAAAGGATGTTGCCGACAAAGCGAATGTCGGTGATATTGTAGGAAAAGATGGTTTAGAGAAATTTCTGGATCAGTACATCAAGGGAAAGTGTGGAGCCGAGCAGGTAGAGGTAAATGTGTTGGGGAAGGAAATTAAAGTCATCGGCAAGATCGATCCCGTTCCCGGATACAACGTCGTTCTCACCGTGGACGTACATTTACAGAAAATCGCCTGGGATGCCATGAAGGATAAGGCCGGTGCCGTTGTCGTCATGGATCCCCGCGATGGTTCTATCCTTGCACTCGTAAGTTCCCCTTCTTTTAATCCCAACCTCTTCAATGGAGGAATTTCCTCCGAGGACTGGGAGAAATTATCATCTGATCCGTCACACCCGATGGAAAACAGAGCAATCGCAGGTCAGTACCCTCCGGGTTCCACATACAAGCTCATTGTCGCGGCCGCAGCCCTCGAGGAAGGCCTGATTACTCCTGAGACGGCGTTCACCTGTCACGGTTCTTTCGACCTCGGTAATCGAACCTACCGGTGCTGGAATAAACACGGTCACGGTCGTATCAGTCTCCACCGTGCCATTGTTGAGAGCTGTGATGTGTATTTCTATAATCTGGGGAAACTGCTGGGCGTTGATAAAATAGCCTATTACGCTCATCAATTTGGCCTGGGCAAACGTACCGGGATTGATCTCTCCCGGGAAAAGCCGGGATTCGTTCCGACAAAAACATGGAAGCAGACCAGATTCAAAGAGCCATGGCAGATGGGAGAGACGATTTCTATTTCTATCGGGCAGGGTTTCAACCTTGTCACACCCTTACAGCTGGTGAACGTATATGCGACCCTTGCCAACGGCGGAACCCTCTACCGCCCGCGGCTCGTCAAGAGGATTGAATCAATGGATGGCCAGATCATAAAGACGTTCGAACCGGAACAGGTGGGCACGCTTTCTCTGAGCAGGAAAAATATCGAGATATTGCAGCATGCGTTGTGGGGCGTGGTGAACGAACCGGGAGGAACAGGACATGCGTTAAGCAGGAAGGAAGCGGATGTATGTGGAAAAACGGGCACCTCCCAGGTTATCGGTCTGCCTGATGATGAAAGTGCCCGCAGGAGAATTAAAATATCGGCAAAATACAGGGATCACGCTCTTTTTACGTGTTATGCCCCTTATAAGAATCCCGAGATAGCGATTGCGGTAATTGTGGAGCACTCGGGCAGCGGCGGGGCTGTAGCTGCCCCGATCGCAAGGAAGATCATTGATGCATATTTTGAATACAAGCGGTCAGTGCATAACAAACAACAGGAAACGGTCACAGTGAAGAAGGCTGAGGATCACGCCCGAAGGTGAGAGGGATTCCATGAATAAAGGTTCATTTTTGTTCACGCACGATAAATAACCGTAGAATATGAAATTCGACCGTCGATTACTTATTAACTTTGATTGGATGCTTCTCCTTCTGCTTCTCGGGCTCTGTGTTATCGGCATACTGAATATTTACAGTGCCGGTTACAGTCTCAGCGATTTCAAGCAGGAAACCCTCTATGTCAAACAGGCGCAATGGATCATGATCGGCCTCGTGTTAATGGGGATAACGGTTTGTATCGATTATCATCTTATCTGCAGATATGCCTATATCATCTATGCATTCTCGGTACTCCTTCTGTTATTAGTGGCATTGTACGGGTATACCACACACGGATCTCAACGCTGGATTATGATACAGGGATTCTCCTTCCAACCCTCGGAATTGGTGAAACTGACGACAATAATCGCTCTGGCGAAATACTTCGACGAACACAGGATACAGAAAAGCTATAACCTCAAAGAGCTGTTGATACCGTTTTTTATTGTCTTCATTCCATTTTCATTTATACTGAAACAACCTGATTTGGGTACCGCTCTCGTTCTTCTCATCATCTTCACCTCAATAACTTTTTTCGTCGGCGTTCAGTGGAAATCTCTTGTTCTGGCGATTGTAAGCGTTCTCATTGTCACCCCTTTCTCCTGGTTCTTCTTAAAGGATTACCAGAGAGAGAGAATCATCACGTTTTTCAATCCGGAAAGTGATCCTTTAGGTTCGGGATACCACATTATACAATCCATCATTGCCGTGGGCTCAGGGGGCATCATCGGCAAGGGGTATTTAAAGGGAACCCAGACTCAGTTGAAATTTTTACCGGTACAGCAGACAGACTTTGTATTCTCCGTTTTTGCTGAGGAATGGGGATTCATGGGAGCGCTCATCGTGATGGTTATGTTTCTCGCGCTGGTTCTCTGGTGCCTTAAAATCGCTCTCCATTCAAGAGATTTGTTGGGAATGCTCATATCCTTTGGCATATCCATGCTCATATTCTGGGAAGTCTTTATCAACATCGGGATGGTGCTTGGTCTTCTCCCCGTCGTGGGTATTCCCCTGCCCTTTCTCAGTTACGGGGGGTCATCAATGATAGTACTTATGGTGGCAATGGGCTTTTTGATGAACATAAGCATGAGACGGTTTATTCTTCATCCGTGATTCGTTGAGGGTGTGAAGTGGAGATCTGGCGATGGCAAACAAGAAAAAAGAGGAAGATGTGAAGGCCTTTCTCGGGAAAGGTGCGGAATTTACAGGGAAACTGATATTTAATGGAACTGTCCGAATCGATGGGAAGTTCTCCGGGGAAATATACGGCGGCGGCACTTTGGTGGTCGGGGAAGGGGCGTCTCTTGAAGCGGATATAAACGTTGATGTCATTGTCATCAGCGGGGATGTTCACGGGCAGATCGACGTGAAGGAACGGATCGAAATCCATCCACCGGGACGTCTCGAGGGTAATGTAAGAGCGCCCATTTTCGTGATAAAGGAGGGGGGGATTTTCGAAGGTATCTCCAGAATGGACGACGGAAAGAGTGAAAGGGAATAGAAATAAAATATCTAAATTCAGTCACTTAGAAGATCAATACACCCCAGTCAGGTAAAATCCAGCGGAGCCAAAAAGTGCTTGACTTTAACCGAGAGTTATGATTATTAGACCGCGATTTTTGAATACCCGAGAGTTTGAGGTTTTTGGTGTTTATAATCTATTTCAAAGGGTGCTGGGAGATTTTCTTTCGAAAGGGCATCAAAAGCTATCTGGAATTTAAAAATCGCTGATTATTGATGAGCCGGGTGGATGATTTTCGTTCTTTCACTCGGTTTTTTTTGAAATTTTTTAAGGATCCCTTCTGTGAGGTACGATTGTGATCAGTCTTGATTATACACTATTTTTGCAGATGGTGAATTTTCTCGCCCTTATTTTCATATTAAATCTGCTCCTCTACAAACCGATTCTGGGAATCATCGATAAACGGAAAAAACAGCTCCAGGACACGGAAGAAGGAATCAGGCAGCTCCAACAAAGCGTCGAGGAAAGAATGGCCGCCTACGAGGAGAAACTTCGCTTGGCAAAGCTGGAAGCTCTGGAGAAAAAGAATGAAATCATAAAAGAAGGGGCGGATGTGGCAAAAGGATTCCTTGAAACTGCCAGATCTGAGATTCCTGCCATGATGGAGCAGTTTCATGGAGAATTGAGCAGAGAAATCAGCGAAGCGAAGAATATCTTGACCAACCAGTCCAGGAAAATATCTGTCGATATTGCGGAAAAGCTGCTGGGAAGGAGTATCCAATGAAATCATTGTGTGCTGAGCGTCGCAGTCGATTGTGTGTACGTTCGGTGATATTCACACTCCTTTTCATTATCTTCACTGCTGCAGCAGTGCATGCAGCGGGGGGAGGCGAAGGCGAGGATAAAACGAGAACCCTGATCGACTTCGGGTGGAGGTTGCTCAACTTTGCGGTTCTTATGTGGTTTCTCTACTGGATGGCTGCAAAGAAAATCAAGGAATTCTTCGCGGAAAGGCGCCAGGACATCAAGACTTCCCTGGAAGAAGCCGTAGTCGAAAAAGAGGATGCGGAGAAAAAATTTGCAGAGTACTCGGCAAAGATTGATAAGGCGACGGAGGAGATTGACCAGATCATCGAAACGATAAAAGCCCAGGGATTGATCGAAAAAGAAAAAATCATTGAAGACGCCAGGAAAGCTGCGGAAAAATTGAAGGAAGATGCCCAGACGAGAATGGAACAGGAACTCAAGGCAGCCAAGAATCAGCTGAGGCTGGAGGCGGTTCAGCTTTCCGTGGAAATGGCTGAAGAAATCCTCAAGAAAAATATTACCCCGGAGCATCACGAACTTATGGTGAAAGACTATTTAGATAAGGTGGTGAAAAAACATTGATCAGCAGTAATATTGCGAAACGTTATGCCCGAGCCTTTTTTGGAATCGCAAAAGAAGACAGACAATACGAGAAATATTACCAGGAACTGATACTTTTCTCTTCTATCCTCAGCAAAAATAGAAATCTGAGGGAACTCCTTACGAACCCCGTTTTCAATCAGGCCGAAAAGAGAGCCGTCATCGATTCAATTTTGCAAAAAATCGCCGTATCGGATGTGACGACTAATTTTCTCAAACTGCTGGTTGATAAGAGAAGGATCGGCATCCTTCCTGAAATTGAAAACTGTTACCGTCGGCTTATGGACGACGCCTTGAGAACGATCCGGATTGATGTCAGGACGGCGTTTCCCCTTTCCTCGGAGATGTCCGGTAAACTCCAGGTGCGCCTGGAGGAGTTGACCGGCAGAAAAGTGGAGATGGCTGTCTCGGAAGATGTTTCGTTACTGGGAGGTATTGTTGTCGGCGTGGGGGATACGCTCTATGACGGGAGCATAAAAACGCAACTGAATAATATAAGGAATCTCTTAGGGGAGGAAATATAAAGCATGGAGAGAATCAGAGCAGAAGAAATCAGTGAAATCATCTCCAAACAAATTAGAGACTACGAAAAGAAACTCGATATCAGCGAAGTGGGAACGGTCCTATCGGTGGGAGATGGAATCGCCAGGATTTATGGTGTGGAAAATGCGATGGCTATGGAATTATTGGAATTTCCTGGTGGGACACTGGGGATGGTGCTTAACCTGGAAACCGATAACGTCGGTGTCGCCGTTCTGGGTGAGGTAACCCATATCAAGGAAGGCGATATCGTAAAGAGGACAGGAAGAATTACCCAGGTTCCCGTAGGAGAGGCCGTGTTAGGTCGGGTAATCGATGCGACAGGCGCACCCCTTGACGGTAAAGGTCCCATCGAGGCTACTGAGTTCAGGAGGATTGAAATGGTTGCCCCGGGTGTTGTGAGCAGACAGCCCGTGAACACACCCATGTACACCGGCATCAAGGCGATCGACGCCATGACGCCGATAGGAAGAGGACAGAGAGAACTCATCATCGGCGACAGGCAGATCGGCAAGACAGCCATCGGCGTCGATGCCATTATCAGGCAGAAGGATACCGGTATCAAGTGCATCTACGTGGCCATCGGTCAGAAGAAGTCAACGGTGGCACAGGTAGTGGAAAGCTTCAGAAGGCACGGTGCCATGTCATATACCTGCGTTATCGCGGCATGTGCCAGTGACCCGGCAACACTCCAGTATATAGCCGCCTATTCGGGATGCAGTATCGGTGAGTATTTCCGTGACAGGGGACAGGACGCCCTGATCATTTACGATGATCTGTCCAAACAGGCCGTTGCCTACCGGCAGATCTCGTTGCTCTTAAGGCGACCTCCGGGACGGGAAGCATATCCGGGAGACATTTTCTACAACCACTCCCGTTTGCTGGAACGGGCCGCCCGCGTGAACGATGAACTCGGGGGAGGTTCACTCACTGCGCTCCCCATTATTGAAACCCAGGCAGGGGACGTGTCGGCGTACATCCCCACGAACGTTATTTCCATCACTGACGGCCAAGTGTACCTGGAGCCGAGTCTGTTCTACTCCGGTATCAGGCCGGCAATCAACGTGGGGTTGTCGGTTTCCCGGGTCGGGGGTGCGGCTCAGGTAAAGGCCATGAAACAGGTTGCGGGCAGACTGAAACTTGAACTCGCCCAGTACCGGGAACTGGCAGCCTTTGCCCAGTTCGGCAGCGACCTGGACAAAGCAACCCAGGCACAGCTGGAGAGAGGTGTACGTCTGGTAGAAATCCTGAAGCAGCCCCAGTACGAGCCGAGGTCTCTGTCGAAGCAGGTTGCCATCCTCTTTGCGGGAACCAGGGGATTCCTGGATAAGTATCCCGTCGGTAAACTGAAGGATTATGAGCCTCAGCTCCTGAGTTTCATCGAAACCAAGTATCCCGAGATCAACAGGGAAATCGAAGAGAAAAAAGAAATCAGCCCTGATCTTGAGAAGAAGATGAGGGATGTGTTCACAGAGTTTGACTCAGTATTTGTTTCCAGATAACTGAGTGAACGTCTCTCGATGTAAAGTACACAATTGAGAAAAGGGAGTACACTTCAATGGCCGCATTGAAGGACATTAAAAGAAAAATTGTTGCAGTTCAGAAGACGAAGCAGATTACCAGAGCCATGAACATGGTGGCGGCGTCAAAATTGAAAGCCGCCCAGACGAGGCTGGAGAATTTCCGTCCCTATGCGATTCGCTTCATGGAAGTTCTCAGCAGCCTTGCACTCCGGGTGGATGCGGAAAATCATCCCCTTCTGGCCGTCAGGGAACCGAAAAAAATCAGGGTGATCTGTATGACCGCCGACCGGGGTCTCTGCGGAGGGTTCAACACCAACCTGATAAAGGCCACAGAGAGGTTTACCAGAGACAAGAACAAAGAGGGTAAAGAAGTAGAATTGATCGCGGTAGGGCGGAAAGCGAGGGACTATTTCAGAAAAAAAACCAGACTCGTCAAGGACTGGGCTGACGTCTTCGGGAAATTCGATTTTACCTTGGCCGTGAACATCTCCAATGAAATCATTCCGGCCTTCATTAAAGCCGAATATGACGAATTGTACGTCGTATACAATGAATTCGTGCATATCGCGATTCAGAGACCCGCGGTGATAAGACTGTTCCCCCTTCCTCCCATCGGAAAAGATGAAGACGTGGATCCGGTCAGGCGGATCGAATACATCTACGAACCCTCTGATGAGATACTCCTGGAGAAACTTCTTCCCATGTATGTCCATGTTCTGGTATTCAGAGCGCTTCTGGAGACCTCCGCCGGAGAGAACGGCGCCCGGATGGTGGCGATGGATAATGCGACAAAGAACTGTGAGGAAATGATTCAATCTCTGACGCTGAAAATGAACAAAGCGAGACAGGCTGCAATCACCGCCGAATTGATGGATATCGTCGGCGGTACGGAAGCCCTGGCAAAGAGTTAAAAGAGGTAAAAGCACTATACATTAAGGAGACTGGTATGAATGTAGGAACGGTTGTGCAGGTAATTGGACCGGTAGTCGATGTTGCGTTTGAGGAAGGGAAACTTCCGGATATCTTTAACGCCATCGCCATTACCAATCCCGCAATTGATAACACGGAAGGAAATCTGATTGTTGAGGTTGCCCAGCACCTGGGGGACAATGTCGTCAGATGCGTCGCCATGGACATCACGGACGGTCTTGTCAGGGGCATGAAGGCGACGGATACGGGCTCATCCATAAAGGCACCCGTGGGACCGGAATGCCTGGGGAGGATTCTGAACGTCGTCGGCAGGCCGGTTGACGGCCTGGGGCCCGTGGTGGCAAAAAATTACTCACCGATCCATAGGGAAGCCCCGGCATTTCTTGAACAGGATACGGCAGTCCATGTTCTGGAAACGGGAGTGAAGGTTATCGATCTCTTGGTTCCCTTTCCCAGAGGAGGGAAAATGGGAATGTTCGGCGGCGCAGGCGTCGGTAAAACCGTCGTCATGATGGAGATGATCCACAATATCGCCATGCACCATGGAGGCATTTCCGTTTTTGCCGGTGTCGGCGAAAGAACGCGTGAGGGGAACGACCTCTACCTGGAAATGAAACAATCGGGTGTTATCAAACAGGCTGCTCTCATTTACGGACAGATGACGGAACCCCCGGGAGCGAGAGCAAGAGTGGCACTCACTGCGCTGACGGCAGCGGAATATTTCCGGGATGTGGAGGGACAGGACGTCCTCCTCTTTATCGACAACATATTCCGGTTTACCCAGGCCGGTTCGGAGGTTTCGGCGCTTCTTGGCCGTATGCCTTCCGCGGTGGGTTACCAGCCGACGCTGGCCACAGACCTGGGAGAATTGCAGGAGAGAATTACCTCTACCACGAAGGGATCAATCACCGCCGTCCAGTGCGTGTACGTTCCCGCGGACGACCTGACGGATCCCGCACCGGCAACAACCTTCGCGCACCTTGACGGTACGGTCGTCTTGTCGAGACCGCTCACGGAGCTGGGAATTTATCCCGCAGTGGATCCCTTGGACTCCACTTCCCGTATCCTCGATCCCAACGTACTGGGCCAGGACCACTATCAGACCGCAAGAATGGTTCAGGTGACACTGCAGAAGTACAAGGATCTCCAGGATATCATCGCCATTTTGGGTATGGACGAGCTTTCGGAAGAGGATAAGCTGACGGTCAGCAGAGCCCGGAAAATTCAGCGGTTCCTGTCGCAGCCGTTCTTCGTTGCTGCCCAGTTTACCGGCAGGGAAGGAAAATTCGTTTCTGTCGCGGAAACGGTGAGAGGGTTCAGGGAAATCCTGGAAGGGAAACATGACGACCTCCCGGAGCAGGCCTTCTACATGGTGGGTGGTATCGACGAGGTTGTCGAGGCAGCGAGAAAGCTCTCAGAGTAACAGGCCGGAGGATTCCCCATGGCTGATGAATTGATATTGGAAGTCGTTACCCCGGAAAAAATGGCCTTCAGCGGGAAGGTGGAAGAGGTAACGGTGCCGGGTTCCGAGGGTGAATTCGGTGTATTGCGAGGGCATGCGGCACTTCTCAGTGCGGTTGATATCGGCGAGTTGAATTTTACCAGGGAGGGAAAGAAGACCTACTTCGCGGTGAATACCGGCTATGCGGAAGTAACCAGTGGCAAGGTAACCATCCTGGTGGAAACTGCCGAGAGGTCTGATCTGATCGACCGGGAAAGAGCGAAGAGGGCAAAAGAGAATGCGGAAGCGAAGCTCTCCAAGATGTCGAAGGAAGATGCTGATTTCGAGCTCATAAGGGCAGCTTTGCTCAGAGCAATCGCCCGGATACACGTGGCGGAAAAGTCATAAGGACGAATACATACGATGAAGCGGAAAAGCCGGGATCGAAAAATCGATCCCGGCTTTTCCTATTTGCGTGAGTGAAATATCCTTTTATGTTCCGATGGAAATGTTCACAATCTCGAATTCCCGTGTCCCCCCCGGTGTCTCGACAATTACCTCTTCACCGACACTTTTCCCGATGAGAGCTTTCCCTAACGGTGAGGTTAGATGCTCTGCAGGAATTACTCATGTCTGAAGTCATTCAATCACAGGCACTCATAAATCTCCTGGACATGAGAGGCATTATCAGTAAACGGGAACTCTTGGATTGATAAGAACTTCCTTTTTGACGGGTCGAGTATAAGGAAAGATCCGATTGTATGTCAAGACAATTTTGCCACAAAATATAGTGGTATCGCTATGAGTTTTTCGCCGGTACAGATTCGAGATTTACTTAAGAGTCATTTTAAAGGATGCGCTTTAGGATTTTTCACTGGTTTTACCGGCTCCGTGTGCATTTTCAGGCACAATCCGGGCGCACCTTCCCCGTCATCCTGTTTTCCTTTCAGGATTATGACTGGATATAGGCGTCCCAGGAGTATTCGGGATCTCGGCAGTAGTGCTCGTCATTGATGGGAAGTTGAGAGTGCTCATCAATGAGGTATTCGGTGTATGGCGGGGCGTGCGCTTTGTAGGGAGGTTTCGATTTGACCAGCCATAGTCCCAGGTGTTTCAGGATAACTTTGATGATCTCCTTGTCTTCTATGGAACTAACGATTCTCATGGTCCCCCGGCATTTTGGACAGACCAGAGGATCAGCCTCATATATCTTTTGAATCAATCGCGCCCAGCTTTTCCGAAAGGCCTTTGAATCCCTCTGCGATTCCAGGATACAGAGAACGGCATTATCCGTGCCCGCCTCTTGTCTTTTTCCCCGGGAGACGTTGCTGTAATATCCATAATATCTGACCATCTGTTCACCCCTATTCGGGATGTGCGAGCACATGGCGGCCAGCCATTCAAGGGCATCGAAGACCTTGGTCGATTTGCCGTTCTTGGAGTCATAGATAACCTTTGCCTCCTGATCCAGATATGTCATGCGCTCCTGGGAGAATGAAGCCCGGATGATGTAGCGGGCGAGGTTTTCCATAGCCGTTGCGTCATGCGGGGATATGCGGTTGCCGCAGAAGACGTTGAACCCGGAATGCCGCCAGTTCGAGAGCATGGCGATCATTTCCCGGTTCACCTTGCCCTTTGCCAGGAGCATCCTGAAGACCTTGTGCTGGAAGATTGTCTCCAGTTTCTTCAGCTCCAGAGGAGGGGCGATGCGGAACATGCCCTTATTGCCGTAGAAGCAGCCGTCAGTGACGAGAATGTGACAATGGGGTGAAAATCCAAGAAAATCGCCAAATGTTTGAATGGCGATAATAGATCCGGGAACGGGGCGCCTTTCAGGAACGGCCTCCTGGAGAAAAACCTTCAGCGATTCCCAGGCGCAGCGGCTCAATTCCGAAAGGAGGCCGCGATCATACATAAAATACCTGCGCAGGATCTTCGGGATGCTGAAGATGAAATGCCGGTGGGGGACCTTCTTGAGCACCTCGGAACAGAGCCACTCCCCGAATTCCACCACCCGTTTCTGGTGACAGGAGGGGCAGAAGTGACGGCGCTTGCAGGAGAATGCCAGCAGGTACTCATGGCCGCAGTCTTTGCACTTCACGCGGGCAAAGCCGTTGTGCAAATCCCCGCAGTCCAGATAACGGTAGATAACCTTCTGGATATAGGAACGGAAAAACCCATATTGCCGTTCAAACCGTTCTTCATAAACTTGGAGGAAGACTTCAAAATGATCCTGTACGCACCGGTAGTAATCGGAAGATTGCGGATTCCGTGGTCGGTAAACGGCGGCGGGAGCGGCCACGA
>VGTB01000063.1 GCA_016874835.1 Deltaproteobacteria bacterium | reverse complement strand
TCTTTTATGGTTTATTGACTATACCGGTAATTTGGTAAATAGATGGCAATTTCTTATAGCCGAATTTTCCAGTTTGTCATGGCGTTTTTTGTGGGGTAACGATGAAGCGAGGAGATAGATACAGGAGATCCGATTCCTGGAAGGATCTCTACAGAAAGAAGACACCGGAAGAGATTGAACTGGAGTTGGGAATGGAACTCCTCCACGGCCCCATACTTTTTTATAATGAACTGGTGGCAGACCACTGCATGAATCCCAGGAATGTCGGTGAGATCGCCGGTGCGGACGGATATGCACACCTGGGAGATCCGACCTGCGGCGATTGGATGCGGCTATGGATTAAAGTTGATGCAAACAGAATTACGGACATCAAATTTCAGTCTACCGGATGCGCCGGCGCTATAGCCACGAGCAGCATGACTACCATCCTTGCCATGGGTAAAACGATAGAAGAGACAAAACGGATAACCGGCGAGGATGTCATCGCCGCACTTGGAGGCATTCCCGGTCGCAATGGAGATTGTTCACTTTCCGGTGTGAGCGCGCTTCGCGAAGCTATCGGGGATTATGAACAAAAAAAATCTCACCTGTCTTCATAATTGTCGCATTTCAATTACATCCACTTTGCCTGCGAGGATGTCTTCTATTTGTTTTTTGAGATTTGAGGTGAACCTGAGGCATACGCCGCAGTCGGAACTGATGTGACGCGGGACGGGAATGAGTTTGTGGGGGATGCCCGCATTTTTCAGGATCTTTTCCGACCGCAGAACCTGGCTGATGGATTCAAAAAGTGCGACGTAGTATTCTTCAGGCTCCGTCATGGAGTGATCAACCTCGACGCAGTGGACAGACTGGTGACGATGTCGTGCATGTTTGATATAGTTCCGACGCCGATTTTATCGGATATACCGAAGTAGTTTACACAGGTTCCACACACCAGTATTTCCACACCGGAGTCCGCCAATTGTTTTAAATCTTCAAGGACTTCCGAATCCCTGGTGGTGAGGTGAACCCCCGAGTTGTAGAAGATTATTCTATCAGGCAGGGGGGTCAATTGCAGGAGCGTGTGCAGGAAGGACCTGATAAGGATATACCCCAGTTCATCGTTGCCCCTTCCCATCCTGTTGTCGGAAACAACCACCACAAAAGATTCCCTCTGGCCGGGATGGCATGAAGTATCTCCGGTAATTCCGTCCGCTGAGGCCATCGCGGTGTCTCCGTCGGTGTGCGTCCGGGACATGTGTATGTGGTATGTTCCATCATCTTTTTTATCAATCGTCACTTCGCATCCCGATTTTGCGCCTAACCGTCGCACATTTTCCATGGCGACGGCGTTATCAACCATGACGACAATGCGTTTGTGCATTTCCAATGCCCTTTTGGCCAGTATGACCGGTTGAGGACAGGCAAGCCCCCGGGCATCAATGATTTCTCGCATAGGAACCCTTTCCCGATATTAATTGATGAATTGCCTCGATGGCGGACTGCACCTGGTCGACCGTATTAAAATAACCGAAGCTGAACCGGTTCGTCCCTGCCGGGAAGGTGCCGATGGTTTTGTGGGCGGATGGAGCGCAGTGAAGCCCGGGCCGGGACATGATGTGGTATCTCTCATCGAGGGCAAGGGCAACTTCGGAAGGGCTCATATCTCTTATATTGAAGGAGACAACGGCGATACGCCTGGACGCATTCCGGTGTCCGTAGAGAATAACACCGTCCATTGACTGAACGCCTCTCAGGAAGGCGGTCGTAAGCACTTCCTCGGAGGCCCTTATCGCATCAATACCCTGGGAGAGAATATAACGAACGCCCGCACCCAGTCCGGCAAGACCAATGGTATTCAGAGTCCCCGATTCGTATTTGTCGGGCATAAAATCCGGTTGCTCTTCAAATTCGGATTTGCTCCCGGTTCCTCCCGTCATGACCGGGGCAATCACTTTTTCAAGACCATTCCGGATATATAAACCGCCCGTGCCCTGGGGGCCGAAGAGGGATTTATGGCCTGTGAAAGCTAAGAGGTCTATGAGCATCTCGTCGACATCGATGGGGATTGCTCCCGCCGTCTGGGCGGCGTCAACACAGAAGATCAGGCCATGCTCTCTCGCTATTTTACCTACGTCAGCAACAGGCAAGATAGTGCCTGTCACGTTGGAGGCGTGGGTGAGGATAACGGCCCTCGTGTTTTTTTGAATATGGGGAACGATATCGTCAGGGTTCAGATCGCCCTGCCCGGAGCACGGAATGATGGAAAGCTCAAGACCCTTATCTTCGAGGCTGCGCAGGGGCCGCATGACGGAGTTGTGTTCCATGCTGGAGGTGATGGCGTGATCACCGGGTTTCAGGAGTCCGGAGATGGCGATGTTAAGGGCCTCCGTTGCGTTTTTCGTAAACACGATGCGTAAGGGGTCATGGATCCCGAACAGTTGAGCCAGAGCGTCCCTTGTCTCAAACACCACGCGGCCCGCCTCAATGGACAAACGATGGCCGGAACGGCCGGGACTGGCTCCGATAGACTGGCTGTAGAGGTTCATGGCAACGAGGGTATCTTCCGGCTTCGGCCAGGAGGTGGCGGCGTTATCGAAATAGATTGTTTTCATCAAGGCGTCATCTGAGATTGTCTTCTGCGCTGTTTCATATATCATAAAGGCACTATTTTTCAACGAGTATCACTGTATCGTTTCCTTCTTTGCGTATTTCTGCTTTCAGACCCTTGTTCTTCGTAAGGCGAAGAATGTTTTCCCTGGCAACTTCGTTGTCGACAATCACTGTGAAGGAGTCATATCCTTCCGCAATAGCCCTGCTTGCCAGGATAACCGGTTGCGGACAGGAAAGGCCTCTCGCATCGACTTTTTTCATGGACATTAAACCTCCCTGTTAATGAGAAAGAATTTGCAATACAGTCTTTTCATGTGTTCATTTTATCGCGCATTGTGAAACCGATAATCAGACAGAATATGAGACCGGTGATCACGGCGGCTGGGCCGAAAGCGGCAACTCCCTTCGGGGAACTGGCCAGCGCGAAGTTATGGGCAATACCTGCCCCGATGATCATTCCCAGCGCAAAGATCCCTGCATCCATATCCCCTTCACCGGCTAAAAAGAGCTGGCGCCCGGGACAACCACCGGCAAGTACGAAAGCGAGCCCCGACAGGGTCATCCCCAAAAAGTTCCAGACGTGGTCAGTGTGGGCGATGGGCTGACCCTCGAAACCCGGGTGGAATTGTCCCAGGATCATGTTCAATCCGAAAGCGGCAATCAGCAATGTTCCGACGCCGCTGATGAGATGATAATCCCTGATCAGCAGCACGTCCCGGATGGCACCCATCGTACAAAATCGGCTTCTCTGGGCGACTACGCCGATCAGGATCCCTGCCGTAATGCTGATCCATATGGGAGCGTGCATGGCGCCGGGTCCCTTCACACTGAAGAAAATAGGGCCGCCTGCATAGAATTCGATACGGAAAACCAGCATCAGGAAAAGCCCCAGCATGAGTGCCGGGAATATCCAGCCGCTGAGGGATTTCTGGGAATGGGAACGTCCCAGATTATAGCCGTTCTTCAGAAATGTAACCCCGCCGATGATTCCCGTTGTGAGGCCCAAGATCCCCACAATGGCGTTCCCGTCGCCGCCGGCAAGACGGAGAAGGGCGCGCCACGGACAACCAAGGAAAACGAGGGCACCGATCATGGCGAATATTCCCAGAAAAAAACGAATCATGGGAGCGGACCCGCCCCTGGGCTTATGTTCCCTGAAGATAAGGGAGCTTAGAAAAGCGCCTAAAACGAACCCGATTATTTCCGGTCTGATGTATTGCACGATATCAGCCCGGTGAAGTCCAATGGCACCCGCGATGTCCCGTTCCATGCATGCGACACAGATGCCCATATTGGGAGGATTGCCCAGGTACTGCAGGAGGGAAGCAAGGATACCGATGATTCCTCCCGCAAGAATGATTCCCTTCCGGGAAGCAAAGAATTCTGACATCACTATGCCTCCTGTCCGAAGATTTTTGCCGTCCATAGCAGAGCGAAAGTGAAAAAGTCCAATTCATTTTCGTAATATTGAAACTGTTTTCATTCTTGTATGGAATATTACTTATTCGTTGTAGGAATGAACAAGGGAGGCGGGGTATATCTTCAATAAGAAGGGATACGATACCGGGAGAGGATAATCCCGGTATATTTGCACCAGTCTTAGAGGGGTTCGCTTTTTCTCAGAACTTCCAGGAAACGTCTGTGGTAATTCATGAGAGGGAAGTTTTTCCTGTAAATCAGATAGAAGAACCTTTCAATTGCACAGCCTTTGATGGGAACAATGGCAAGGTTGCCTTTTCCCATCTCGCGCTCAATGGCATAAATGGAGAGTACGGACACACCGAGTCCTGCCATAATTGCTTCCTTGACTGCTTCGGAGCTTCCCATTTCACACACGACGTTCAGGGAAGAAAGACTCATGTTAAAGTTCTTCAACAGGCATTCCTCGAAGGCATCCCGTGTTGCCGAACCTCTCTCCCTCAGAACGAATGGTTCTTTCGTGAGAGATTCCACCGGTATATCACCTGTTTTTGCCCAGGGGTGATGCGACGGAACAACCAGGACGATGCTGTCTTTCCAGAGGCGCTCCGTGATGAGCTTCCTGTCGAAGACTTCTTTTCCAATGAAACCCATCCCTGCGTGCTCATTCAGTACCATCTGGTGGGTATCTTCGCTGTCATTCATCTGGATATGTACGCAGATATCCGGATAAAGCGTTTTGAGGCGACCGAGAAGACGCGGGAGAATATACGTCGCGGGGATGGTACTTGCGGAAATATAGATGTGACCAGATTCATTTTCCCGAAGACGCCCCAGTTTTTCCCTGGTGTCCTCCCTCAGACGAACCACCCTTTTCGCATAGGTGTAAAAGATCTGTCCTTCGGGTGTGAGTGATATCCCTGTGCCTCCACGGTTGACAAGTCTTGCACCGACGGATTCTTCCAGGTTTCTGATCTGCTTGGTGAGTGTCGGCTGGGTCAGGAAGAGCTTTCCCGCGGCGCGGGTGAAGCTCCCCGACTCGATCAGAGCGATGAGCATTTCCATTTGCTGAATGGTGATGTCCTTAAATGAATCGTAGCTCATGGCGTTTGACTACCACATTCGGGCCCCTCAAGTAAAAGGTAATTGTTTATACCATAGGTGTCTACCATGCACAGGGGTGCGATTAATAACTTGACTGCGCATGTAATTATTGTATATTTCTCGTAAAATTCTGCATGATAGGTTTTTCATCTGTCATTTGCAGTGCAGGTATGAGGCAATAGGTATCCCATCATTTTCCTTGAGGGAAGATTGTGAAAGTTTTGAATCCGGAGTAATCGATGAAGGAAAACGAGACGATCCGCCTGACCGAGACGGTTCACGGGGCGGGGTGAGCCTGCAAGATAGGTCCGGGTGACCTGCATGATGCATTGAAGGATTTACCTTTGATCTCCGATCCGAATTTGATCGTCGGGATGGAGCATGGGGAAGACGCCGGGGTCTATAGACTCCGGGATGATCTGGCGATCATCCAGACGGTGGATTTTTTCACCCCCATCGTGGACGATCCCTACACCTTCGGCCAGATCGCCGTCACCAATGCCCTCAGCGACGTTTACGCAATGGGGGGGAAACCGCTCACCGCAATGAATATCGTCTGTTTCCCGATCAATGAAATGGAGATTTCCATACTCCATCGGATTCTTCATGGGGGTCTTGATAAGATGAGGGAGGCTGGTGTTCTGCTGATAGGGGGGCACAGCATCGAAGATAAGGAGTTGAAGTACGGTATCTCGGTTACCGGTGTGATCCATCCGGATAAAGTGTTGTTTAACAGAGGGGCAAGGGTGGGTGACAGGCTGATTCTCACCAAACCTTTGGGTACGGGCATCGTCAGTACGGCTCTCAAAGGTAACATGGCAGAGGATACTCTTGTGGCGAGATCGGTAAAGTTCATGACCACTCTGAATGATAAGGCTGCTGAGCTTATGAGAGAAACGAGTGAGGTGCATGCCTGCACGGACATCACCGGATTCGGTCTATTGGGACATGCCTGCGAAATGGTGGAAGATTCCGACGTGGGCATGATCATATACGGATCTTCCGTGCCGTTTTTTTCTGAGATACGTGAATTTGTTGAGATGGGCATTGTTCCTGGTGGCCTTTACCGGAACCGTCAGTTTCGTGAACATCTGATTGAAATCGACAAGAACTGTCCTGACTGGATGGTCGATATTCTGTTCGATCCGCAGACCGCCGGAGGTTTGCTTATATCCCTGTCCGAGACTCACGCAGACACGTTACTCAAGAAGATGCATGCCCAGGGGATAAGCGAAGCTGCTATCGTCGGTGAAATTGCAGCGGCACCTCAGGGAAGAATCCGCCTGGTGTAATTACCATGAAGCGCATTGAATCGATTCTCGTTAAAGAAGAGACATTGCATAATGTCATCAAGCTGAAATCGATGTTCCAACGTGATGACTCTCTCGCCATTCTTATGTACGGCAGCCCTGATCCCGACGCCGTCGCATCGGCCATGGCTCTCCGTGAGCTGCTCAGGCAAACTGCCGGACTCTCGAAATGCACATTTATCGCAACAGATACAGTCGCGCGGCACCAGAATGCCGAGTTCATCCGGGCAATGAAGGTGGATATTCACCTCTTGGGCACTGTGGATATCGGGGCCTACAATGTGAGAGCGATAGTCGATGCCCAGCCTACCTTTTTCGGTGAGGCCCTTGGCAATACGCGGACGCAAATCGTGTTCGACCATCACCCCTGCATGACCGTATGGCATGCCGAACTGGCAGATGTCAGGGATAATTATGGTGCGTTATCGACCATGATGACGGAATATCTGCTTGCCGCAAAGGTGAAGATTCCCAGAAAATTATATACGGCACTCCTCTACGGGATTAAAGCAGACACGAACAATTTCGAGCGGGATGTTATTCTTGAAGATGTCAGTGCATACTATCTGAATTTTGCCCGGGCAAACAGACAGCTGATCCGCCGCATTGAACTGAATCAGATACCCGACCGCTACCTCAAATATTATGATCACGCATACCACTTCAAAAAACGTTATCGTGACAGGATTGTCAGTTTCTTAGGAAAGGTTGATAATGTCGACGTGTGCGTTCAGGTAGCGGACTTTTTTCTCCATGTTATCGATATCTATTACGTGATTGTTGCGGGAATCGTGAAAGACAGGCTCATCATCATATTCCGGGGTGACGGTTACCGCCGGGATTGCGGAGCTATTGCCAAGAAGGCATTCGGAAGCTATGGCAGCGCCGGCGGCCACAGGAGTGCAGCTCGTGTGGAAATACATTTAGATGCCATCAAAGATACACTTCATGGTGATCTTTCCCAGGAGGCGGTAGGCCAATTTCTCGTACAGCGACTCCGGGGGAAGCGCAAATAAAAAAAGGACAGGCTGCTTTTTCCTGACGATAAAGTAGGCTGTCCCCTTTTTGTGCCTATTTGTGGGTTAATCTTCGGTATCTGTTTTCGCTGTGGGTTCAGTCTTCGCGGATTCCGTTGATTCCGTCTTCACCGCATCATCTTTTTTCGTTTCTCCGGCAGGTGCCTTCTTTCCGCCATAATCTGTGACATACCAGCCGCTCCCTTTCAAGTGGAAGGATGAGAGAGAAATGAGTTTCGCGACCGGGCCTCTGCAGAATTTACAAGTCTTCACGGCCGGATCTGATACTTTCTGGAAAAGCTCATACTCTCTTCCGCATTTTTTACATTTGTATTCGTAGATTGGCATGTAATTCCTCCGATGCGGATTGTTATTTCAATTGAATATATCTCCGATCCTGTACTGATTGCTGAAACAATCAAGCACGAGCTTCATTTCGGGTGAAATGCAGGCTTTAAGTATAACGCTTGTAATTGCGTGAACCCTGTCCTCTTCCTTTTCCTTCTCTTCCCGGGATGCATCGAAGTCAATCTCTCCCGCTTCGAACCGGATGATATGGACGAGTTCGTGTGTTGCAATGTATAACATGAGCGGGCTTATTTTTATGAAGGAGTGGCCTCTCTCGACGGCATCCAATATCCTGTTGTCCTGAAGACAAATCCTGTAAAAGTGGTAGCTACCAAAGAGGTTTGCATCCTCATCCCTTGAATAGTGATACTTGCAGAGATGGGCGAAAGCCCCTTGTTTCACTTCATGGCTGTCAAGGTAGGCCAGGGTTTTCACATCGTAGCGGTGTTTCTTTATCTCCTCGCGGTTCAGGTGGAAATGCTGTCCCGCCAGTATTTCCGCACGCTGGAAGGCACTGCTCGCCATTGAAAGTTGTGCTGAATTGAAATACATTGCTTCACCGGTTACTTTTCAGTGGTCTGCGAAATGTGCGCTTAATATAATAAGCAATTCGCTTCTGTCAATCATATTATGGAGCTGGCTTGTTCATCTGGGAATCGGTGTTGACGTGAGGAGATACTTGAGATCCTCATCCTCGAAACGGATGGAAAAACCGACGAAAGGAGAACTGTTACCCCTATCGCTGATAAAGTCATCCCACCCTGCGGACAGGTAGAGGTGCTTGAATAACTGGTATTCCGCATATGCCTTCAGGTGTGTTCGTTGATCCGATGAAAAATCAAACGCTTCGAAGGTCAGTTTCAGTTTATCATTAAAAGTCAGATAATCCAGGCCGAGTCCTCCCGTTGACTCAATGATACCGCCTCTGACAATGAGGTCTTTAAATCGTTTTCCGATCTGCGCGGTAAAGAGAAGATCGTCCCGTTCCCATTCCTCTGTTTTAGTGGTCTTGCCGTCTACCGTGAATTCTCTGGCGGTGCGCTTTCCCCGTGGATCATGGGTCAGGCCGAGTATGTAAAACTTATCTTCCTTGGGCTGAATCTTGAGCTCCAGATGGCTTTTGGCATCGCTTTTATCGAAGAGGTATTCTCCCCGGTAACTCAGAAAAGTCCTGAACTGTTCCGCCTTTGTGACGTACCGGTTGATACCAGCGAGGCTTTCGTTCAGCGTTTTGACGGTCTCTTCATCGTTGACGAGTTTTCCGATCGTGCCTTTCCCCTGATTGATTTTGTCAGTGATGCCCTCGAGAGATGTAATGGTCTTGTTCAGTTTCTCCGCCATTCCTTTATCTTTGATGAGCTGGCCCATCGTACCTTCGCCTTTCTTGATGCCTTCGGTAATATCACTCAGGGAGGCAAATGTTTTCTCCATTTCCCTTGAGGCACCCTTGAGATTATCCATAGTCTGGGCAATCTTCTCATCGTTTTGCTTTATTACCCTGTTGAGATTTGCCGTGAGCTGGCGGGTGTTTTCGAGGATATCCCCGAGTGTGGCGACTCCGGCCTCGCCTCCCATGACCTGCTTGAGGGACCCGGTGACGGCCTTAATGTCATCTGCGATAAAAGCCAGCTGCTGGAGGAGCCTGTCAAGATCCGCCGCTTTCTCCACCTTGGTGATTTGTTCCCCTTCTGCAAGGAAAGATTCCCCTTTTGTTCCGGGGATGATTTCTATGTATTTATCTCCTAAAACGCCGTGGGTCTTTATGGCAGCGGTAACATCCTTCTCCAGCTTTACTTCCGGCTTTATCCTCATGATGACGAGAGCCATCCCGTCTTTAAGCTTGATTGATTCTACTCTTCCCACCTCGACGCCCGCAATCTGAACCGATGAATCGGGGTCTAATCCCGCAACGTTGCTGAAAATAACTTCTACCCGATAGCCCTTCCTTAAAGTAAAGGTCTGCTTTCCGACCTGCACGGACATGTATGCCAGAATAATCATCGCAATGAGGACGAATAATCCGACTTTTGCCTCTGAACTTACTTTAAACATCACAACCTCCGCATTTTGCAGGAGCTATACTATTGTAATCGGCCCTTCTATGTTTCCTGAAAGGAACTGTATGGTCACAGGGTTTGTTGATGCCCTGAGCTCATCCGGAGTTCCGTATTCGACGATTACCCCGTCGTATAACATGGCGATCTTGTGACTGACTGTGTATATTGAGTGAATATCATGGCTGATGACGATACAGGTCAGGTTGAAGTTTTTTTGCGTCTCTACGATGAGCTGATTGATGGCTTCCGCCATGATGGGGTCGAGCCCCGTTGTCGGTTCGTCGAAGAGGACGATTTCGGGCAGCATGGCTATCGCTCTCGCCAGACCGACCCGCTTTTTCATGCCACCGCTCATTTCTGAGGGCATCTTATCCTCTACCCCTGTTAATCCTACTGCCCTCAATCTTTCGATGACGATCTGTTTTATTTCACTTTCCTTCAATCGTGAATGTTCTCTCAGGGGAAACGCCACGTTTTCTCCCACCGTCATGGAGTCGAACAATGCCGATCCTTGAAAAAGCATGCCGAACCTCTTCCGAATTTCGTTCATCTCTTTCTCGTCGAGTTTCGTGACATCGACGTCGTCTATAAACACATGGCCTCTCTCCGGCTTGAGGAGTCCGATGATGTGCTTGAGGAGAACGCTTTTCCCGCTGCCGCTCCTCCCGATGATGGAGGTTGTTTTCCCGTATTCAATCTCGAGATTGAGTCCTCTCAGTACATGCACATCACCGAAAGATTTGTATAAGTCAACAAGTTTAATCATCTCTCATCAGAACATAATAGCCGTGAGGAAATAATCGCTGACCAGTATGGAGATGGAGGAAAGCACCACCGCCTCGGTGATTGCCTTTCCGACACCCTCCGCACCTCCTTCCGTGTTAAAACCTTTGTAGCATCCGATAAGGGACAGGATAAGCCCGAAAAAAGCGGACTTGATCAGACCGTTGAAGATGTCATCCAGCTCAACATATTTATAGATGTTTTTTACAAACACCCCGGGGTTGATGTTCAGTACCTCGACGCCGACGAAATATCCCCCGAGTATGCCCACAAAATCTGCGACGATCGTCAGAATGGGAACCATCAGGACCCCCGCTATTATCCTCGGCACGATCAGATGCTTGATGGGATTGGCTGCCATTACGTACAGTGCATCGATCTGTTCGGTAACCCTCATTGTTCCCAGCTCGGCGGTCATGGCGGAGCCTGCTCGTGCCGTTACCATGAGCGATGTGAGTACCGGCCCTAATTCCCTTGTCATTCCCAAGGCTACCGTGGAACCAACCAGAGCTTCGGCACTGAACATCTTGAAACCATGATAGCCCTGGAGGGCCATTACCATGCCGGTAAAGCCCCCTGTGAGCACGACCACAAAGATGGACTTGACACCGACAAATTCCATCTGTTTGAAAATATCTCTGATCTTCAGGGGGGGCCTGACCATCCAGGAAACAGTGGAGAAGAAGAGCATGACGATTTTACCCATTTCCTCGATGTTTCTCATTACTGTTTTACCCAGTTGATCGAGGAAAGAGTCGGCTCTGTTCATTTATAGAGGCCCTCTTTTTTTTGCGTGCGCCTTCATGGCCGATGTGATGACCATGTCTATCAGGTCACTCTGCGTGATTCCGGATGCTGCCGCCTGGTGGAAAAGAACCGTCGAGGGAGTCATTCCCGGGAGGGTATTCGGTTCTAAAACAGCTACACGCCCGTCTTTTCTGACAAACATGTCGATTCTTGCGTATCCTCTCAGGTCAAGGGCGATAAAGGTGCGGACGGCAACGTCCTGAATCTTTTTAAGGGTTTCATCCGGAACCCGCGCAGGTGTTTTATTCTCACCCTGTCCGTAGAGAAACTTGTCTTCTAAGGAAAGGACGTCCTGCGTGGGAATGGTTTCAGAGGGGGTTAATGCGAGAGGCCGCTCATCATTTTCGATGACGCCGCAGGTTACCTCGATACCGCTGATGAATTCCTCGATTAATGCAGTGTTGTCCCATATGTAAGCGTCTTCCAGGGCGAGAGGGATTCCCTCTCTTGACACCACCTTCTTGACGGCGGTACTGCACCCTTCCCTCGTCGGCTTGACCACGCAGGGGAATCCGATCTCTCTTTCAATTGTGTCAAGGATCTCCTTGCTGTTTTCCGGAACCCATTGCTTCCGGTAAACCGGGAGCGTCTTGGGCACATCGATATCGCTCAGGGAAAGAATTTTGCGGCATGCATACTTGTCCATTCCTAAAGCGGAACCCAGGACACCGGATCCCGTGTAGGGGATTTTGAGAAATTCAAGCAGGCCCTGCAGGCAGCCATCTTCACCATATTTTCCGTGCAAACCGATGTAGATGAAATCCACCCGGGACTTCAAATCCTCGTAAGGGATGTATGTCGATTCCTCCGACAGATCTTCTTCGATGTCTTTGGTGCTGTTACGCATCAAAAGCTTTATCGGTATTTCCCAGAAGGATCCCTTAGAGTCCATGAAGATGGATACGGGGTCATACTTCGTCCGATCTATCTTGTTAAAGATATTCCTGCCGCTTTCGAGGGATACCTCCTTTTCGGATGATATCCCTCCCATGATAATCCCGACTCTTGGTTTTTGTGTGCTTTTTTCTTCCACTCTGTGTTTTTCCCTCTGGGCGATACTAAAAGCCGACCGTCAGGGCTACATATGGCCCGGCAAATTCAAGGTCGCCATAGAAATCACTCACATTATCTATCTTGAGTTTCATGATCCGGTACCCGCCGTGGATATCCAGGAACGGGAAGGGCGTCACCGAGATGTCCGCCAGCGCATCGTAAAACACACTGCCGGAGTACCCGATACCGGCGATTTTTGCTCTGGCCTCAAGGATGTTTGCCAGCAGGCCGATATGGGCACCAATACCAACCATCGGGACGGGGGCGGCGAATGTTTCCTTCACGGCACCCAGTGCTGAAGATTTAAGGCTCGCTTCCCCATCAAAATATTTGATTTTACCGATAACCCCTAAGGAAAAACCGGCGAGAATGTTTTCCATATTGAGCAGGTCGTATTGATATTCGATATCCAGCATCTTTGTTTCTAAATCCGATTCGACCCGCGTGCCCGCTGTAAATGTCTTACCTGCGAAATTGATCGATCTCGTGATCGTCCTGTCACCGGAATAGTGGAACTGTGTGTACATGACGCTGAAGTGATGTTTCCCAACTCCACCGTACACTTCCACAGAAGGAAAACTTTCATTGCCTATGCCTAATTCATTTTTCACATCGAACTGTGTACCCGTTAAACCGCCTTTATCAACCTTCAGTTCTGCCTTGAGATCGGGAAACCAGTAGTAACCACGTACCCCGATCTCGAACGCGTATGCCTGCGTGGCGAGGACAGTAATTAACAGAAGGCCTGCAAAAATACTCACTCCTGACAATGTACTTTTCTTCATGGCGACATTCCTCTCCTCATATCAAATTTTTTTGACATCGGTGTTAAAGTGAATTTTGTATTTCTCGTGACTCATGCGCCTGCAACCATTTCAGCACGGTATATAATGGTATTTTATTGTCTTGTAAAGTCATTTCCCAGATCATCTCCCCGGTCATTTTGTGTGATTGACTTCGTGTGATACCGACCTTGCGATGAACTGGTATTACAGGGGACCACGTTTTTCGTTGTGGATTTTGATCGCGTTCTGGATCAGCTTTGATATGACCATTATGGGAAGCATTCCCGCGCAAGCTGCCTGCTCAAAGAAAAAGGAGGAAGGAGCCATGCCGGAT
>VGTB01000062.1 GCA_016874835.1 Deltaproteobacteria bacterium | reverse complement strand
ACGTTTTTTTCGGGAGGTGAGAGATGAAACTTCCTGACCACAAGACAAAGATTATCTGTACCATTGGACCAGCATCGGATTCTCCGCCGGTGATGGAGCAGATGATCCGGGCCGGGATGGATGTGGCGCGTCTTAATTTTTCTCACGGAGATTTCGAAAAGCACAGGAAGGTGATCGAAAACCTCCGGGCTGCTGCGCGGGCGACGGGTAAGCGACTGGCCATCATGGCCGACCTTCCCGGTCCCAAAATGCGCATCGGTCAACTCGCGTCCGAGCCTGTTGATCTGAAACCGGGTGATACGTTCACTCTGACTACACAGGAAATCGTCGGTGATGCAGCGAGGGTTTCCGTAACTTTTTCCCGTCTCCCCATGGCCGTGAAACCCGGGGACATGCTTTTCCTCAATGACGGACTCATCCAGATGGAGGTTGTCAGGATTGAGTCGAATGATGTGAGATGCCGTGTATTGGTCGGGGGTGAACTCCGGTCACGGAAAGGATTGAACCTGCCTGGTATCGATCTCGGGATCAGTGCGTTCACCGATCATGATCGTCGGTGCCTTGAATTTGCGCTGGAACACGGGGTGGATGCGATCAGCCAGTCTTTCGTTGAATCGGATACGGACATTCTTGCCGTTCGCGAGGCCGCTGCATCCCTTGGACACCAGCCGTTTATCATTGCCAAGATTGAGCGTTCCAATGCGCTTGAGCACATGGAATCCATTTTAGAGACTGCTGACGGGATCATGGTCGCCCGGGGTGATCTGGGTGTAGAGATACCGATTGAACAGATCACCCTGGTGCAAAAGCGGCTTATCCGTCATGCGAACCTGCTGGGGAAACCTGTGATTACGGCAACGCAGATGCTTGAATCCATGACGAACAACCGGCGTCCCACCCGGGCTGAGGCCACGGACGTTGCCAACGCCATTCTCGATGGTACGGACTGTGTAATGCTCTCCGGGGAGTCTGCAATGGGTGAATTTCCCCTGGAGGCGGTGCGCATGCTGGCCAAAATTGCGGCGGCGGTTGAGCCCCACCGGCCCGGTTACCGTGTGAGAGCGGCTCTGGAAGCGATAGGAAAAGACGAAAAGGTCAACCTCGCGGATTTAATCGCGCTGAGTGTGGAGGCTACCCTGGAACGGGTTTCTCCGGCGGCTGTGTTTGTGCCCACCCGGGGTGGAGCAACTGCCAGGAGCATTGCCCGCTTCAGGCTTCCCGTATGGATTGTTGCGGTGAGTTCCGATGAATCTACCTGTCAGCGTTTGCAGTTTTCCTATGGGGTCTGTCCCACGTGTGAGCCGGATCATCCGGACGACTGGAACACGTACACAAAAAACTGGCTCAATGCACACGGGGTGGGGGGTCACCTTGTGGTAGTAACGGAAGGGCCTTCCCGGAAGCATCCTGAGGCGAATAATCGTATGGAAATCATAGACCTTTCCGGTCATGTACAGGGTTCTCCGTAGGTATGCATGGAGCAAAATGAGAGAGTAAGAGGAGGGAGCGATGAGAAAGAAAGTAAAGAAATATGATCGAATTACGAAGTCCGACAGTGTGGAAAAATTGAAGAAGGATATCGTAAAGCATATCGCTTCCACCATGGGGCATGATCCTGCCTTCGCCCAGGAGTATTACGTATACAAGGCTACCGCCCATGCGGTCAGGGATCGCCTTGTTGACCGATGGATAGAAACACAGCGCTCATACTACCACAGGGAGGCAAAGAGGGTGTATTATCTCTCTCTGGAATTCCTGCCGGGTCGTTTTTTGAGAAATAATATCGTCAATATGGGCATAGAGGATCAAGTGGTGGCAGCGCTCAGGGATATGGGATATTCCCTGGAGGATATTGAAGAGGTCGAATGGGATGCCGGTCTGGGGAATGGGGGGCTCGGCCGACTCGCTTCCTGTTACATAGATTCTTTTGCCACGATGAAGATACCCGCCTATGGATATGGGATACGGTACGATTACGGGATATTTCATCAGGCCATCGAAAACGGCTTTCAGGTAGAGAAGATCGACAACTGGATGCGGCACGGCAACGCCTGGGAATTCGAGCGTCCCGAGCATCTTTATGAAGTGAATTTTTACGGGAATGTGAGGGAATACTATGATGAGGAGGGTCATCTGTGTCATAGCTGGGAAAACACGCAGAAGATAATGGCAATGGCATGCGACACACTCATTGCCGGTTACGGCAATGAACATGTGACAAACATGCGCCTCTGGGCTGCGAAATCCACTCGCGAGTTCAACCTCGAGCTTTTCAATGTGGGAAAATATGTCAGCGCCGTGGAAGACAAGGTGCTCAGCGAGAATATCTCAAAGGTGCTTTACCCCAGCGAAGAGGCTTTTGAGGGAAGGGAATTGCGTCTGAGGCAACAGTACTTCTTTGTTTCCGCCACGTTTCAGGACATAATGCGGCGCTTTAAAAAGAGAAAGGTAGAGTATTCAAGGTTACCCGATTTGATATCGGTTCAGCTCAATGATACCCATCCCACTATTGCCATTCCGGAGTTTATGAGAATCCTTCTCGATGGGGAAAAACTCTCGTGGGAGGAGTCGTGGGACATCTGTGTGAACACATTTGGTTACACGAACCACACCATTCTCCCGGAGGCACTGGAGACGTGGCCGGTGGACATGATGGAGAGGGTTTTGCCGAGGCACATGCAGATAATCTATGAAATCAACCGCCGGTTTCTCCAGGATGTGCGCGGTCACTATCCCGACGACGAAGAGCGTATCCGGCGGGTGTCTCTCATTCGGGACGAACCTTACAGGGCCGTACGGATGGCTCATTTAGGGATTGTGGGAAGCCACTCGGTGAACGGTGTATCGGCGTTGCATACGCATATCCTGAAGGAGAGGGTATTCAGAGATTTCGATGAGTTGTTTCCGGGGCGATTCAATAACAAGACGAACGGCGTAACTCCGAGACGATGGCTTCTCTGTGCCAATCCGGGATTATCATTGCTCATCACGAAAACACTGAAAAAGGGATGGGAGTCCGATCTTTCCCGACTGCATGCACTGAGGAAATCGGCTGATAATCGTGCGTTCAGGGCGGCCTGGAGGCGTGTGAAAAAAGAAAACAAGGCGCGCCTCGCAAGATATATTCACAGGAAATTAGGGGTAACGGTTAATACGGATTCTCTTTTCGATGTCCACGTGAAGCGAATTCATGAATACAAACGGCAGCTCCTGAATGTGCTCCACGTGATAACCCTCTATAACCGTATGAGAAGCGAACCGCAGCAGAAGGTGTCACCCCGCACGATCATATTCGGGGGGAAGGCAGCTCCCGGATATCGCATGGCGAAGTTGATCATTAAACTCATAAATTCCGTGGGTGCCGTCGTCAATTCTGACCCCGCAGTCGGTGACCGGCTCAAAGTTCTTTTCCTGCCCAATTACTGTGTCTCACAGGCTGAGAAAATAATTCCTGCCACAGACCTTTCTGAGCAGATCTCCACTGCCGGGATGGAGGCGTCAGGAACGGGTAACATGAAGTTTGCGCTGAACGGGGCCCTCATCATAGGAACACTGGATGGTGCGAACATAGAAATAATGGAGGAGGTCGGCAAAGAAAATATCTTTATTTTCGGACTCACCGCGGACGAGGTCGCTCGCAAATTGCAGGAGGGGTATGAACCATTCGATTACTACAACTCTGACGCGGAACTGAAAAGTGTGATCGATATGATTTATTCCGGGTTCTTTTCTCCGGATGATCCCCATCTTTTCAAACCTGTTGTTGATGCTCTTTTCAGATGTAACGAACCGTTTATGATTCTCGCGGATTACCGTTCCTACGTTCAGTGCCAGGAGAATGTCAGTAATGCGTATTCCAATGAGGAGGAGTGGACACGCCGCTCGATTCGCAGCACTGCCGGAATGGGAAAGTTCTCCAGCGATAGAGCGGTTCTGGAGTATGCGAGAGAAATCTGGAATATTGAACCTTTGTAAGACGTTGCGTGTGTATTTCGACTGCCGGGGGAAATTGGTCGATTGATCAATTCCGGAAATGAGGAATTATACGAAGAACCTCGCGGAGCGCAAACACCGATATACTGTTGCCCGCCAGGTGCCAGCGTTTACGTAAGGTCATGGTTGGCGGCCACTTGAATCCACGCGGGAATCCCAAAAGCCTGATGATTTCATCAGGAGAGAAGTAACGCACGCCTTCCCGCCAGTACAGGTATGATCCGGATCGCATCAGTGCTTTTCCATATGATGAGGTAAAGCAGGTGGTATATGCGTCCGGATCGGTTACATCGATTGTATTCATACCCTTTCCAAAACGATCGACCACATCCCGCGGAATCTGAAGCCCGGGTCCCGGATCAGACTCTAAAAAATGCTTCAACGGGTAAGAGAATGGCCGGGGTGGCTCCACGTCCGGCAGGTCGCCCTGCGATGCGATCAGATAATATCTGGGTCTGCGGCTTGGAATTCCCAGTTCGGTAGGGCAGATGAGTCGCTCGTGCACACGGAATCCGGAAATGGAGAGCGCCTTCAGCAACAGCTCCCGGGCACGGGATGTTGCATATCCCTCTACATTTTCCATTCCCAGATGCAATGGGGGTGCCTCCGGGAGAATGCGGATCAGATTGAGCAGGCTTGCGGCGCGCGGGTCATCAATATCCCGTCTCTTCCCCCGCACGGTATAGGGTTGACACGGGGGCGAGAGCCACCACATGTCGGGAGTAAAGGAACGAAGAAACTTGGTACTGATGGTTTCAATATTGCGGCATATCACCGGAGTTTCCGGGTAGTTCAGTCGATACACCGAGAGGGCCAGTTCGCTCTGGTCAATAGCGGCAACCACCCTGGCGCGGGTGCCGGATGCTTGGGCAAATCCTCCAATGCCGCAATAAAGTTCGAGGACACGAAGCATTTCACGTGACTCCCATAAAATAATTGTGCTCACTAAATCGTAACTCGATACTGCTGTCAAGGACTCAAATAGAGTATCCGGGTTATCGTCTGAGAAGGTAAGAGGATGGAGAAGTGCTTGAAAAAAAATCATATCCATGGCAGAAGTTCAGCAAATAATGTGATTGTGCGCGTACGGGCTCTGCTGTGAGTATGGAGGGATGGTTGTGTGCAGCGACAATGAACGTCCTGGTGAAGATCACCGGCCGTGGGGTTACTATTGTGTTCTTTCCGACGAGACAGACCATAAGGTGAAAAGAATAGTGGTGTATCCGCAGCAGCGTCTGAGCTTGCAGCGCCATCGCCGCAGAAGGGAACACTGGTACATTGTCCGGGGAGAGGCAATGGTAACCATCAACGGAAAACAGAACCGGCTGAAGAACGGCGAAGTCATCGATATACCGGAAGGGGCATGGCACAGGATCATGAACACCGGATCTGAGGATCTGGTTTTTATTGAAGTGCAAACCGGCGAGTATTTCGGTGAGGATGATATCGAAAGGCTGGAAGATGATTACGGTCGGCTGTGAGAGGGTTTTCGATGTGAAATTATTTTATTTCTCTACAGTGGAGGCATGCTCACAGGTTTATCATGGTGGGATTAAATTTTTCTTGACATGGAGAAAAATTGGAGTATCTTCCCTCGCTAAAGACAGGGGATATATCCGCTGTCCGAATATTCCCGAAAGGAGGTAAGTGTTTCATGAAAAAGGTATTTGCGTTTGTTCTTGCAATGCTGATGCTCGTCGCTTTCTCGTTTGTGTTGGTCGGCTGTCCGTCAGCACCGGAAAAGAAACCTGCGGAACCAGCGAAGAAAGAGGCAGCGGCTCCGGCACCTGCACCGGCACCTGCTCCAGCCCCTGCACCGCCAGCACCACCGGCTCCAGCAAAGCCAGCAGCAAAGTAATTTTGCGTTAGGATTACGGGAGTTGACACAACCGAGCATTTCGTAAGGAATGCTCGGTTGTTTTTTGGGGAGGCACTACTTCTTGCAGGCGTTGCGCTGCATATTTTCCCAGAGACTTCCCGGGACGATCGATTTCCATTCAGGATTGTTATCGATGGCGGTATGCATCGTTTTTCCTTTTTTATTGTAGTAAATGACTTGCAAATATCTGATTCTATTTTGCCCGCAGTCGATTTCATTGAGTATTTCAGAGTATTTGTATCCCTTCGCCGATTTCCCTGATTTTCTCAATTCATTCTTCATTTTCTGATAGTATTTACTTTTCTCGGATGGGGCGATTTTGGCCCACACGTTCACATTATTACGGGATGGGGTGGTGTTTTTATCCATGAAGACGGCGTCTCTGTATTTTGTGAAACCTAAGAGTATCCATTTTCCTCCCTCCGGTTCTGCAGAGATGGCAGTTGATCCTGCGATGAATCCGGAGAGCAAAATCACAGAGCACCATAGTGCGGGAAAAAATTTCATCGAAATGATCTCCTTTCGGTGTTGATTTATTATTTTGTACTTTTATTGCGAACTATTTCGAACCACTCAATACCACACATGTGGTGATGGTGCAAAACGTTCCCTGAGATGAGAGTGTGAGCGAATATGCATGGGGAACCTCCCTCGATTACAGAATGTGGTGGTAAATTTCATTATATTTTAGGTATTTTCCAGCGTAATTTCATGATATAAGCTCATTCACTTATGTGATTTCGGAAGAGGGGTTGATGGATACTGAGGTAGTTTCTGTAGCATTGCTGGGAGATGGCGAGGAAGGGATTGTACAATTCATATCCGGAGGAAAATCTCTCACGAGCAGACTTGCCGGTATTGGAATTGTGAGTAGTGTGAGGATCAAGGTTCTTCGCAGGAGTGGTGGTCTGGTCATCGTGCAGGCCGCCGATACGAGGCTTGTGCTCGGTGCAGGCGAGGCCTCGAAAATCATGGTGAACAGGGTACTACCTTTACAGGAAGGAAAAGAACAGCAGACGTTTCGCAGGAAACTCTTGGTAACCCTGACAGGCCAGCCGAACGTGGGTAAATCCACCGTGTTCAACATCCTTACCGGTTTATCCCAGCATATCGGTAACTGGCCCGGGAAGACTGTGGAAAAAAAGGAAGGGGCGTATGTATCCGAAGATGTGGTGATGCAGATCATCGATCTTCCCGGCACGTACAGCCTTACCGCCTTTTCCGAGGAAGAAAGGATCGCAAGGGATTTCATCATCAATGTGAGCCCCGATGTCATTGTGCTCCTGGTGAACGCATCTGCCTTGGAAAGGAGTCTCTATCTGCTTTCGGAGTTGCTCCTTCTCGATTCTCCGATTATTGTGGCCGTGAATATGATCGATGTCGCAGAGGATCAGGGGATTCATATTGATGTAAGGGCTCTTCAGAAGTCGTTAGGTATACCGGTTGTATCGATGATTGCGACAAAGAACAGGGGTATCAAAGAACTTGTTTCGAAGATTATCGAGATGGCCAGAGGAGAAACTGATTACCGACCCAAAATACCTGGTGTCTCACGGGATCACCAGGATATTTTTGAAAAGCTCTTGAGCATTATCAGAAATCATGTGCATCCACCGTACACCCCTCGCTGGATGGCGACTAAGCTCATGGAGGGTGACCCGGAAATTTCAGGATTGATGGAAAGCGCCGTACCGGGTGACGTGTGGAATGAGATCCAGGTTCTTCTCGCAAAACATGAGGATTCTCTTCACGCGGTGGTCGGCGGCAGGTATGACTGGATTGAAGAGGTCACCCGCGCGGCGATTTCCAGGTTCAAAATGGGACAGGTGGTGATGACGGATCGGATCGATCACGTCCTGACCCGACCCATTTTGGGAATACCCGTTCTTTTGGCGGTATTCGCAGCTATTTTTTCCCTTACCTATAAAATCGGATTTCCCCTTCAAGAGTGGCTTGAAAGTCAGATCAGCTCTTTTGCGGGATGGTTAGATGGTACGGTTGGTTTCTCAAATGCCTGGCTCAGGGGGATCATCATAGACGGAGTCATCGGCGGTGTCGGGTCGGTTCTGACTTTTCTTCCCATACTCATTATATTCTTTACGGCGATGGCTGTTCTGGAAGATGTGGGGTATATGGCGAGGGCGGCGTTCGTGATGGACCGGTTCATGCACCTTGTCGGACTCCATGGGAAGAGTTTTCTGCCTCTTTGCCTCGGTTTCGGCTGCAATGTCCCCTCAGTCTTGGTGGCACGGATTGTAGAGTCGAAAAAGGAGAGATTGCTCACGATATTTCTTGCACCATTTGTTCCCTGTACCGCCCGGCTTGCCGTGCTTACCTTTGTTGCCGCCGCCATGTTCCTGGAGAAAGCGACCATAGTGTCATGGTCGTTGCTCACCGTGAACATCTTGGCTCTGGGCGTGACAGGGATGCTGGTAAATAAATTTTTTCTGAAGGATGAACCGACGCCGTTCATCATGGAACTTCCTCTGTATCATAAACCCGATTTCAGGACAATCAGCGTGGTTGTGTGGACGAGAACCGTTGCCTTTATCCGAAAAGCGGGTACTGTAATACTGTGTGTGTCAATCCTGGTATGGGTGCTTTCGTATCTGCCTCACGGGAATGTGGAAAACAGTGTGCTTGCGTGGATAGGGCATCGTCTTGAGTTTATCGGCCGGCCGTTGGGATTCGACTGGAAAATGATCACCGCACTCCTGACAAGCATCGTGGCCAAGGAGAATGCAATCGCGACTCTGGGTGTCCTGCACAGCGTGGGAGAGCAGGGGTTGATACAGGTGTTGCCGACGGTAGTCAGTCACGCCTCTGCCCTTGCCTTCCTGGTAGTTATGATGCTCTTTGTCCCCTGTGCGGCAACGGTCGCGGTAATGAGGAAGGAAATGGGTGGTGGGAAATGGTTCATATCATCGCTTCTGGTCATGCTTGTCGTATCTTTTATAGGCGGTATCGCTGCCTACAACCTAGCGTTATGGATAGGCTTGTAAAATCCCGGATTTCATCGCTCTGGTGATTTTATAATAATTACAAATGTACAACGGAGATCGGATAGTATGGATGGATGGAAGAGAGAAATATTTTTCAAAAAGGTTGAGCAAGAACCCTTTGCGAATCTTTTAGGCATCAGATTGAAGAACGTGGAGGAAGGCTATGCCCTCTGCGAGATGGAATACACCGAGCTTATGGACAACATATACGGGATGGCGCACGGCGGCGCTATATTCTCATTGATCGATGAGGCGTTCGAGATATCCTCCAACAGCCGCGAAAACGTGGCCGTTGCATTAAATATCAACGTAACCTACATGAGACCGCCGAAGAAGAATACGACATTGACGGCGGAGTCAAGGGAGATCAACAGGACAAAGAGGACGGCATCTTATCAGATCACGGTGAAAGATGAAAACGATCTCATCGCGATATGCCAGGCTCTGGTGTATATCAGAGATGAGAAAATACCCTTTCTGAAGCCTCCGTCGGATTGAATATCAATTCACTTCCGAGTAATGAGGACGTTGTATTTTCCCCCGTACCCGGCGCCTTTATAATCCGGGCGCACCATTCCCCGTCATCCTGTTTTCCATTCAGTGTTATGACTGGATATAAGCATCCCAGGAATACTCAGGGTCTCGATAAAGATGATCATCATTGATGGTAAGTTGAGAGTATTCATCCATCACGTATGGGGCATACGGCCTGCAAGTGCCGTGCATACAGGCAGGCGGGGCGTGCGCTTTGGTAAACCTTTTCCGATTCCATGATGCATGGTATGGAATCATCGTCTCCGCACTCCTGTCTTTTTCCCCGGGAGACGTTACTGTAAAATCTATAATATCTGACCATCTGCTCGCCCCTGTTCGGGATGTGCGAGCACATGGCGGCCAGCCATTCCAGAGCGGGGAATATCCTGCTTGACTTGTCGGCCTGTGCGGTATAGACGACCGTGCCTTCCTGATCGAGGTAGTTCATCCGTTCCTGGGAGAAGAATGCCCGGATAATGTAGCGGGCGAGGTTTTCCATGGCGGTTGCGTCATTTGGGGATATACGGTTGCCGCAGAAGACATGGAACCCGGAGTGCCGCCATCCGGAAAGGATTTTCACCAGCTCCTCCATGATCTTTCCCTTGTTCAGAAGCATTGGTTGCAGTCTTTGCATCCCCGATCAGGTCGAGGACAGGCTTCACACGGGCAAATCCATTGTGCAGATCCCCGCAATCAACGGTTCCTTCAAAATATTACGAAAAATAAAAAACCTCACTGTATTCTATGAATTTACTTGACAGGTAACTCCCCGGGCATAACAATAAAAGAAAGATGAAAGAAGAGTTGGAGGGCAAAAGCTTTTGGCTTTTTTGAAAGGACGGAGACAAAGAGGAATGGGAAAATTTCACGCCTTCGTATTTGAAAGATCCAAGAAAGCCCTTTTTTACAAGAAGGGAAAATTGACGAACGAAGACAAACGGTTTTATGTCAGTGATCTGATTCACCCGGGGAAAAAGCATGAAGTATAGCCCCTCTATCCTTAGTTACCTTGTCCAGAGGGAAAGCACCAAGCGTAATATTCGCCTGCTTGCGAAATTTTTCCTCGTTCTGGCCGTCATGGTCATCATCTACAGCATATTCTTTCATTTCCTGATGGCTATAGAAGACCGCCACTATTCATGGATCACCGGTTTTTACTGGACCCTCACGGTGATGACGACCCTTGGCTTTGGTGATATTACCTTCCATTCGGATTTGGGCCGCGCTTTTTCCATATTGGTGCTTCTCTCCGGGGTGATCTTCCTTCTTACCCTGCTCCCCTTTACCTTCATAAAATTTTTCTATGCCCCCTGGATTGAGATCGAAGCGCGAAAAAGGGCGCCCCGGGAGCTGCCGCCGGAGACGAAAGACCACGTCATCATCACGAGTTATGATTCCGTCACTATGGCCCTGATCGAGAAACTCAAAACTCACAAACAGGAGTATGTCCTTATTGTGGAAGATTTCAAGCAGGCCCTGGAACTCTATGATATGGGTTTACGTGTTGCCGTAGGGGACATTGATGATCCCGAAACCTACCGGAAAATGCGCGTGGATGACGCGTGTATGGTCGTTGCGACCAGCAGGGACGAAATCAACACGAACATTGCCTTCACCGTTCGTGAATTGAACGATCGGGTCACCATTGTCACCACCGCCGATTCACCCCATTCTGAAGACATCCTGAAGATGGCAGGAAGTACAAAAGTACTGCAGCTCTATGACATCCTGGGGCACACCCTCGCTGCATGGACTGTGGGCGGAGACTGTCGGGCCAATGTCATAAGCCGGTTCGATAAATTAATTATCGCCGAATTCCCTGCGCTGGACACCCCCCTTGTCGGCAAGACACTGGCGGAAAGCAGACTGAGGGAACAATTCGGCGTTACTGTCGTTGGCATCTGGGAACGGGGTAAGTTTGAAATCCCGACTGCCCAAAGTCAGATAAGGCGTACCAGCGTGCTGGTCCTCGCAGGGGGGGAGGGAAATCTGGCATCCTATGACGACGTCTATTCTTCCTATCATATCTGCCGTCTTACCGCACACCCGGTGGTTATTATCGGGGGAGGAAGGGTTGGGTCAACCATTGCAGAGCGGTTCAGGGGAAGGGAAACTCCCTATCTCATCGTCGAGAAGAACCCCCGGAAAGTGCAGGAGAAAGAAAATTATGTTTTCGGCGACGCCGCGGATATCCACACGTTGAAGAAAGCATGGATAGAGGAAGCCCCCGCTGCGCTGATCACCACTCACGATGATGCGACGAACATCTATCTGACGAAATACCTGAGAAGCCTGAGGCCTGACATGCAGATACTCAGCAGGGCGACCCATGATCGCAATGTGTCTACGCTTCACCGCGCCGGCGCTGATTTTGTCATGTCCTTTTCCTCCCTGGGCGCCAATGCCATTTTCAACTTCCTGAAAAATGAAGACACCCTGATGCTTGCCGAGGGACTCAATATTTTTCGCATGAAGGCGCCACAATCGCTTATCGGAAAAACCCTCGCTCAATCGAATATCCGACAAATGACCAACTGTTCTGTTGTAGCCATCAAGCGTGGCGAGGACATGTCGATCAATCCCGACCCGCAGACCCTCATCGAGGAGAACACTGGGCTGATATTGATCGGAACCTACGACGGGGAAAAGACATTTCTCCAGTGGAGCGGCAAGTAGCAATCACGGGCAATCAGGCAAAACCTTAGCAAAAGGTGATTCTTACATTGCAAATCAGTGTGTGGTTATATTTCGTTTAACTATACGAATACACTTCATACCTGTTAAGAAAGAACGGTCAGCTGTCGAAATTTCTTGACTCATAATGGCTTTATGATTACTATTCACAAGTAATAAGTAGAGCCAATCACACGACTCCATCGGGATACCTGGCAGAAAATTCACGGAATACACACTCAATGAAAAGTCTTCATCGGGTTTTGCGCAAGGTGCACTGTGGGGTTATTTACTAAGGAGGTTACCATGTTCAAAAGGGTCATGCTTTTTGTGATCACCAACATAGCGGTTATTCTCGTCCTTTCCATTGTCCTGAGTCTTCTCGGGGTTGATCGCATTCTTGACGAGCAGGGGATGGGGCTTAACCTTGCAAACCTGATTATATTTGCCGCAGTCTTCGGGTTCGGAGGTTCCCTGGTATCACTGGCCATCTCCAAATGGACTGCCAAGCGCATGACGGGAGCCCGTGTTATTACTACTCCCTCCAGTGAGGTGGAAGCATGGCTTGTGCAGACTGTCCGCAGGCAGGCGGAAAGAGCGGGAATCGGCATGCCCGAGGTCGCCATTTACGATGCACCGGACGTCAACGCGTTCGCCACGGGGATGCGGCGAAACAATGCCCTCGTTGCCGTGAGTACAGGGCTTTTGCGTGCAATGAACCGCGATGAGGCAGAAGCCGTATTGGCCCATGAGGTAAGTCATGTGTCCAACGGAGACATGATTACCCTTGCCCTCATCCAGGGTGTGGTGAATACGTTCGTGATCGTCTTCTCCCGGGTGGTGGGACACCTCGTCGATCGCCTGGTATTCAAAACCGAGCGAGACCATGGTCCGGCCTTTTTCATCACTTCCATTCTTGCCCAGGTAGTCTTCGGCATCCTCGCAAGCATCATTGTATTCTGGTTCAGCCGGCAACGGGAATTCCGTGCCGACAGCGGCGGCGCGCACCTGGCCGGAAGAGAGAAGATGGTATCGGCCCTCGAGAAGCTTCTCCGCACCGTAAACCAGCCCCATTTACCGGATCAGATGGCTGCCTTCGGCATTTCCGGAAACAGCAAGGGCGGGCTGCAGCGGCTTTTCATGACGCACCCGCCTCTGGAAGAACGCATTGAAGCGCTGAAGCGGAGCATTTGATACCGGGTGTGAGATCTCTGAAATAGTGAGATGCACTCCCAGTGTGATGTTCACCGCATACTGTTGTCACCTGGCCCCAAAGCTGACCATGTTCACATGATATCAGGGACCGCGGGAGATCAGGGGAAGCCATTCATCTTGTTTATTCTTCCGCGGCCTCCCTGCTTATTGATAATTGATAATTGAATTGATAATTATTGATAAGAATTCCCTTTTTGGATGGGGAAGTATAAAAGGGAAATTTCTTCACTGTCAAGTTAGTTTTCCCACAAAATATACCAGGTATCGCATCGATTTTCAAAGATATGCCTGCGAGAGCTTTCTGAGGGTTAATGAAGAGGCATATTAAGCGTTTTTCATCGGTATTGTGAGTGGCAGTATGCATTTTCCAGCATAATCCGGGCGCACCAGATCCGCATCAGGTAATAAAAAGGTCTTTCGAC
>VGTB01000061.1 GCA_016874835.1 Deltaproteobacteria bacterium | reverse complement strand
TGCACACTCTTTACGTTCTCTGAAACATCGCTGATACTCTTCTGATCGAAATAGAACGCCCCATTGGGGGTCTTGCCGAGCAAGACCCATTCGGCAGCCCACGCTCCCGGCAATACGCAGAAAACTGAGAGTAAACAAATCGAGACTGAAAACAAGAAGTATTTGTAATTCACTACATGGTGTTTCATATTCCACCTTCCATTACTTTATAAAAAATAGGGCGCTGTCCCTATTTTATCCGTAGAAAATATCGACTTCCTCTTCGGTCGGTACGGTATCAGTTTTCAGCTGTATGAGAATGTCGCCCGTTTCCACTGCCTGACCGGGTTTTACATTGATCTTTTCTATCAACCCATCACTGGGGGATGCGACAAAACTCTCCATCTTCATGGATTCTATACTCACTAAATCCTGTCCCCGATAGATACGTTCCCCTGTCTTGACCAGGATAGTGACAACCATCCCCGGCATGGGACAGCGGACAACATCCTCCGGCGGTATCACTTTCGGCCTCGGCATATAGTGATAAAGCTTCCATTCCAGAGGACTGTAAATGCCCAGTACGCGGGTGACGCCGCGGTAGGCAACCCAGATTTTATTTTCCCTGTACCTCATATGAAAAAACTGGGTTTTTCCGTCTATTCTGAGCTTGAGCCTGCGCCGGTAAAACTCAAATTCGGGAGTAACAATCTGGTACTTGTGTCCGTCTGCCATCACCGTCCAGCTTTGTGGCACCGGGTTTTTAATCAGGCGCAATGCAAAAAAATCATCATCTCCCTTTACCATATACGTGAAGTGATCTTTTGTCTGTTGCAGTGCACCCACCTTTGCCATCATCGGCTTGAGTGATTCATGGACCAGAAACTGACGATTGTGGTAGACGAGGGTCACGGCGATCGCCATGTAGTGCAGCCACTCTTCGGGAGGAGGCAGCTTCATCCGGCCGTGCTCAAAGTGCTCATCGATAAAATCCGTCGAGAGGTCGCCTGCGATAAATGAAGGGTGATTGAGCACGGCATTCACGAAGTCGACATTGGTGATTAATCCCTCGATATGGTACGCGTTGAGCGCCTGGGTGAGGGACTCGAGAGCGTCCTTTCTTGTTTCACCCCATCCGATTACTTTGGCCAGCAGCGAATCATAATGAGTGCTGACAAAACTGCCGGCCTCTATACTGCTGTCAATCCGGACGTTCTTTATGTTGGCGGTCGCATACCGGGTAATCATTCCGGTAACAGGCAGGAAATTCCTGGCGGGATCCTCCGCGCAGATCCGCGCCTCAACGGCCCAGCCATTCCTGAGGATATCTTTCTGCCAGATGGTGAGTTTCTCTCCCGACGCAATGCGTAACTGGAGTTCTACAAGATCAAGCCGATATACCATCTCAGTAACAGGATGTTCCACCTGAAGGCGTGTATTCATCTCCAGGAAGTAGAAGCTTCCGTCCGATTCGTCCAGAATAAATTCCACCGTGCCGGCGTTCCTGTAACCCGCCTCCCGGGCAAGTCGGCACGCCATTTCCCCCATACGCTCGCGCAGGGTGTCATCAACAGCCGTCGATGGCGTCTCCTCAATGATTTTCTGATACCGCCTCTGGATGGAACACTCCCGTTCCCCCAGATGAATGACATTGCCATAATTATCCGCAAGAACCTGTATCTCAATATGACGGATTCGATCGATGTAGCGCTCCATGAAAAATTCATCGCCGCCAAAGGCCTTACGTGCCTCGTTCTGGCATGCTTCTACAGCACTGCGTAAGTTTGCACTGTTTTCCACCACCCGTATTCCTCTCCCTCCACCGGCACGGGCCGGTCTCAACATCAGAGGATATCCGATGTGTTCCGCAATCGCTGCCGCTTCGGTGAACGTGGAGATGCGATCCTTGTGACCCGGTTTTACGGGTATACCCAACTTCTCGACAAACGCCTTCGCGGTCATCTTGTCACCCAGCGTGGCGATGACCGACGCCGGTGGGCCGATGAATACCAGTCCTGATTGGGCAACCATATCGGCAAATTCCGGGTTTTCAGAGAGGAACCCGTACCCGGGGTGAACCGCCTGACACATGTGAGTACGTGCAGCTTCAATAATTTTTTCTTTGGCAAGATACGATTCCTCAGGCCTGGAACCTCCCAAAAAAGCCTTTTCATCTGCCTCCCTGATATGGAGGGAACGGGAATCCCCTTCTGAATACACCGCCACTGTCTTAATGCCCATTCGTTTACAGGTTCTGATGATGCGGATAGCTATTTCACCGCGATTCGCAATGAGTATTTTTTTTAACATCGTACCCCCCTAAAGAGGAATATTTCCATGCAACCGTTCCGGCCTTTCCCTCTTTTTCCCCTCCAGGAACTGGAGACTCCGGATGATCCGGTGACGCGTATCCCGGGGGAAAATGACATCATCGATGTAACCCCTCCGGGCGGACAGGAATGGATTCACATACGTCTGCCGGTATTCCTCCGTCCGCAACGAGAGCGTCTTTTCAGGGTCAGCCGCAGACTGGATTTCTTTCCTGTATATCACTTCCGCTGCCCCCTTCGGTCCCAGCACAGCGATCTCCGCAGTTGGCCAAGCATAATTAATGTCACTGCCGATGTGCTTCGAGTTCATGACAACATAGGCGCCTCCGTATGCCTTGCGGACGATTACGGTAATCCGCGGTACGGTGGCTTCGATAAAGGCATACAGCAGCTTGGCCCCATGGCGGATGATGCCTCCCTGCTCCTGTTCAGGTCCCGGCATGAAACCCGGCACATCCACAAGACATATCAGTGGAATATTGAAGACGTCACAGAACCGGACAAAGCGCGCCGCCTTATTGGAGGCGTTATTGTCCAGAACCCCCGCCAGCACCGACGGCTGATTTGCCACCAACCCGATCGTTTGACCGCCCATACGCCCAAATCCGCAGACAATGTTCCTCGCATAGTGAGGCTGAACTTCCAAAAACTCAGCCCCATCAAGAATACTGTTGATGGCAACTTTCATGTCATAACTCTGGTTGGGATTTTCCGGCACAAGGTAATCAAGGGCCGGATCGGTACGTCCAACAGGATCACTGAGGTCCAATATCGGCGCCCGCTGTCGGTTGTTGGAAGGAAGGTAGTTGATCAGCCGCCTCACCTCCCGCAGGCACATAATGTCATTGGGCAGAATAAAATGGGCGACACCACTCTTTTCCGCGTGAATCTTGGCGCCACCGAGATCCTCATGCGTTATTTCGGTATGGGTTACCGTTTCCACGACATTCGGCCCCGTCACGTACATGTAGGATGTGTCCTCGACCATGAAAATGAAATCGGTCAGGGCAGGGCTGTACACGGCTCCGCCCGCACAGGGACCCATGATGCAGGAGATCTGGGGAATGATCCCGCTGGCAAGGGCATTTCTTTTAAAAATATCCCCGTAGGAAGCAAGGGCATCAACTCCCTCCTGTATCCGTGCACCACCGGAGTCATTAAGGCCTATGATGGGTGCACCTACCCGTACGGCGTGATCCATCACCTTGCTGATTTTCTGGGAGTGAGCTTCCCCGAGGGACCCGCCGCGGACTGTGAAATCCTGACTGAACGTAAATACTTCTCTTCCGTCGATCGTGCCGTGGCCTGTCACGACACCGTCTCCGGGATATGTTTGCTCTCTGCCGAAAGCACCGCCGCGGCCGGTTTTCAGGAGATCAAATTCCTCAAAAGAACCCTCATCCAGGAGCAGCTCTATCCGTTCCCTCGCGGTGAGCTTCCCTCTCCGATGCTGCTCTTCAATCAGCTCAATACCTCCGCCCTTCATGGTATCGTTTCTCATGTCCTCCAGCGCTTTCAATGTACGCTGGGACTCCTGCACCGCTTCATGCGGTGAGGGTGGTTTCTTCTTTTTCTCACGGATATCTTTTCGCGTTCCTCGCTCTTTCATGGTGAATACTCCCTGTTATCCTTTCTTGATTTTCCTTCTCTCAAGTGGTTCCCCCTCCCAGGACGTTTCCATGACCATGAGAAAATCATCATAATCCAGATCTTCGGGATTATAAAATAGGGATCCGTCACTGAGAGCCGTCTTCGCAATTTCCGGCAGTTTTTCCCTGGGTACCATCTGTTTCCCTTCCCGATCCACTACTTCCCTGAAGAAGCGGGGGTGTCTCCCCCCGGAGGCTTCATGGAGGTCTTCATTTATACGGCGGACCAGGGCAATCACCTTGTCTGCTCTCTCTCCCTCCGGGGTAGCCGCATACACCTGAGCACCCCCCAGAGGAAACAACAGCTCTGCCGTGAGGTGACCGTTCTTATGCATGTTGTATTCGAGCCCGTAGGGGAGCAGGATCGCCATGCACACTCCATGGGGTACCCCGCAGACGGAACCAGCGGAGTGACCCAGGGTGTGCACCATACCGACCATGGAATTAGAGAAGGCAATGCCCGCCAGCGTTGCCGCATTCGCCATGGCAAGTCGCCCGTTTTTATCGCCGGGGTCTCTCGTTACCCTGACAAGATTTTCACCGATCAGGTTGATCGCTGCCAGGGCATGGGCATCGCTCAGGGGATTCTTCGCAAGACAGGTGTAAGCCTCCACCGCATGCGCCAGGGCATCCATCCCCGTTGCCGCCGTGATTGCAGGTGGAAGGGAAAGGGTCATACGGGAATCCAGAACTGATACGTCAGGCAGGAGAAAGTAACTGACAAAAGCCATCTTGAGATGTCTCTCATGATCCTTCACCACCGCCACCAGAGTGACTTCAGAACCTGTGCCTGCCGTTGTCGGTATCGCGATAAGCGGCTTCAGTGCCCTCTTCAATGCATTCGCACCGCTGAATTTCATGAGATCGTCGGCGTTCTCGGATATGAGTATGTTTACCCCCTTTGCCGTATCCATGACGGATCCGCCACCGACGGCAATGAGGGAATCACAACGCTTTTCACGGTATAACCGGGCAAGACGGTGGACAACCTGGAGATCCGAGTCCGGCGTCACATCATCGGCCACCGCCCCTATAGTCACACCGTCCTTGATTGCACTGGTGACAATATCGATCAATCCGGCACCGGCAACTCCCTTATCACTGACAATCATGGGCGTGCGGGCACGCAGATACGCGAGGGCATCGGGGATTTTTTCCAGGGCATCATGACCGGCAATGATTTTCACCCGACAGCAGAATTCATAGTACCCAGGCAGGTTCATTGCACGCTCCTTTCATTTCCCTTTCCATGCCTGCTCCAGAACCATCAGGGACACGTCCGCATCAAAACCTGTGGAGGATCTCCCGGCAGCCTTACGAGCTATATCCCGCAACATTTCCTCCGGCACTTCCGCATCCTTCAATGACCGGACGATAGCCCCTCTGCTCGCCTCGAAAAGATCCCTCTGAAAATCATACAGGATACCGATGGCCTTCTGCACCTTCATGTGTTCCGGCGTTTCCGCATACACATCGAATCCTGCCAGCGGCAGCAGAAGACCCGGTATGTGATACCCATCTTCAGAAGTCTGTCTCTCCAGTATGTGGGGAAGGAGAATCCCCATGCACAGCCCCCAAGAGAGCTGACACGCATCGCCAACCGCTTTCCCGAGCCTGTGTGCCATTCCCGGTGTTGAGTTTGAGAAGGCGCAGCCGGCCGCATTGTGTGCATTGACCAGAGCCAGTCTTCCCTTCCCATCCCGGGGGTCTCTGATCACACTCACCAGATTTTCCATGACAAACCGGATCGCCGCATATGCATAGGAATCGGAGAGGGGATTCTTCTCCGGACCGGTATACACCTCCACCGCGTGGGTCAGGGTGACGAGAGACGCTGCTGCCGTTGTCTCCACATCCTCGAAAACGATCATGCGCGGGTCAATCACCACGAGGTGGGGCATCAAGAAACAGGAGGAAAATGAGAGTGTGTCGATACACGCATACCGGGATGATTCATAGCCCGTCCCCGACAGGGTAGGAACCAGCACAAGAGGTTTCAGCGGCTTTGTGATGAGATCACTCCCGGCATACCTCTCAATATCTTCCGGTGCGCCCGACACCGCAATATTCAGGATCTTCGCCGTATCGACAACGGCACCGCCACCGACAGCAATCAGGGAATCGTAACCCCCATCACGATACATGGTGAACAATTCCTTTATCAGTTTCATGCCCGGTGCGGCAGGCGCACCATCAAAGATGCCTATGGTGACACCGGAATCCTTAAAGGCGTCAATGATGACATCCACCAACCCCCTCCGTGCATCTTTCTGACTGGTGATCACGAACGGTTTGGTCGCATTCATGGTATCAAGCTCAAAGGGAAGATGCTCTAAAGCCCTGCTCCCGGAATTTGTTTTCACGGGACAGAAAAATTCGTAACGATCAGGTGAAAACATGGTGCACTCCCCCATCATTTCATCAATAGATAATTACACCCTGGTGGGACAGGCATCTCGCCTTTTCTACGAGTTAAAGACCCAGTACTGTTCGGAGATAGACAAAGACCCGGCCGATGTATTTTCGACCCGGAGACCAGAGGGGATACCTCTTCACCGCCAGTTTCGCGATGATCTTCGGGAGCAGATAGACTTCCACGATATCCAGGATACGCACCGCGGCACACGCATGGGGTACCTCGCCGTCGACAACGAGACGATTCCTGGCCGTGGCAAGAGCGGTACTCTCCTGAAAGGTAAACATCAAGATGGCCGCTTCTAAATTCTTGATCTTAATCCTAAGGTTTGTTCTCTTCCCCTCAGTATCCCATCCCATGTACCTTACATAACCCTTCCTGTCCTTGCCCACGATCATATGGGGCCCATCGGGCATGACACACAGGTCAAAGGTAAAGCGATCCGGGAGTTCCGCGAACTCTTTCCTGACATCCCTGTCCACGGAAGCCGCGGCCTGAATGGCCCTGCCCATAAACCACATCATGATGGCCACATAATCCTTCTTCAAGGATTTCTTCCCCGACTTTACTTCCCGGATGGTCCCCACGGTACTTTTCCCCCCTCCTCTTTCACTCCATACGAAGGACCTTCGCCCCGCGAATCTTCGCGTCCTTGAGCTCGGCCAGAGCCTGGTTTGCCTCCTCCAGGCGAAATTCATGCACTTCCGGCTTGATCGGGATTTCCGCCGCCAGTTCAAGAAACTCGCTGATGTCTTTCCGGGCCACGTTGGCTACACTTTTGATCTCCTTTTCCAGCCACAGGTGATCAGGATAATCCAGCTTCAGCAGATATTCCTTGTCCATTTCCTCCTTCCGTATGGCATTGATCACGAGCCTGCCGCCACACACCAGGTTCTTCAAGGCCTCCACGACAGGCTTCCAGGCCGGCGTGGTGTCGATCACCGCGTGCAGTGTTTCCGGCGACCGATCCTCCGTGTTTCCCGCCCATACAGCGCCCAGCTCCCGGGCAAATTCCCGTTCCCGTTCGCTCCTGGCGAAGACATAGACCTCAGAGGCCGGATACCTGTGTTTCACCATCTTGAGCACCAGATGGGCCGAGGCCCCAAATCCGGTGAGGCCAAGATTCTGCCCGTTCTTCAGATTGGCCAGCCGCAGGGAACGGTAGCCGATGGCACCGGCGCAGAGCAGGGGTGCTGCTTCCGTATCGGAAAATACATCGGGAATGCGATAGGCATATTTCTCCGGCACCGTCATGAACCAGGCATACCCTCCGTTTACATCCCTGCCCGTAGCCCTGAACTGTGCGCAGACATTCTCATGCCCTTCAAGACAGGCACTGCAACGGCCGCAGGCGGAATAAATCCAGCCGACACCGACCCGATCGCCGATACTGAATTTCGTTACTTTTTCCCCCATCCTTGCCACCCTCCCCACGACCTGGTGGCCCGGGATGATGGGAAATGCCGGGGGCGGTGTCCTTCCCTCGATCTCATCCAGCTCGGTATGGCAGACACCGCAGGCCGAAACCATCACCAGGATCTCCCCGTCTCCCGGGACGGGGTCGGGAACTTCAACCAACTCAAGGGGTGATCTGTTTTCCCGGAAACTGGAAATCCCCTTCAACACCATCGCTTTCATCGCAGTCTGCACTCCTCCCCGCCCTTGTCGATGCTCTGCAAATATGTCTCAATCATTCCGGCTCCCGGCGTTTCGGTAAGGCTAATGCATTGACAATATATACAATACGATGCATAGTTGCAATGACGATTCCACAAGAGCGATAACAGGAACGAGAATACATGGCTTACAGTTTTGAGAAGATGACATACCAGCACCGCAAAGAGGTCATCGACATCTTCAACTTCTACATCGAAAACACCATGGCGGCATACCCTGATGAACCTGTCGGCTACGAATTCTTCGATCTTTTCCTCAATCTGTCGGAAGGGTTCCCTTCCCTCGTGATAAAAGATACCACGGGGAACATCGTGGGGTTTGCATTCATGAGACCTTTTCTCCCGGTAAAGACGATGCGAAGAACTGCGGAAATAACCTATTTCCTCTTACCGGATCACACACGAAAGGGGCTGGGAACCGCCATTGTGAACCGATTCGTGGGAGAGGCAGCGTCATCGGGAATAGACACGATCCTGGCCAATATCTCTTCGCGGAATGAGGCGAGCGTGAGGTTTCATCAGAAATGCGGATTCAAAGAATGCGGGAGATTCCGACGTGTCGGGAAAAAATGTAACGATGATTTCGACGTGATCTGGATGCAGTTGCTCCTGTGATTTCCCATCATCATCACGCATACGGTAAGGAGCCGGAAGACAGGATTCATATCTGCTCCGGAGGAATGCATGACGGAGTATACGCAGCACCGTATGTGAGCTTCGCCTTTTTCAATTGATCTTCCACATCACCGTAGAGCACAAGCTCTTCAACCTCGATATCCGCGAATGTACGATTGATGCTCCCGAGCCGTGAGCGGAGGGATCTGATATTATCCTGAGACGAAAAGCTCACCATCACCGCGGGATGTACCCTCACACCGGCACGGTAAAGATTCTCCAGCGCGCTCATCTGCAGATCAAATCCCTGCGATGTCGCTCCGGTGAGAAGAGAAAACTCCTCGCCACTACAGCCTTTGAAACTGACACGAACGTAGATATTTTCATAACGAGCCAGATCCTCAGCATAGGTTCTGTCGTGGCCGATCAATATCCCGTTCGTCTCCAGGATGAACAGGACGTTTTCAGGAATGAGATCAAGGACCTTGATGAGATGCTCCCGCGAGAGTGTGGGTTCGTTCCCGCTGATTCTCACCTGGCGAAACCTTTTTCTGCGGGCGATGCCTGTCAGACTTCCTGCGACCTCCCGGGGCGAATAAAAGCGCCCGTACTGCTCCGGCGCAACCACCTGATGCCATGACCAGCAGAACAGGCAGCCAAGACAGCAGCCCACGCAATCCGATGTGACGATGCCGCCGTAAAACCGCGCCGGACGAAATCGATAATACTTCCTCAGATCCCCCCGGCAGACGATTTCTGCCACTTCTTTCGCCCTCTCCACGGGATCATATCTCTCTTCCGTCATCCCATCGCACAACTCCCATTCCATACCCAAGTGGAACAGTGAATTTTTCAATACAGCCCTCTCCCTGACGGCAACACTATTTGCCACTGGACATTCATAGCAACCGCATGTAGATATTCATCCATGAAGAGGAAAAATGATCGGAATCCATCCCGACTAACCCACTACGAACGAATACAGGTTGAATGCTACAGCGGCTACAAGGCCAACGAACGCCCCGCTGCTTTCAGTTACCAGGGGCGCCGCTGGGAGATTGAGGAAATCATCGACCGCTGGTACGAGGGGGATCTGCATTCCAACCGGCCAGCAATAAACTATTTCAAAGTAAAAACTACCGATGGCCAGGTATTTCTCATCCGTTACCTCTCCCTCTTTGACGCCTGGTCCATCCGCACCTGACACGTTATCCTGCCTTTCGCCCTGATCCCATGAGAAGTCGTGCGAGCTCCTCCCGGTTAACATGACAACCGGGCAAAGAAAGGCCATCCGGGTTTTACCGGTTTATCCGCATCGCCCTCATAATATACCCGCTCCAGAAAAAGACCGGACGGGGGCGCCGTGTACTTCGAAGGCAGGTCGGAGGGATGTGCAAGTATATCCTTGACATCACGAAGAGTGAGATTTCCTCTTCCCGCTTCCACGATGATTCCTACCATCCGGCGAACCATCTTCCAGAGGAAGTGGGAACCGACCACTCTCAGGACGATGAGGTCGCCATGTTCCCCGATTTCCACAAGGTCGAGTTTCACCATGGTTGAGGCACCCTTATCCATTCTCCTGTCTGCGAAAGACTGGAAGTCATGGAACCCCTGAAATGCACGGCAGACGGATCGCATCTTTTCGATGTCCAGCGCATCCCTGACCCACCAGACGTATCTCTTCCCGAAGGCAGTCCGCTTCCTCGAAACGGCATAGAGATAGCTCCTGAGCCTGGCGTGATGGCGGGCGTGAAAAGCGGGCGAGGCGACTTCGACTTCAAGTACATTAATATTCGAAGGGAGGAGATCATTCATCCCCTCGAGAATTTTTCGAACCGGCATTTTTCTCGTCGTTCCCAAGTGAGCTACCTGGCCGAGCGCGTGCACTCCCGCATCGGTGCGGCCCGCCCCCTGAATATCCACATTCTCTCCAAACAGTCTCCGGGCGGCATCCATCAATGTGCCCTGGATGCTCTTCGCGTTCTTCTGTGTCTGCCATCCACTGTAACTGGTTCCATCATATTCTAAGAGCACTTTGTATTTATACATACATCAAAAAGAAATCCCTCTTTGCCCCTTTACAGGAAGGGAACCAAAGGGGATTCGGTTTCATCAGCACCTTTTAAAAAATATTCTTTCCGCGACCCTCTGTGAATATCAGCCCGCCAGTTGCAGTATCTCCTTGATCAACTTTTCAATCCCAGAAGCAACTTTGGAAATGGTGGGTCCCAGCATATACGCGGGGGTTGTGACTATCTTGTTTTTCTGGCAGATCACCACATCATCAACCGTACAATCGATATGTTTCGCACCCATCGTCTCAATGGCGCCCGCGGTACCCTTATCATTCCCTATGGTCAACCGGGGACCAAACGACCCGAGCACCTTTGCGGCAATCACAGGAGCAATGCAAATGAATCCCACAGGTTTCTTTGCCGCATGCATCTCCTTTATCAACCTCTCTACTTCTGGATTGACGGTGCAGTCCATCCCCTTCACGGCAAAATTGCACAGATTCTTCGCCGCCCCGAATCCGCCGGGAAAGACAAGGGCATCCAGATCAGCCGCTTTGATTTCTGCCATGTCCCTGATAGCTCCCCTGGCGATGCGGGATGATTCGACAAGAACATTTCTCTTCTCGCCGGAGGGCTCCCCCTTTACGTGGTTTACCACATCCAGCTGGTCAACATTCGGAGCCATGCAGACTATCTCAGCACCCGCCCTGTCAAGGAAACACAGCGTCAGGGTAGCCTCATGTATTTCGGCACCATCGTACACTCCACACCCGGATAACACGACACCTATTCTCGCCATCTTTTTCCTCCTTGTTTGTTTCGTCTGAAAATCCCTTCGTCTCTTCTTCCCCGATCCTTCCTATCGACCTCTTGCGCCGTTACTCTATAAAAAGGCGTAAAAAAAGACAATCAAAATTGTAACGCGCCTATTCCGACGGAGGGTCGCTCGCTTCAAGAATTATCCTGCAGTCCGCGACGGTAGCCCCTTTTCCTTCTGAGTGAGCAATGAGCGGATTAATGTCCATCTCCTTAATTTCCGGATGGTCGGTAACCATGTGAGACAGGCTTACCACCGCCTTTTCCAGAGCCTCAATATCCACCTTCGGTCTCCCCCTGAATCCCGTAAGGAGCCGATACCCCTTGATCTCCTGAATCATTCTATGGGTCTCATTTCTGCCGACCGGGCCGAGGCGAAAGACTACATCCTGGAATGCCTCGACAAAAATACCACCGAGACCGAACATGATTAACGGTCCGAAGTGTGTTCGATTCATTCCCAGGATCACCTCTTCACCCGGCAACGCCATCTTTTGCACCATAATCCCATCTATTGTCGCATCTGGTCTGTGCGTTTTTGCCTTTGAGATAATTTCACGAAACGCCCCTTTTGTTTCTTCTCTATTTCTGACTCCCAACGCAACGCCGCTCACTTCCGTTTTATGCAGTATCTGCGGTGATACGATCTTCATAGCCACCGGAAATCCCATGTCCTCGGCGATATCCACAGCTTCATCCTCGCTCCCTGCCAGCCGTGCCGGCAGAATGTTGAATCCATAACTTTCAAGAAGCTCCGCGCTCCCCATTCCGTCCAGATGGGTTTTTCCTTCTTCAAGGCACCGCTCGATCACCCGGGCAGCCCGTTCTTTCTCGTGCAATAGGTCGAACTGAGGCAGATGTTCCCTGTGCAGGTACTTGGAATAACGGTAAAGCGCCGCAAATGCTTTTGCCGCATTCTCAGGAAACCTGTACACGGGATAGCCATGCTCCTGAAGGTATTTGACCCCGGCAGAAACGTCGATGATACCCATAAAACAGGAAAGTATCGGCTTCAAGGAACCCCTCGCAACACGAACAATTGCCTCTGCTGTTCCCAAGACGTTCGTCATGGACTGGGGGGTAAGAATCACGAGGGCTCCACCGACACCCTCATCCCTGATGACTGCTTTCAGTGCATTCTCATAGCGGTCATAAGATGCATCTCCGATGACGTCGACAGGATTGTGCACATTTGCCGTCAGAGGAAGATGTTGTGTGAGATCATCGATGGTCTCCTTCTGGAATCTCGCAAGTTCCAGGTCGGAAGATACCGTCATGTCGGTAGCCAGAATTCCCGGCCCACCTGCATTGGTAATGATGGCAACCCGGTTTCCCCTGGGGAGTTTTCTCGCACGTTTACCCAGTTCGCTCTCCTGCTTGTAGGCAAAGGCGTTCGCGAAATCAAAAAGTTCGTCAATGGAATCTACCCGAATGATGCCCGCCTGTTTGAAAATCGCGTCGTACACCGCTTCCGTTCCCGCCAGGGCACCCGTGTGAGAAGCTGCCGCCCGGGCACCTTCTCTTGTCCTCCCCGACTTTATGACCAGAACCGGTGTTGAGCGAATCCCCGAGGTAATCTCCTTCACGACGGAGATGAACTCCGTTCCCCTCCGGAGTTCTTCCAGGTACAGCATGATCACAGCGGTGTCATTATCTTCATGAAAGTACTGTAAAAGATCCAGTTCATCCACATCCGCTTTATTGCCTATGGAGATGAACTTCGAAAACCCGATATCTCTGTCAGCGGCAAAATCCAGGACCGCCGTACACAACGCTCCGCTCTGGGAGATGAAGGAAATATTCCCCGCCGCGGGCATGCGGGCGGAGAAACTGGCATTCAGACTTACCGACGGTACGGGATTAATCACCCCCAGGCAGTTAGGACCCACCAGACGGACCCCCGCACTTCTGCAGCCATCCACGATTCTGTTTTCTATTTCCAGGCCTTCACCCCCAACCTCCCGAAAACCGGCAGAAACAATCACAATGCCTTTCACCCCTTTACGAACAGCTTCTTCCACCGCTTCGAGGGAAGGCCTCGTTGGCAGAATGACCATTGCTAAATCCACGGTATCGGGGATATCACTGAGCGTGGGATATGCCTTCACGCTGAGAATCGACCGCGCCCGGGGATTGACAGGATACAGCGTGCCCCTGTAACCTCCCCTCAGGATGTTGGCAAAAATATCATGACCCACCTTGCCTATTGTGTTTGACGCACCCACAATCGCAACGGACTCTGGAGAAAAGATCGCATTCAGATCACCCATAATTACTCGGCACCTTTCCTCTTCACTCGTAGCTTCTGTGAAACAGATACACCCCTGCTTCACTGCATCAGAAAAAACCAAACGGTTCAGCGCTGAGC
>VGTB01000060.1 GCA_016874835.1 Deltaproteobacteria bacterium | reverse complement strand
CATCTGCGTATTCACCCGGTACCACTTCGTCATGGCCCATACAGCACCCGCATAGGAGGAATGAAGCGGTGCTGCGTCCCACTGGAAGCGATCCCGAATCCTCGGGTCAGGATGATCCTTATATCGTTGCCAGCCTTTCAGCATCGTCCTGATGAGGCGGTAGAGGCTGGGGCCGTTGACATCGAAATCTCTGTGAAATGCCTGGATGAGAAATTCCTCCTCCCTTCCGTCCGTGATGCTTGGGTGACGATAGTTGAAACGGAACTGACCATGAGAATCGGCAAGAGAGAGCTCTGATTCAGAAAGGAGTATACCCTCTTTCCTGTGTTGTTCATGAAGTGGCGTTCCCGGGTTCGGTATGTAGAGCATGAACTGATGGAAATCGGTATCGTGACTCACTGCATATTCGATCACGTTCTCGATGTTTTTCGGCGTGTGTTTTTCCAGTCCGATGATTGATGACCCCATGACGCGTATCCCATGGGATTGCAGGGTTTTCACAAGAAACCTGGTATCGACACCATCCAGTTTCCCATACTGGCTGTTCTCGCCCTCCAGACCGATCCAGACCCAGGTAATTCCCATCCTCACCAGCTGTTCCATGGTGTATCCCTGAAGAATCCGTGCAGAGCTGAATACATACAGCGCCCAGCTTTTTCTATTTTCTTCCATCAGTTCTAAAAGCCGGAGCGCTCGCTTCCGGTGCAGGAGAAAATTCTCATCGAGAACAAAAAAGGATCGCACCGAGAGTTTCTCCTCTATCTGGCACATGACAGAGAAAAGTTCATCACCGGTATCGTAAAAATTGATGAATTTCCCCTTTCCGCCGAAGAGGGCGGATGTGGAGCAGAAGTTACAGCCCATGGGACAGCCTACGGAGGGAATCAGGATGGCGGCTGTGCGTCCCTTTATGTGCGGGAGGTTGATTCCCGTGATCCGGGCGCCAAATCCGGAATAGACCATGGGATGCCGGATGGGTTTTTTTTCATCCTGACCGAGGAACCGCCGGAACCATTGAATTCCGTCTCCCTTGACGATGTGGTCGGCATCGATTGTGTGGTCAATGTTCTCTTTGTTGGAGATATGTCCCCCGACAACAATCGTTGTATCCGGCCGGTGCGCGCGGATCAGCTCGCACATTTTTTTCACTTTGTAAAAGTTGGTGATGATGGAGCTGATGCCGATGATGTCGTATTCATTCTCCCGGATTTCACGAATGAACTCTTCGAGTGAAGGGAAATCCAGGACGGTACAGGGAGCATCGATATTTGCCTGCAGCATCAGCAGGCTGAAGGAACGGTGGAACATCCGGAGAGAAAATCCTCCCTGGATGCGTGTAACCTGATTGTGGTAAAGCTCCATGGGATTGATCTCCCTGCTGCCGTATTCGTCGTTCTGCGCATAGGGACCGAACACGCTTGTGAGCAGTATCCTGGCGCTTGTTCCCATAGGGTGTACGGGATGTAATTTCTGCATCTGGGGATCCCTCTTTGGAAATATGTCTCTTGTAAAAGAAAGATGCGGAAATGAAAAGGCCTCTTTGGGGATTTTACAAAAGTTTTACAAAGCGGTCTCCGGAAGGGAGTGGGGGAATATTTGTCCATTGACAGGGATTACACCCTGATATACGTATCTCCCCAGAGAAGTACTCGTGATCATTTCCAGGGAGTCTCTCTATGGACCGATTAAAATGGTTTTATCATCCGGTTGCAATCTTCATTTTCTCCATTGTGGCACTGGCTGCCTCCCTCTTTCTCTACATATACTGGTACATCGGGGTGAGCAAAGGACTCGCAGCGGTCATAGAGAAGTATCATATCGACCCCGGCCAGATATTCGAGATCAGGACCTGGGTCGTCATCATGGTTCTCTCCCTTCTCGTAGGTATCATCCTTGTCGGGATATTCTTCATATTTGTATACTATCAAAAAACATGGCAGCTCTACCGGCTGCAGAAGAACTTTATCAGCAATTTCACCCACGAACTGAAAACGCCGGTGACATCCCTGAAACTCTATCTGGATACTTTTGCGAGATATAATCTTTCCCGTGACGACCAGATCAAATATATCGGTTTCATGATTCAGGACGTGAACCGTCTCCTTGAGAATATCAACCGCATCCTGAGTCTCGCCAGAATTGAGAGCAGTAGTTACTGGAAGGAGTTTGAGGACGCGGATCTCGTGGATGCGGTTCAACAATTTTATAAGAGAAATGCCGATCTCTTTCCCAACTGTGATATCAGGATACATAATCCTGTCGGGAAACCGCTATTCTATCCGATTAATCCCCCGCTTTTCGACATGTTCCTCATGAACATAATGACAAATGCAGTGAAATACAATAAATCCGCCACACCGAGGGTTGACGTTCGTTTTATTGCCCGGAGGAAAAGCCTGGATATCCAGTTTGAGGACAACGGGATAGGTATTGAAAGGGCAGAAATCAAAAAGATTTTCAGAATCTTTTACCAGATAGGTCATACTGATAACATGACGGCAAAGGGGGGCGGTCTCGGTCTCTATATGGCTTCGCAGATCGCGAAAATTCATAAGGGAAAGGTGACAGCCGAAAGTGAGGGAATAGGAAAGGGCACCGTTTTCACACTGACGCTGCCGCTTCGCGTTCCTGTTGAAGGCTGAGAACGTGAAACACCTGTCAGGATATTGAGAGGTGGCGTATTTCATGGAGCATTCAAGAGGGAAAAAGATCCTTATCATCGAGGACGACAGGCACATCGCGGAAGGCTTGAGATTAAATCTTTCCCTCAGGGGCTACGATGTCATGACGGCAGTTGACGGTCTTTGCGGTCTCAGGGAATGGAAAACGTGGAAACCGGATCTTATCATTCTGGACATCATGCTTCCCCACATAGACGGCTTGTCGGTTCTGCGCAGTATCCGCATCGAGGACGAGCGGCTTCCGATCCTCATTCTTTCGGTGAAGAGCGAACCTGAATACAGGGTCAAGGGACTTTCTTACGGTGTTGATGATTATTTGTCGAAACCTTTTGATCTGGAGGAATTCCTGCTCAGGGTTGAGCGGCTCCTGAAGAGGGCTGCGTGGAGCGGGGCAGAAGATGCTCGTGCATCCGGCCCCTCTCTCACGGGAACTGTCTATACATTCGGAGGGAATACCATCGACTTCACCACATACACCGCACTCTGCCGGAGGGGGCGGGTGATTCTTACGGAGCAGGAAGTGAAACTTCTCAAGGTATTCATTGCAAACCGCGGGAAACCGGTATCACGGCGCGAACTTCTGGAAATCGGATGGGGATATGCAGGATCAACCTCGACGAGAACCGTGGATAATTTCGTGGTACGGCTGCGGAAGTACTTTGAGGATGATCCCCACCAGCCTGTGTTTTTCCGGAGCCTTCGTTCAATGGGATATGTATTCGATCACGATTCCTGACGGGGCACAGAGCAATGCTTATTGCGGGAGGAGAGATGCTTGGACGCTGTTTAGACTCTGTTTGTTTCTATTTGATGCAGACTCTGCGGACCTGCTTTGCGTCGGTCATCCCTTTGAATGCTTTCTGGAGGCCATCCTGAAGCAGCGTGTTCATCCCTTCCGAGATTGCCACTTCACGGATTACCTCCACGGACTCATGTTTCTGGATCAATTTTTTGACATTATCCGAGTTAATGATAAGTTCATGAATACCCATCCTTCCCTTGTATCCCGATTTGTCGCAGATGTCGCACCCTTTCGGCCGGTAAAGGGTCAGGTCGTCAGAGTAGGGGATATTCAATTTTGCAAAATGCTCGGAACCGTAACTCTCCACAATTTCGTTGTATTCCTCGAGCGTCGGATGATAGGCCTCCTTACAATTTTTGCAGAGGGTTCTCACAAGCCGCTGGGCAAGAATACCCAACAGGGAATCCGCAAAGTTCAGAGGGTCTATGCCCATGTCAAGAAGTCTCACGATGGTTTCCGGGGCACTGTTCGTATGGAGGGTGCTGAACACTAAGTGTCCTGTCAGGGAAGCTTCAACACCGGTCTTCGCCGTTTCAAAATCCCTCATTTCACCGACCATGATAACGTCCGGGTCGGCCCGGAGGAAGGCACGCATGGCGGCGGCGAAGTCAAACCCGATTTTTGGCTGGACCTGAACCTGACGGAGGCCATACTGGGTAATTTCAACAGGGTCTTCCGCCGTCCAGATCTTTTTGTCCGGCGTATTGATATGGTGGAGTACCGCATGGAGAGTTGTCGTTTTTCCGGAGCCGGTGGGCCCGACAACCAGTACCATGCCGTAAGGCTTTTCGGCGATGCCGACAAGTTCCTTGTAGTTTCTCTCGGATAATCCCATTGCCTGGAGGGGCAACGTCGAACCCTTGGCAAGTATTCGCATGACCACGTCCTCCACGCCTCCCTGGGTCGGAATCGTCGCCACACGAAGCTCGATGTCATCTCCCCCGGGGCGTTTGAATTTTATCTTTCCGTCCTGGGGTTTCCTTTTTTCCGTGATATCCAGGTTACACATGATCTTGATACGTGAAACAACGGCAGCCCTGTAACTGTAAGGAAGGGTCTGATAGATCATGCAGTCTCCGTCGATCCTGTATCGGATCTCCACGTTTTTCTTGGTGATATTCGGTTCTATGTGAATGTCGGATGTCTTCCTTGTATACGCGTCGTTGATGATCTTGTTCACCAACTGCATGATAACGCTGTCCGATTCGTTAATGACTTCACCGTCTTCCTCCTGATCTGTATCCTCGTCTTCGTCAAGTCGTCCCAGAAGGTCGTTTATCGAATGTTCATCTACGTGGGATGTGAAAAACATGTTGATATACTTAATGATATCATCCGAAAAGGCGACACTGTATTTTACCGCCTTCGTTTTCAGGATGTTTTCGATGGTATCCCGCTTCAGTATGTTGTTGGGATCGTCAACGATGACATGTATGTTTCCATCCACTTTCTCTAAGGGTACCCACATCTCGCGGCGGAGGAATTCTTTTTTCAGATTTCGCAGCAGTTCACCCGGGATGGGAAACTTGTCGTTGAATTGAATCACTTTACAGCGGAAATATTCCTCGTAAGATTTCGTGACATCGTCTCTTGATATCTTATATTTACCCATCAGGAAAGTTTCCATGCTTTCCTTTTTCTCTCTTGATTCATCCCAGGCATTATCGAGCTCGTCTTCTTTGAGTAAGCCCCGGGATACGAGGTAGTCGAATCTCGTTTTTCTCCTCCTCGCATACCTTTCCTGATTATAAAGGGCCACACCGAGGACATCTGCAATCTCCAGGAGACAACCCTGTTCATCTTCCGTAAATTTCCCTGGCCCTTTTTTGTTGAGTATCTGGATAACCCCTTTGAGAGATTTTTCATACAAGATGGGGGCTGCCAGAACCTGTTTTGTTTTGAAGCCGGATTTCTTATCCCAGCTGTAATCAAAGCCCAGTTCTTTATCGATACCTTTCAGTTCCGCCGTATCATACACGTCTTCTATATTGACCATCTTCCCCGTATTGGCCACATAACCGGCAATGCTTTTGTTACTGATGGGAACCCTGATTTCCTTTAATTGAGAGCCGGAGAGGAACATGGAATAGATTTCATTTTTTGTTTTATCCACGACATAGATGGTGATCGAGTAGGCGTCGAAGAGGTTCAGAATACCGTCTTTCAGATCAACCAGGATCTGCTTTGTATTCTGAGCGGCGTGGATTCGATTTGTAATATCCTGCAGCGCCTTGCGGAGTCGCAGTTGTTCCTCCAGAGCAGCTTGCTGATCAATCATCAGGTTATTATCCATTTTGTTCTCTGTATGGAGAGTGGTGGTTTGAGTACCCATGTCGTGATCTTCGAATCCGGTTTTTCAAGCCCAAATGATGGACTAGAAAAGTATGCTAAAACATAATAAAAAAAAATTCAATATAAATTACGTGTTACGGGAGGTCGATTATTTTACGGAAAAATATTGCGGGAAAAGTGACAGGTGAAGGGCGTACCATCAACAAATTAAGATTCCGTAACAATCTTCGAAAAGTCTGCAATGGTATAAAACAACTTTGATATTTCCGTCAGGAAAGAAAGCCGGTTAAATCGGATCGTTTCGTCTTTTGCCATAACCAGTACGTTTTCAAAGAAGTCATCCACAGGTTTCCTCAGGCTGGCAAGTTCCGTAAGGGCCGATGGATAATCGTCGGACGAGATAAGCCTGGTCACTTTTTCCCTTACGTCTAAGAAAGCGCCGTATAATCGTTTCTCTTCTTCCGTTTCGAACCTTGAGGGATCAACGGAACCGTTTTTAAATCCCTTGATTATGTTGCCCACGCGTTTGAAGGCAATCGCAAGTGGCTTGAAATCCGCGTGGCTTTTAAACCGTTCCATTGCCTCAACTTTCCTGGATGACTGAACGATGTTCGATATGCCTGTTGCCAGGACCCCGTCGACCACATCATATGAATAACCCTGAGAAATGAGTTGGTTTTCAAACCTTCCCTTGAAGAATTCAAGAACATCGGCTTTAATTTCCGCCTGGGGGCGTTTGAGTTTACCTGCCAAGATTGACATGCTTTTGTCGATGAGGCGATCGAGTTGAATCTGGTATTGTTTGTTCAGAATAATATTGATGATACCGATCGCCTGTCGGCGCAGTGCGTATGGATCCGCCGTACCCGTCGGTACAAGGTTGACGCCGAAGAACCCCACTATCGTGTCCAGCTTGTCGGCAATGCTCACGATAGCGCCCTCGTTTGTTTCCGGAAGATTGCCTCCGGCGGCGGTGGGAAGGTAGTGTTCATAGACCGCGTTAGACACAGTGGGATTTTCACCGGCTATGAGTGAGTACTCTCTGCCCATGATTCCCTGAAGTTCCGGGAATTCATAGACCATCTGGGTTTCCAGGTCTGCCTTTGCAAGGACTGCCGTGCGGTCAACCGTCTCTCTGAGTGCGGGATTAATCTGCTCTGCGAGATACCGGGCCAGCTCCCTGAACTGCAGAACTTTATCGTAGGAAGTGCCCAACTGGGTGTGAAATACGACCTGCCGTAATTTTTCGAAGTGCACATCCAAGGAAGTTTTCTGGTCCTCTTCGAAGAAAAATTTTGCGTCGGCGAGTCGTGCCCGGATCACTTTTTCATTCCCTTTGGCGACAACCGATGGGTCACGGGCCAGAGTATTATTGATGGTGATGAAGTTGGGGAGCAGGTTCCCGTGGTGATCGGTGACAGGAAAGTATTTCTGATGCGTCATCATGCATGTGGTAAGTACTTCCTTGGGGAGCTTGAGAAAGTCTTTCTCAAAGCTTCCGCACACGGCAGTGGGATATTCAACGAGATATGTCACTGTTTCCAAAAGATCATCCGTGTAGAAGATTTTCCCGCCGGCCATTGCTGCGGCGTGCGTTGTCTCTTCGATGATAATCTTTTTTCTTTCGTCCGGATCAACTATTACGTAATGCTTTTTGCATTTTGCAATATAGTCCTTCACATTTTTTACTGAAAAGGCTTTCGGGCTCATGAAACGGTGACCGCGGCTTTTGTTTCCGCTTTGGATATTTTCGATCCTGAAGGGTATTGTTTCGCCTCCGTAGATGGCGAGTATCCAGTGTATCGGCCGGGCAAACCGTATTTCCAGATTGGACCAGCGCATGGACTTTTTAAAGGGAATAGAGGAGATAAACCTCACGATAATCTCCGGCAGAAGAGTCTTCGTATACTCCCCCGTGATTTTCCTGCGGGCACAGATGTACTCCCCTTTCTCGGTGGTGACCATTTCCAGTTCAGAGACATCAATTCCCTGTCCTGAAGCGAATCCGAGTGCGGCCTTGGTAGGGTTCCCCTGCTCGTCGAACGCAACCCTTTTCGCGGGGCCAAGCTTTTCGATGACCTGGTCTTCCTGCTTGCTGGAAAGATTGGCAACGCAAAGGCAGAGTCGCCGTGGTGTTGCCATTGCCCGGATCTCCCCGTGCTGAATACGCTTGAGAGAGAATTCCCTCCTGATAATTTCGTCCATATCTTGCATTGCCTTTGGCAGGAAGGCGGCGGGGATTTCTTCCGTTCCTATCTCAAGTAGCAGTTCTTTTCCCATCTATGATCTCCATTCTTGCAATAAATCCTGATTTCTCAATTCCAGACTCTGTACCTTTCGATTGTACGTGGTATCTTTTTACATGCCCGGGAATGCAATGGTCAGTATCTGCGCTTTGCCTTTCCTATCAGGGGGTAACCCATTTTTTCCCGTTGTTTGATGTAACCTTCCGCGCTGAGTCTTGCCAGATTTCTCACTCTGCCGACATAGCTCGTTCGTTCAGCCACGCTTATGGCTCCCCGGGCGTTCAGCAGGTTGAAAATATGGGAGCATTTCAGGCAATAATCATAAGTGGGGAGAACCAGTTCCTTCTCGGCCATCCTGATTGATTCGGCCTCGCACATGTCGAAATTTTTCCTCAGCATCTCGACGTCAGCGTATTTGAAGTTATAGTACGACCATTCAACCTCGCCCTTAAGATGAATATCCCCATAGGTGACCCGGTCATTCCAGTTCAGGTCGTAGACGCTGTCTACCCCCTGGATATACATGGCAATACGCTCAATACCATATGTGAGCTCACCACTCACCGGGTTAAGGTCAATACCTCCGCACTGCTGAAAATACGTGAACTGTGTGATTTCCATGCCGTCAAGCCAGACCTCCCATCCCAGGCCCCAGGCACCGAGAGTGGGTGATTCCCAATCGTCTTCGACGAAACGTATGTCGTGATCAAGGGGATCGATGCCGAAACTTTTGAGAGAATCGAGGTAGAGTTCCTGGATTTCAAAAGGGGAGGGTTTGAGGATCACCTGATACTGGTAGTAGTGTTGCAGCCTGTTCGGATTCTCGCCATACCTGCCGTCGGTCGGTCTCCTTGACGGTTCCACGTAAGCCACGTTCCATGGTTCAGGGCCAAGCGCGCGCAGAAATGTCGCGGGATTGGACGTACCAGCCCCTACCTCGAGGTCGTAGGGTTGCTGAATTACACAGCCGTAGTCCGCCCAGTATGTATCAAGTGCCAGTATCAATTCCTGAAAATTCACCGTGTCCTCCTGAATACCACCCCTTCCAGCCAACGGGGTATTAATACGTGTTACTCGAGTGACGTACCGCACGCCAGGAGCGTGCGATACAAACTTTTCTCTTGATTTCGCGGAGCTTTTCTCGACGTGGCTACTTAACATGTTGAAAATGCTGTGTCAATATGAAAAACCTGTGCCTGTGAAAAACCTGTGCCTGAAAAGCCCGGACCAAGGAAGATCAGGTATCCATTTTCCTTATTTGATTGAGAACCTGGAGGGACTTCAGCTCTTTTCCCAGAAGGTGGCGGATGAATCTTTCGAGAATCTCCCTGCTTTCTCTCATTGACTGATCAGAGAGGGAGAGGCTCTTCATTCTTTCAAGGGCAATCTCTTTCCCGAGTATGAGGGTCTTAATGGTACCGGTGGACACAGAGAGGGAATTGAGAGAATTCCCGCTGCATATTGTGCATCTCAATCCCCCTTCGGCAGGAATGAAATGATGGGAAATCATTTTCGCCAGGGGTTTTCTGCAGATTCTGCAACTCTCCAGAAGCGGTTCATATCCGGAGAGCTTGAGAAGACGTATTTCAAAAAACCGGATAAGTTTTTCGGAAGGAATTCCCTCATTAATGAGAGAGAGAAAATGGGTCAGCAATTGAAACAACGGGTTGTTTTTTTTCCCTTCTATCGTGAATTTATCAATCAGATCAATAAGGTATGTTGAAACCAGCGTTTTGTCGAGGTCCTCTCTTATACGAGCGTTATGGTTGTTGATGTCACAGCCCTCGATGAGGGCAAGCGCACTGCTCACCTTTTTGGAAAACATGACGGTACAGCAGCAGAAAGGCTCGAGGGCGTTTACGAATCTTTTTTTGCTTCGCCGGGCACCTTTTGCGATTCCCTTGAGCTTGCCGAAGTCGCTGGTATAAAAAGTTACAATACGATCGGATTCTCCGTAATCGAGACTATGCAGGACGACAGCTGATGATTTATGGATTGTCCGCGCGTTCATGGCAGTTCCTGATATTTTATTCCCCCCCCCATTATTGTCAGGACGGGTTTCCCCTTCAGAGTCCATTGATGGAAGGGAGTGTTTTTCCCTTTTGAGCGAAGCATTGCCCGATCGACGGTCCATTTTTTATTAAGGTCGAGTACGGTAATATCGGCATCCGCTCCTGCCCTGAGATTACCCTTGGGGAGATTGAGTATTCTGGCCGGAATCGTACTCATCTTCAGAATAAGTTGATTCAGCGTGAGAATACTCTCTTCGACCAGCCGGAGGCTCAGGGAAAGGGAGGTTTCCAATCCGGTGATGCCGAACGCTGCGTACTCGAACTCCACCTCTTTGTCTGTGGGAGCATGCGGCGCGTGATCGCTCGCGATAGCGTCGATGGTGCCGTCTTTGAGACCTTCTTTGATTGCCTTTACATCCTCTGCGGTGCGTAAGGGAGGATTGACCTTGGTACATGTGTCGTACTCTCTCAGGGCATCTTCCGTAAGGGTAAAATAGTGGGGAGCCGTTTCCGCGGTTATTTTCAGTCCTCTTTCTTTGGCAGTTCTGATCAGTCTCACAGCCCCCGCGGTGCTCACATGGGCAATGTGAAGCAGAGCTCCCGTATATTCCGCAATAATGATATCTCTCGCAATGAATGCCTCTTCCGCTATGGCGGGAATTCCCTGGAGGCCGAGTTCGGTTGATACGAACCCTTCATTCATTGAGCCACCGGCAGAGAGGGAGAGGTCTTCGCAGTGGGAAATGATGGGCAGGCCGAGTGAAGATGCATACTCAAGCGCCCTTCTCATCAGAGCACTGTTGTTGACGGGCTTCCCGTCGTCCGAGAACGCAACGGCACCGGCATCCCTCAAATCTCTGAATTCTGTCATGACGTTTCCTTCAGAGCCCATGGTAATCGATGCAATGGGATAGACATTGACGATATTACACGCTGCCGCCTTTCTCACGATATATTCAGTCACGGAACGGTTATCGTTGGCAGGCATGGTATTGGGCATGCAGGCAACTGATGTAAATCCACCAAAAGATGCTGCTTCACTTCCCGTCCGGATTGTTTCTCTGTATTCAAAGCCTGGTTCCCGCAGATGGGTGTGCATGTCGATCAGTCCGGGGACTACGACCATACCGCCGAGGTTGATGACGGTAATATCAGTCTCTGTCTGTTTCCGGAAATTCGCTCCGTGCTTGTGAATTTTCCTTCCGACTTCGAGGATTTTTCCATGTGCAATCAGGATATCCATCTTTGCGTCCAGATCTTGAGACGGGTCAATTACCCTGCCTCCCTTGAGCAGTAGTTTCATGATCTACCTCTTTGTAACAAGTTGTAAAATGGCTTGAAAATGGACGGTTCCATAAAAAGAGCAGGATAAGACACACGAGCATCCTCGCCGATAAATAAGGGGTCCTGAACTATGCGGAGCATGAAGCCCCCCTGAGTGGGAAGGGGGGTGTTTGTGAAAGTTGTCATGATTTGCCGCCTATGAGCAGGTAAAGCAATGCCATGCGCACCGCAACCCCGTTTGTCACCTGGTCGAGAATCACGGAATAGGGACCATCTGCAATGTCAGGGGATATTTCTATTCCCCTGTTTATCGGCCCGGGATGCATCACCAGTACGTCATCTTTCGCAAGGGTGATATTATTTCTGTTCAGACAGAAATAATTTGAGTATTCCCTTAACGAGGGGAAGATTTTCTGTTGTTGTCTCTCCATCTGGATCCTTAACATCATAATGATATCGACGTCCTTTATCGCATCTTCCAGTTTGTGGTACACGGAAACTCCCATACGTTCAATATCCCGGGGAATCATCATTGCAGGACCTGCCACAATGACACGGGCTCCCATTTTGGTGAGGCCGTAGATATTGGAACGGGCGACCCGGCTGTGGGCAATGTCTCCCACGATTGCTACCGCGAGGCCCGCAATTCTTCCTTTTTTCTCCCGTATCGTCATCATGTCCAGTAATGCCTGTGTGGGGTGTTCGTGAGCACCGTCGCCGGCATTAATGATCGACTGTTTCACCATTCTGGCCAAAAGATGGGGAGCTCCCGCGGCACTGTGACGGATAACGATCGCATCCGGGTTCATCGCCTCGATGTTGCGTGCGGTGTCTATAAGCGTCTCTCCCTTTACCACGCTGCTCGTTGAGGCGGAGATGTTGATTGTATCGGCACTCAGCCTTTTGCCGGCGATTTCGAAAGAAGTTCTTGTCCTGGTGCTGGCTTCGAAGAACAGGTTTATGATGGTTTTCCCCCGGAGGGTCGGAACTTTTTTTATCTCCCTTGTGGATACCTCAATGAAAGATTCGGCAGTGTCAAGGATGAGCTTGATTTCTTCGACTGAAATGTCCTTGATGCCCAGGATATCTTTTTTTGTTAATTTCATGAGGGAACCTCGCACGAATCATGAGAAGAACATTGATTGTTGAATATGATCACCATCGCCCGATCAACGGTTGCTGTCCTGGATGAGAACTTCGTCGATTCCATCTTTTTCCGTGAGGTTCACCACAATGTCTTCCCAGGCTGAAGAGGGGAGATTCTTCCCGACAAAATCCGCCCTTATGGGGAGTTCACGATGACCTCTGTCCACAAGTACCGCTAACTGGATAAGTTTTGGTCTGCCGAAGTCGATGAGTGCATCCATTGCCGCCCGAATGGTTCTCCCCGTGAAGAGAACATCGTCGACGAGGATGACCTTTTTGTTATCCAAGGAAAAGGGTATATCCGTCCTCCCGAGTTTGGGTTTTCTATTAGTGATGCGTAAATCGTCCCGGTACAGCGTGATGTCCAGGATGCCGACCGGTACATCAGCTCCTTCTATTCTGGAAATCTTCTTGCGCAGCCTCTCCGCCAGAAAAACGCCCCCGGTTCTGATTCCCACGAGACACAGTTCCTTTGACCCCTTGTTTCTTTCAAGAATTTCATATGCGATTCGCGTGAGAGATCTGTCGAGAGCTTCTGCATCCATGACTATTTTTTTCTGCTTCATTGTCTCGCACCACCTTGAAAAGTCATACTCACAAAAAAGCCTTCCCACACGGATGAGAAGGCTCGATCAGGCTAAATGTTCGGTTTCTCTTTCATGTCCTTTCTCAATCTCTCAGGATCAAATTAAAAGGGAATCTTTTATACATAAGGATTCTGTCTTCTTTATTGTCGGGCAGCATATCATAGAAAGAAAGATAAAAAAAGCTTTTTTAAAAATTCCATTAATGCTATAGACGAGCAGCCTGGAGGTGTTTTATATGGTAGTGAATTCCGAGCCACAGGTTTTTTTATTTTTAAGTAAGATATTAAAGGAAAAGGTTATTGATAGTGAAGGCAGACCGGTCGGCAGGATTTTGGACCTGGTCGCCAGAGTTGCTGAACCTTACCCTGTGGTTACCTATCTTCTTCTCAAGACAGGGAGGGAAAAGAAACAATCACTTCTCGCCTGGCAGGAGGTTACTGAAACGGGTGAGAGGTTTGTGGCAAGCCGCCAGACATTGGAAGATTATCACGAACCTGTTCTGCAGGAGGGTGAACTTCTCCTTAAAGATGCTTTTCTGGACAAGCAGATTGTCGACACGAACGGGGCGAAGGTACGCAGGGTGAATGACCTTCAATTCCTGAAAGCCCGTAACAGCCTCCATGTGGTGCATGTTGATGTCGGTTTTCGCGGTCTCATGCGGCGGGTGGGACTGGAAAAGCTCATGGATGTCATTTCACGCGGATTCTTTGATTATGTTCCGCCCGATCAATTTATCCCGTGGAAGTTTGTGCAACCCCTTGCTTCACCCGATCTCCTGCGCTTGAATATATCCCAGAGCCGGCTTGCCATGCTGCGTCCTGCGGATCTTGCCGATATCATAGAGGATCTGGACATTCACAGGAGAACCGTCATATTTAAGGCTCTGGATGTGGAAACCGCCGCCGAGACCCTTGAGGAAACAGACCCG
>VGTB01000059.1 GCA_016874835.1 Deltaproteobacteria bacterium | reverse complement strand
AGGGCTCTGATGATCCTCACCGCGTCGTTCCTGTCGATCCGGGCTGCGGCCTGCTCATCCTTTTTCCTCAGCTTCTCATAAAGATACGCCTTCCCGAACCTTTTGAGTTCCAGCCTGTAGAATGCCCTGATGCTTTCGTTACCACCGGGACCCGCAAACAGTCCTCCCAGCAAGGCTTTTATATAGAGTCCGGTACCACCAACCACGAACACGGTTTTTTGATGATTCACGAGCGTTGAGATGACCCCGGCAGCCATTTCTCTGAACATGGCTGCATTGAAATATTCATCCGGATTCACCACATCAATGAGATGATGCCTGACCTGTTGCCTCTGGCTGGCCGTGGGTTTCGCCGTACCGATATCCATGAACTTGTAGACCTGCATCGAATCGGCACTGATAATCTCACCATTCCGCTCACGGGCAAGCTCGACAGCCATCTCCGTTTTGCCTACTCCCGTGGGACCCACAATAACTATCAGGCGCGGTTTTTGACTTGAATACATATTATAAGAACAGCGTTCTACCTTCTCTTAAACATTCGTTCCACTTCCCTCAGACTGAAAGAAACACTCACCGGCCTCCCGTGGGGACATGTGGATGAAAAAGGAGTGGCATCCAGGTCTCTACAGAGTTCCCTCACTTCCGACACCGAGAGTACATGATTGGCCTTTATCGCTGCCTTACACGCCACGAGGGTGAGGATTTTCTGCTTCATCATCTCACGGGAAAGTGGCCGTTCTGTTTTTGCACAAAGGTCGAGTATCTCGTAAATCAACGCACCGGGTTCGACATGAGACACCATAGCGGGTACGGATTTCAACACCACCGCATCGCCGCCGAAGGATTCTAACTCTATCCCGGTCTCTGCAAGGTGAACGGCACTCCCCATCAGGGAAGCCCGCTGGCCGGGGGAGAGATGCACCACCTCAGGAATCAACAGACGTTGGCTGATGATCCCCTCGCTCCGCTCCAATGATTCCCTTCTGAGTCTTTCATAGAGTACCCTCTCATGAGCCGCATGCTGATCTACAAGAATCAATCTCTCGTGAGCGGAGAAAACAAGGTATGTTCCGGCAATCTGCCCCACATACTCAAGATCGGCAAAGAGGATTTCAGCCTTTCCCCATATGTCCTCTCCCCCTTTGTCAATATCCGGAACCTGCTGAATCCTGTGAATGCTCTCTACCTCCGCCTTTACCCTCTCATTTTCAGGAAGAGAGTCCCTCCTTCCCCTGACATCGACGAAAGAAAGTTTCCCAGGCCCTGAGGAAACAGTGTATCTTCTTAATGCCTCATGAACACGCGTACCATAATCCTGAACGGCTTTACGGGGATCTCCATAGTGCGGCACAGCACCCCCGGATACTCCCGGGAGAGATGAAATTTTGCTCAGTGAAGCGACGATAGCCTCGACCAGGAGTTCATATATCTCCCTGGGATTCCTGAACCGAACCTCCATTTTTGCCGGGTGGACATTCACATCGACGTGTTCGGAGGGGAGGTCCACAAAGAGAACTGCTGATGGATATCTCTTTGCCTCAATCAGTTGTCTGTATGCCGTCATCACGGCATGATTCAGGAGATAGTCCCTTACAAATCTCCTGTTCACATAGCAGTATAATTGCTTTGTACTCGCTCGCGTGTGCTCGGGCCTTGATACGAATCCCTGGACCTTCACGAATTCCTTTTCACCCCGCACATGAACCATGTGATCCAAGGCATCTTTACCCATCACGAGTTTTATTCGTTCAGACATATCACCAGCGGCCGGTATGTTTAAAAGCTCCCGGCTACCCGCGGTTACTTTGATTCTCACGCCTGAATGAGAAAGGGCCATCCTCGTTATTACATCCAAACAGTATCCCTGCTCTGTTGCATTCGCTTTGAGAAATTTTTTGCGAACGGGGACTGCATCAAAGATATGATTTACCGTGACGGAAGTGCCGACGGGGCATCCCGTTTCAATGACAGACACGATTTTCCCCGCCTCGACAATTATCCTGGTGCCCGCCAGCGCGTCACCCTTCCGGGTAATCATCTCAATTCGGGAAACCGCGGCAATACTGGGCAGAGCCTCTCCCCTGAACCCATAGGACCTCACCCTGTAAATATCATCGAACCGGTATATCTTGCTGGTGGCAAAGCGCTCAAACGCCAGGGGAACGTCGGGGGCTTCAATACCCTCACCATTATCGACAACCCTGATCGACCCGCAGCCTCCCTTTTCCAGCTCTACCACAATGTCCGAAGCACCGGCATCCAGTGCGTTTTCCATGAGCTCCTTCACAATTGAGGCAGGTCGCTCAATAACTTCACCAGCAGCTATTTTCCCCGTCAGATCATCCGGCAGAATAACAATACGTCCGGCCACGATCGAACACCTCTAAAAAACGAGGCAGGGTATCACGCCTCTATAATATGAAAAGACCGCAGCTACTTTTCCCGGCAACTGCGGTCAGAAAAAACTGAAGTTATTTGCTCGGATCAATCCAGCACAATCATGACCCGGCACTTCTTCAAAAAGCTCAGATTATCAGCAGCACCTCTGATCTTTTCCGCATCGGCGTTGCTGATGATGATGTCGGAACGACCGGGACCTTCTGTTTTTATCCCCTTCACACTGACAGGATTGTTCGTTACCCTCTGATTGCTCTGGGCTGCCGTGAGATCCCTTGCATAACCGCTCATCCCCTGCTGAACCGCATATTCCCTGTCAACATTCACGGAACCATAAACTTCCTTTCCATTTTCATCAAGAATCTTGGGGGACATTGCCGGTCGAGCCTGGAGACCGCGGGCATCAACCACCATTCCTGTGTAGACCACACCCGTCGGTGCAGGTACTGCCGGTGGTGTTTCTTCCGGTTTCTTCTCAAGGGCCTTGGGAATGATTATCTGTGAGAATGAACCCGCCAGGGGCATTCTTAATGTTACTTCTACCGTTCCATCGGACAGGTATTCCTGATTCATAACCTTTGCGCCTTTCACGACACCTTCTACCTGGGCGTTGATCACATCACTGTCAACGGTAAAATCCTTGACCACCGTCGTTGAATCAACACGAACACCCTTCGTCGCCTCCAGCAAGTTGCGATAGGCATCAACCTTGGCTGCTCTCAAGGCCATGGGACGGGCCTGCGGCTTTCCAAAATATCTTTCCGGAGGAGCACCGATTCCTACAGCTTCGATATACCCTTCCGACCAGTTGATCTTCCCTTTTTCACCTATCTGTTCGACGATCTGAGTCCACTCGGAGCCACTTACCTTCTCCTGGCACAAACCGATTCCCGAAAAGAGGAGCAACATACCCACGATGACTCCTAAAACCACCATTCGTTTCGACATCATAAAATCCTCCTTGCTCATTGTTCCGGAAGTTCGCCCACGATGAACTTCCAATAACGACCTCCATTATTTGATTGAAATTCTACTCCAATACGTTTGCATCCATCTAAAAATAGCAGAATGCCGTAAAGGTTTCAATGAAGAAATCACCTCACTTCTTTTCTGTAAATGCCTTGATTTCAGGGGATTCCAGCCAAGGCTTGATATTAATATTTTTTTCCAGATCTCCCCAGATCAAATTGTGATCGGGAGGGGCAGATCCCCACCAGTTGTTTCTTGCATCGATGTATATCGAAGAAAACGTCTGGATGGCAACCGGATTTTCTATGAAATTATTATTATTGATGACAGGTTTCGACATGCCCACACATTTTATTGCACCTTCTCCCAGATTACTGGCAAATGTATTGAAAGAGATTTTCGGTGCAGCGTCATTGCGACAGAAAATACCGCTTTGTGAGTTGTGGGAAATGCTGCAGGAATATATCTCCGGCGTACCATAGTATATGTCGAAGGCCGTGGTGGCGTACTTAACCACACAATACGCAAACGCACTGTTTACCTTTGTGGATTTCCCAAGTCGCACGGCATTCACATAAAAACCGGGGGAGGGAGAAGCGCCGGAAGCGGTAAACACAATCGGTTGCTCCCTTGTTCCCTTGGCCACAACACCACCATCTTCCACGATGATGGACGTATTCTGATCATACTGTATAACGACCCCGGGCTCAACGTAGAGGGTCGCACCGTTGTCGACAACCACATCCTTCGAGACGCGGTAGGGACTGTGTGAGAGGATCAGAAACGCATCCGATTTGACCGGCCCTCCCAGAACCTGGGTAAGTATTGGAAGTTCAACCGGTTTCCCCTCAGGATAGGGGGCGTTCAATACCGTCTTGATGTTGATCCTGCCCTGTATTCTTGCCAGGATTTCGAGCCCCCTTACGGAACCCCACCAGTTGCCCACGGCACTCACGGACTCTCCTGTGAGATCGGCAACCATGTCAAAAGGTTTGTTGTCAACGATGTTATTCTCCGTAACGGATACCTGGCTGTTCTTCACCACAAGGCCCGATCCCTGGTTACGGGTGATTCTGTTATGCATAATGAAAGGGGCAGCGGCTTGAACGAAAATGCCTTCCTTCATATTATCCTGAATGATGTTTCCTTCCAGTTTCGGCTGCGCCCCGTCTTCTATGATAACCGAGGCCTCTCTGTTTTTATGAATCGTATTGATCACCATCTGGGGTTTTGAAAACGCACCCGATATTCTTGCAGCGTTCGCATTGTCCAGCAACTCGCAGGCATCGATACGGGGTGAGGACGCCCGGCATGTGATTCCGGTCGCCGCATTCCTGACGCGACAGTACTTGAGAATATTTTCCTTTTCCTTCACATTGCTGAAGATAATGCCATCCCAGGATTTTCCACCTCCTGCCACATCAAATACGATAATACGCTCTTCATCCCCCCGGGCGTTAATACGTCCCTCAATGACCAGGGCGCCTCCATTGGAGCGAACCTCAGTACCCGGTTCTATCGTGAGTAGTGCCTTATCCCTCACGACCACTGCCGACTCGATGATATACGGACTGGCACCAGAATACCATGTCGTGTCGGATTCGATGTTCCCCGCCACAGGTGTCGGTCCCGGAGCCACCGGCATTCCCATCATGGTTTCCGATTTCTCACTCTCGTTACCGGCCCTGTCAAAGGCAGTAACAAGATAGTAATACTTCTTCGCATTTATCAGTTTCTCGTCACGATATTCATTCAATTCCGTTTTCACGACTTGCTGAAAACCGCTCAGAGGGCTCTCGCTGCGGTAAACATGATACCCCGCCAGATCCGTCACGGATGACTTTTCCCAGTTCAGGAGAACGAGGGAATTCCGACCCACCGTCCTCACACTCTTTACCTTCTCGGGGGGTGTGGTATCCAGGGTAACGGCACCCAATGCATCGACCCACTGGGCAGTGTTCCCTGAATCATCCCTGAGGTAACCTGTAATCACCGCGTTGGCCACGTTATCACCGGGTAATGCCTTATAGACTCCCAGGTAACCTCCCTCAACCTCCTGCATGTCTATATTCTTCTTAAATTCACCGATATCAAAATAGGCCTGCATTTTGGGAGTACCCTGAATAACAACCCTGATCTCATCGCCCGCTTTCTTCGGAAGGTTCTTGGAATCCTGGGTGAGGAGGGTAATTACGGGAGGTCTCATTGCTTCCGCAATAGCCGGTACAGGTATTGTTTTCACCATATCCCGGAACAGATCATCACAGGCTCTGAGAAGCTGAATATCTCTGACGTTCATCGCCGTAGCGACCACCGTTGCAATCAATCCGATAGGTGTGGTAGAAAGTCCGCCTTCATGGATCCTCACCGTATGCTTGCCGCTCCAGAGAAAATTCCCCGTCTTTGCATCATACATCTTGATCTCGGCGCCGACTGCTACCTGGGAATAGATCACGGCAAACAGCTTATCAAAATTGGAAATCTCACCATACACGACGGCGTCCACACCAAGGATTTTACCCAGGTCCTGAGGCGATTTCTTATGGATCACTTCAGGTTCCGTCAACCCTGCCTTTCGCAACTGGGCATCCACGCGATACAGTTCCATATCCTTATAAGGCAGGGAACTGAAATGGTTGTAAAACCCTTTACGAACCGCTTCGGAACCTTCCTGACTTTTCGCCTGATTATAAAACGGAAGTACCGCGATCGTCTTGGGCACGTGTTTCTCCATGTAAGGATCGATCTTATAGATTCCCTTAAATACCTCCTGGAGATCCTTTATCTGGGGAGCAATGACTGTCTCTTTTGTCGCTACCACACAGCCCTGCATCATGAGAAGAAATGATAAACCTACAATGATAAACGCTGCTTTTTTGAACCCTTTCTCCATGAGAGGCCTCCCTTGCGCTACCTTTACCTGATCGAACATTCGGGAACTCACCCGGACACTTCCTGATCTATGGAGGAAAATCCCTTATGCTCTGCTCATCCCCAAAGCTTCGGGGAGAACCAGTTTACCCTCCACGCAGGCACTACTCTGTAACACAGGAACGCTGACATTTTGAATCCGCCGGAGTATAATGCTACTGCTTATCTCCCGGCGGAATCGAGGCGCCCTGAACATTTTCGACAATGAATTCCTTCTGATTCTTCGGTGATATCTTTATGAATTTATAGGGTATGGCAATAGGCTCGCGACCCGTGGCAAGAGTTCGATAGGTCAACACCCATACGGCCCCGGTTGTTGTATCCACAAGGTACGCTTTGTCGTCACTGCCGGCCACAACCTGATATTTCATAATTTCGCTTGCAAAAGACGGGATACAGACAAACATGAACGTGATGATTATCAAGAACGTTAAGGCTCGTTTCAATACATTTGCTCTTCCTGATTTTACCACGCTCCCTGACCGCAATAACCGCCTCGTTGACATACTCACACCCTCCTCATCTTCTCCATGAAAGGCGAATGATTCCATATAGATGAATAATGAAACTCTCTCATATAAAGAATCCAACAGAACCCTTTCTTATCTTCCACTGATCGCGATTTCCTCACTCGGTTCGCTCTCCAAACCATCCTTATCTACGGCAGTCACCGCATACTTCTTCGTTTTTCCCTTCACCGGACCGGCCTCACTGAATTGAGTCGTTTTCACCGTATCAATTTTTTCTAAACCGAAAAAACGCTTTTCGTACACGACGTAGTGGGAAATATCAGGCTCGCTCCCGGACTTCCAGCTCAGCTCCGCCTTCCCATCGCGGAAATCACCAACCAGTCCTGCGGGCTTTTTAGGTTTCGGCTTTGTCTGGAGACTGACGATTTCAGAAAAATCACTGAGCAACTCATCTTTGTCCTCTGCCTGGATCCTGTATCTGTACGCATGCCCATCCTTGAGATCTTTATCGACGTAACTGGTCTGACCTTTGACTTTTTCAACCCTAGAGAATTCACGATCAACATCTGAGGCCCTGTATACATGGTACACAGTAACATCTTTCTCCGGGTTTGCATTCCACGCAAGGGGCACTTCTTTCACCTTAAAGGCCTCACCTTTCAGTCCGAAAGGTTGCGAAGGCCGTGCTTTCGTTGTTGCCGAAATCGTTTCGGACAAATCACTTTCCACATCAACTTTATTAAAGGCAGTTATCGTGTAATAATACGTCGTATTATCCAAGAGTTTTTCATAGCCGCCCCTATGGGTAACGCTCTCGGCAGTCCTCGAGTCAAGCCGTTTCAGCAGTTCGTATTTACCTACTTTCTCTCTTGACCAGTAAACATTATATCCTGTCACCTCTTCCTGCGGGCTCACCGTCCACGTGATATCCACTTTCTTCACCAGACCACTCTGCGCCTTCAACCCCTGAGGTACAGGCGGTTTACCCCTCGTCACCGCCGAAACCGTCACCGACGGCGACGTCTCCATATCAACTTCCTCGAAAGCGGTCACCCGATAATAATAGCGGGTTTTATCTCCGAGGCCTTCCTTGTCGGTATATTGGAGCTGTTTTCCCTCTCCCGTATCCGAAGCGTCAACTTTCTTTATCTTGGTAAAATCTCCCGTTTCCGACGTACCTCGGTAAATGAAGTACCCCCTGATGAATGACGAATCGATGGGAGTCCATGACAGTCTGACCTCCCGGATGATATCCCCCTGGGCAGAAAGGTGACCCACGACGGGGATGGTCGTACCTTTTATACACGAAGAAAATTCACTCTCCAGATTTTTCTCATTGTAGGCAGTCAACCTGTAGTGATAATCCTCACCATCGGCAATATCCTTATCCGTGTAAGTCACTTTAAATAACTTATCAAGGGTGGTCGACGCATCGACGCCAATACCTAAATCCTTTCCGAGGATATTGGTAACCTCCTTGTAAGGACCATCCTGCGCCTTGGCCCGATACAGTTTGTACCCTACTAATTTTAAAGGATCTTCGCTGGCAATGGGGCTGGGAGACCAGGTAAGCTGAATACTTTTCACATGACCTTCCGCTCTCAAAATAACAGGCGGATTGGGCGTCAACGCTGTCTCGGCGGAAATGACCGAGGAATAATCGCTGTGCCCCCCCCTGCTGTTAAAAGCCCTTATCTTATAAAAGTACGTGGTATTTCTTTCCAGTCCCTGATCTAAATACTCGGGGCGGCTGACCTGAGCAACCTTGGCGTATGGTCCCGATTCGGCATTGCTGCGAAATACCTCATATCCTGCCGCATCCATGCTGGGCGGGTTTTCCCAGGATAAATGGACGCGCTTGTTTCCCGATCGCTTCTGTACATTCACAGGCCCCAGCATTGACGGCTTTTCTTCCTGTTTCATGGCCTGACTCGAAATGGCAGCAGTGATGCGTGTATGGAGTTTTCTGCCCTCACCCATGAGTCCGGCATCACCAAGGGATCTGACCTGCGTATTGAGAATGGGCCTTTTCTGTTCGATACTGACCACTTTACAGTTCACCGCGATGATTGATCCTTTTTTCTCCACACTGCCGACAACGATCACATTAAGACCCAGGCGCGTACCGATATTGACAACGTTTTCCAGATTATCGTTTTGCTGGAGGTCGTTGAGACTTAGAAATGCCTCGAGTTCCTTCCGATCAAGCAACGCGTAGGAAGGCTCCGCGCCCAGAGAATTCATGAGCATATTGGTAACCGTCGTATTATATCCCGAGGCCTCCAGATTTACCGCGCCGAAATTGAAGACGGATATTTTGACCTGAGGAGAAGCGTGAGCGACTCTCATTGTGGGACTGCAAATGGTCATCATCAGAAGAAGAATACACACACAATACATGACCTTTTTCGCCATCTCTACCCTCCAAACGGTAAGTCCGGTCCCAGGAGGGACCGGACTTACCACTGAAAACCTATTTGTTTTGTATCAGTTTATCAATAAACTCCATGGACTTCTGTGAAATCGGGGTAGAGATGCTCTTTGTCTTTTCATCAAATATGGCATCCGTATACCTCTCGATTGCCAGATCATAATTCCGGCGTTTCAATCTCTGTTGCTCACCCTGGTTGAAATATTCCACTTCAAGACTCTGAAACTGTTTGAGAACACTTTGCCCCATTTCGGAAATTTTTTCATTTGTCAACTCATCCAGTACTTCCACTTCAGTGGGAAGTTCCAGGGGATCATGAGGAATATTCGCTGCGGCTACCGCATCCTGGTATTTGTCTTCCTTTATCATCTTCCCCGATATGGTGTTGTTAAAAATGTTTTCCCCTGTTGATGTATCTACAAGCTTGTAAGAAACTTCGATCAAGGCACTTATCTTGGCAACCCCCTGCCGGTATGAAATAAACTGGTAATTCCTCTTTTTCATCGTTCTCGGAGGGGCGGTTTTCATATCCTCCACCGTCGGTTTCGGATGCATGATCAACCAGTCCGAAAACTCAGGATTACGGACATCTTCTTCATCCACAAGTACTTTCACCTGGCTGGTACTCGGGCTGTCCGTTGTTTTGGAAGTGAAGCTGAGGACATCCCCCATGATGAATGTGTCAATGCCCCTCATCTTGCCTACGGTCTGGGCCGATTTGACATCCACAAGACCGGTCTGTCCCAACTGCATCTCCCTCAGTATGGACTGGAGGTTTTCCCTTTCTATGATCCGGATATCACCGCTGGCATTCTTATGGAGATAGGTAATCAGTTTATTTGCCGCTATCTTCCCTGCATCCTTGTTATTCGAAGGGCTTCCGAAGTCAAAGACAGCGATGGATTTCTTTATCCGCTTGTTTATGTGATCTCTGACATCCAGCATCTTCTGAAATAACTCCGGATAGTTGGGATTTAGCTGCTCCACCTTCTGGTACCATATCAAGGCGTTACCCCACATCTCACGTTCATAGTATTTGTCGGCTCTCTCCATCAATTTTGCACAGAATTTACTCACGAATTCCTTATACACAGGGTCTCCCAGTATGGAAGGTGTGTAGGACTTTACAAGTTCTGCCTTTTTCAGTGCAGGATAAAATTTACCCTGATTTACCAGCTTTGCCGACTCGTCGAAGTAGATCTTTCCCACCTTCTGCTTCAAGTCGTCTATGCTTTTAATCAGTTGCTGATTATCCGGTTGATAATCAGCTGCCTTTTCATACATGAAAATCGCCTTTTCCCAGTTCTGGGCACGTGCCGCCTTGTCACCACCGGCAATGAAGTAAGCGGCATTATCTTTGGATTTGGCATCCTCATACAGCTTGGCCACATCGTAATAACCGGGATTGATGTCCATAGCGGCCTTGAATGCCTGGGCCGCCATTTTCCAGTCTTCCTGTTTCCCCAGATTGATACCCTGCTGGTAAAATAATTTGGTTCCTTCCTGCTCGATTTTCGCGAGCTTTGCTCCCGTATCCTCATAATTGGGGAACAGTTTATTGACCTGTTTCAATTTCTCCAGGGCAGATACCCAGTCCTCTTTCTGCATGTCTGCATCCGCCTGAGCATAGAGTGACTTCACGGTGCTGCCGAGCTTGCCGATTTTCTCCTTGACGCCATCATTAAAGCGTTTAATCTCCCCATTCGAGGGATCCATATTGAACGCAAGAGTGCTCTCTTTCGCGACCAGTTCAAGGGATGGTATGCTTTCAGAAGCAGACGCCAGCAACGATTTGGCTTTTTCATAGTGTAATTTCGCCGCTTCCTGTTTGGCCTTCAGCAGGGCTTCCTTATATTCCTGATTATCCGGGCTCTCCTGCACCGCTTTCTCGAACCAGCCGATCGCCTCATCCCACCGATTTTCTTTACTCAGATCCATCCCCGTTTTGTAACTCTCGCTCACCGCACAACCGGCTATCATCGCAAGAGTGAATAGAACGGCGAGTATCTTTCGAATATTGAGCAACTTCATCACGGCCTCCATTATTTTTAAATTGTTATACTTTTTTTATGATCGCTTACAAAGCCTGTTCTCAATAGTCCCTCATGGTTGCAATTTCGCTTCAATTTTATTGTGGGTAATCTCCCGAATCTGAATTTTTCTCCCGTTGAGACTAATTGTCTCCAGATCATCCGCCACGCCCTGCGTATTCCCCCTGATTTCCATATCCAGTTCAACCTCTCCGTGGGAAAATGAGCGCTGATGCATCTGCTTGAAGCCCTTTATACTCGTGGTCAACAACTCTTTAAAGCGAGACAGATCCCTGTAGGTGCGCAGGCCGGACACGATCAATTTAACCGTCGCGACATTCGTCAATTCCGAAGACCACCTCTCAATGATCTCATCCTTCATTTGCCTCGCCAGGTCTCTGGCAACCTCTTCAGTGGTAATTTTCACCTCGCCCTTTTTGGATCTGCTGTCCGTGGCAATAATCTCTCCCGTATCACTATTTACCACCTTACCGGATGCGGTCACCTCATGGGAAGACACTTCAATATCACCCATCTTGAATGATCTGCTCGTGGTCTCAACTTTACCGAGAATCACCACCTCCGCGCCATGGCTGCGGGCCAGCCTGGCTGCTTCCTGACGATCATTCACCAGGCTCTTCAAGGCCTCTGCATCTTTTGATTTTTTCACCAGATGAGCGTCGACAAGAGTAAAGCCCTGAGCAATAAAATACCTTGCCATTGCTGCTTCAGCAATCGCGTCCTTCTGTGCGTTGTCACTGAATATGAGCATGAGACGCGGCTTTGACTTTCTTGCCATGATGAGAGCGATCGCTTCCATACGCTCCTTCAATCTCCCCATTCCCACATCGGCTTCAATGGTCACTTTATACGTATCCCCTTCTCTGCCTTCAGAGAGCACCCTGTAGGTATTTATAAAACCCTTCGATTCCGAAAGGATCTGATCCATTTTTACCTGAAAATTTTCCACTTCAGAGAAACTGGTGATCATGACTCCCACTTTCTCCTCAACGGCATTACGCTGGGCGTTGTCAATCGCCTTGTCCCTGGCAATATCAACCGCTCCCCCGTGTATGGTTGCCATCCCGGTTACCCGAACCTTGTCCTGGGCATGAACAGATATACATAAAATTACGAGGAGTATGCTTATGACCGGAATAATGAAAAACGATTTCTTCATACTATTCATCCATTAGTTTTTTTGTTCGTTGAGAGAAAAATTAGAACTTCCCTTTATCTGATCGAAACACGCTGCAGGATAACCCACATTGCGGTTCCACAACATAATGAATCACCGAAATGAGGAAGGAAACGTGAGGTAATATACTGAAACCACTATTGTGTGTCAAGATGATTTACTGAGAATGAATGCCTGGAAACAGTAATTCAGTATCCCGTCCTGCCGATAAAATCATCCAGGGCAACCTGCCAGAAACGCATGGTTTTCCCTGTGGCTTCGAAAAACCGGCGACTACTGAGAACACTGTAGTGTGGCCGATTGGCTTTTCTTTTCAATTCACTCGATTTTATAGGTTTCACAAATGCCTCGATACCGGCGACCTGCACTATTTTCAATGCGAATTCATACCAGCTGCAATTCCCTCTGTTTGTGACGTGAAAAATTCCGGAATGCTGACTTTCGATCAACAGTTGCACCGCAGCTGCTAGGTCCCACGTGAAGGTGGGTGATCCCCTCTGATCGTTAACGACCTCAAGAGTGTCCTCTGTCCTGGCCTTTTCGATGATGGATCTCACGAAGTTTTTCCCGTTTCTTCCATAGAGCCATGCCGACCGAATGAGGATAAAGTTATTTGAAAATTCCTGTAAATAGAGCTCCCCCATACGCTTGGACTGACCATACACATTAATGGGGTTGCACTCATCATTTTCCCTGTAAGGGGTCCCCTTATTTCCATCGAATACGTAATCGGTGCTGAAGTGAACGATTCTAATTCCTTGGTCTCTGCAGGCAAGAGCAATATTTTTCACCCCTTCCGCATTCACAGAGAAGCATCTTTCCCTGTCAATCTCGCAGCCATCAACGTCCGTATAGGCGGCTGCGTTCACCACAACATCCGGCTCAATTTCCAAAATGACATCTCTGCAGTCATCCCCGGAAGAAATATCCAGATCATCAATATCCCTGCCCTCCACATCATGACAGGCAATAAGCCTCAGGAAAAGATCACTGCCCAGCATCCCCTTGTGCCCGAGTATCAAGATTTTCATCAGTACTTCACTTCCTTTAAGAAAAGTCCATGTGCCGGGGCGGTAATACCCGCCTGCCTTCTGTCTTTCACCTCTATAATATGATTCACATCTGATGGAGAAAATTTCCCCTTCCCCACATACACCAGCGTGCCAACTATATTCCTCACCATATGTCTCAGAAACCCATTGGCCTCTATCACAATTCTCAGCATTCCTCGACTATTTTGCGTGATATCAATGTCTGTGATCGTTCTCACATGGTTGATGAGATTGCAATCAGCGGCACAAAACGAGGAAAAATCATGTGTCCCTAAAAAAAGACTGGCGGCGGATTGCATCGTTTGTATATCGAGGAGACCATGGATATACCACGCATAGTTCCTGTATAATGAGGGTCGAACCGGTCCGTTGTATATCTGATATAAGTACACCTTACTTTTCACGTCGTACTGGGAATGAAAGGACTCACTCACCTCCGCAAGTTCCTTAATGACTATGTCCTTTGGCAGGAAGCTGTTTATCCCTTTGAGGAGGTTCTCCTCATTTATTGCCGTGTGTGTCACAAAGTTCGCCACCTGGTTCATGGCATGCACGCCTGCATCCGTTCTGCCCGAACCGATGACCCTGACGGTTTCCCTGGTAATAGTGCATATACTTTCTTCAAGAATCTGCTGAATGGTTGGCTTATCACTCTGACGCTGCCACCCATGGTAATATGTTCCGTCATATTCCACGACAATTCTTATGTTACGTTTGATACGCGCTTCCCCTGTTCCCAACCGGTCGTCCACCCCGTGTGTACCATCCACCATGGTGTAAGATAGATTTCATATTGTATCATTG
>VGTB01000058.1 GCA_016874835.1 Deltaproteobacteria bacterium | reverse complement strand
CTCCGAGTTGGACAAACTGATGGATCTGGAGATAAGTCTGAAGAACGCGATCTTCGGGCAGGACGCGGCGATCGCGGTTGTGGTGGAAGCCATAAAGCGATCAAGGGTTGGATTCCGGGAACCTCAAAAACCGATTTCCTCACTGCTCTTTGTCGGCCCGACAGGAGTGGGCAAAACGGAACTCGCCCGTCAGCTTGCGGTAGCGCTGGGTGTACCGCTTCTCCGGTATGATATGAGCGAGTACCAGGAAAAGCATACCGTCGCAAAATTTGTCGGGGCACCTCCCGGCTATGTGGGTTATGAGGAGGGAGGCTTGTTGACCGAGGCGATCAGAAAGAATCCTCATTCGGTACTTCTTCTGGATGAAATTGAGAAGGCCCATGCCGACATTTTCAACACCCTCCTTCAGGTGATGGACTATGCCACGTTGACGGATAACAACGGAAGAAAAGCGGATTTCCGCAATGTGATCGTCCTCATGACGTCGAACGCCGGTGCCCGGGAAATCGGCAGGCAGTCAATTGGATTCGAGGCGAAACCAATCAACCGCGATGCCGTCTTTCCGGCGCTGGAAAAAATCTTTTCTCCCGAATTCAGGAACCGCCTCGATGGCGTCGTAAATTTCAACAGTCTGTCTCATGAGATTGTACTCATGATCGTTCGAAAGGCCGTCGGCGAGTTTTCCGTACAGTTGAGGGAAAAAAATGTAACCCTCCAGGTAAGCGAGCGGTGTTATGAGTGGCTCGCCCGTGAGGGGTATTCCCAGGAATTCGGGGCGAGAGAGGTCGCCCGACTGATCCAGGATAAGATAAAGCGGTTTTTCGTGGATGAGGTACTGTTTGGAAAACTGCAGAAGGGCGGGGAGGCTCTCGCGGACGTCACGGATGACGACGTAGTCGTGAGGGTTTCCGGTCAATAAGATAACCGGATCATGTTCGTGTTTCGGCTGACAGACGACGTCATATTTCCCCCCGTACATCTCGCATCGGATAGCGGAATACTCGCCATAGGTGGCGATCTTTCTCCTGCGAGGCTCCTGGAAGCCTATCGCCAGGGAATCTTCCCGTGGTACTCGGAAAATGATCCTATCTGCTGGTGGTCTCCCGACCCGCGTTTTGTGCTATTCCTGGATGAACTGAGGGTCTCCCGGAGCATGAAGAAAGTATTGCGGCGGGAGATATTCAGCATCACCTATGATCACAGTTTTGTGGAAGTCATTCACTCCTGTCGGAAACCCCGGAGGAAGCAGAAGGGAACCTGGATCACGGATGAAATGCTGGAAGCTTACTGCACGCTCCACCAGCTCGGATTCGCCCATTCCGCGGAGACCTGGTATGGAGATAAGCTCGTCGGCGGAATCTACGGTGTGTCTCTCGGCAGGTGCTTCTTCGGCGAATCAATGTTTTCACTCATGAATAACGCCTCAAAGGCGGCGCTGATCAATCTGGTGCACAGGCTGAAGGCATTGAACTTTAGATTCCTTGACTGTCAGGTGTATACCGCTCACATGGAAAGAATGGGGGCGCGTTCGATTCCCCGCGATGAATTTGTCGATCTGCTGAGAAGAGACTTACGTTACGAGACGCTTCGGGGAAACTGGAAGGATATGTCCGGGTTCGGCTATTAACTCCTTTTAGAGCCTTTGAGCCAGTTGAATATTATTTTATTACACTCATCCCCCGCAGTGTCATACAGGTCGATTATCTTTCGCTCGCGGATTGCATTCTCGAGTGAATCGGAGGCGTGAGCGGCATTCTGCAGTATATTTTGCCCGAAATCCGAACGGATTGTCCCTGCCATTGCCTTTGCCGGGTCGGTGACGCCGAGGCGTTCGCGGATTTCCTCAACTGCATTCGGCCCACGATAAAGTAGTGCCAGAGACCGGTGCGTACCAGGTTTATTCATGTTGTCCGGTGATACCATTTCCGGATCGATTCCCGTCATGTATTTCACAATCAACGAGAATTCGTACGATGCGTTACTTTCCGCAATCACCTCGGCCATGGCATCGTATTCTTCATCGGTTATTTCGAAGGTGAAGAGATTACCGATGCCTTCTTTGATTCTTTCTGCGAGTAAGCGCTTGAGCTTTTGCCTGAAAACGTCTTTCAGTAAGCCATAGAATTCGACACCCTGGGTGGCACTCATCCGGACAAGGCGGGCACCTACGATACGAAGTCCCGTTTTCGAGAACATGTCGATCATGTTTCCGGGCCGGACGGAATGTTTGAAGAAATTGTCAGGTTTCAGAATCACAAGGGTTGTTTCTCCTTCGGCGCATTCCTCATAGATGCCGATGTCATTAAATCCCGATGTGGCAAATAACTCCAGGTTGTCCCTTGCATAGGCCGGATTGGTTGGCACCAGCACCGCCGGCTCGAAGTAGCGAACTCTTCCATCGGGAGTGGTGATGTAATCGGAATATGTTCCGCGAATTGTTCCGCGGATCGCCTCCGATTCCGCCTCCGTGGTGAGCATGCCGACCACTTCGTATATCCGTTCCACGGCATTTTTTCCTTCAAAGAGAAGGAAGAGGCAACGGTTGGGCTGTCCGAGAATATTCTCGCGCCGGAGGTTCTGATCGATATAATCGGTAAGAGCTTTTTCTACTTTCGGGTTGATGCTCAGGCTTTTCACACGCTTGATGTATTCATCTACGAACTCATCGGATGGCCGCATCATCCGGATGCCGACAAGGTCACAGCCGGAGAAGGACATGAGCCTCGCGATAATATTGCCTGTCCGTGATTTAATGAGACTGTATGGCGTAATGAGCACATAGGTAAGTTCTGTTTTCATAGTGGATCTCCGAAATTATTAGGGAGCTTTATTGCGTTCCTTTAAAAAACCTGCGGTTACCATGCATTGCAGTAAACAGACGAATACGGGATGACATGATATCTATATCATGTATTTCTCTGAAAAAAAATATCTTCTCTGAAATACACAAATGCCCTGTGGGCATTTCTCATTTCATTCAATGCTGCTGAACATTTCTTTCAATGTGTTTCATTGGAAAGGCGTAAGGGCCTTTTCCTGCCGGCACGTGAGAGAAGAAATTCCCGAAGATAATCTGCATGTTGAAAACAATTACCGTGCCGCGGAGAAAGCTGGCATGAATATTTCATTACCGTACGTCACACACAACACACAAAGGAGGACACGGATCATGAAAAAGACACTCAAGACAATAGGACTGGCGGTATTTGTGGTACTCATGACGGCGACGTTCGGATTTGCCGAGTACAAGATGACGGGGGTAAGCGATTTCCCCTACTTCCAGCTGGGCTGTTTGATTGTGGGGGGGATGACGATCATTTCCCTCAAGCACAAGTATCAGAAGATGTACACCGGGGAGCTGATGGGGGTATTCACCCTGTACACCATTCTCATTGCCCTGTTCACCGCTCCGGTGATCAACACCATTAAGACCCTTGTGAGCTAAGGGATATCCGGCGGGTTCGTTGCGTGCGGCAATGAAGCAATGCCCCTGGCGGGGGAAAGGAGGAAAGCGGTATGAGAGCAGCAGGCAGGGTAGCGCATCAGAAGAGTTTCCGGTCGGTATTCATGTTGAGTGCCTGGGGGTTTGCGATCGTGATTTCCTCGTTCCTCTTCCTCTATGCGGGGCACCTGTTGGACGAGCTCCTGGGGACGTCTCCCAACTTCATGTTCGGCTTGTTTTTCCTGGCCGTGTTTACCTGCATCGGGAGGTTGTATCAGGAGGCATGGCTGAAACGTAAGGACGTCTGAGGGTATTCCCCGGATGTTGCACAGGATCGTTTCATGATCTGTGGTTCTCTGAAGCCCCTTCACGGATATCCCCTCCGTGAAGGGGCTTCAATTTTCGGGAAAATGGATTACGAAGATAAAATCTTTTCCGCTTCTTTCCTGTATGCATCCATCACGTAGGGCACCCCTGAAACCCGGGCTGCTTCCTCCGTGAGGGACATGATATCTTTACGAGATACGGTTGAGAGTCTGAAATTCCTGCTCCCCGCCATGAGCTGCTGCAGGCCTGTCTTAATTTTCTGGCTGAAGGTGTACATACCGATCGCACCGGTAGGAACGTTCTTCATTTCCTTTCCGTATTTTTTCTTCAGCTCTTCGTAGCAGACAAAAATCTCTTCAACGGAATTCCCGTATTTCGCGACGGTTTTCGGGAGATCTCTGGACTTAATCCATTCCCCGATATTCTTACCCACCATTCCGGGAATCAATAAAGCTCTCCCCATGCAAACCGCCTTCACATAGGGATTGCCCATGGCGAGGGCCTTGAATATCCCATCCTCGGATGAGAACCCTCCGGCAATGGCAATATCGGGAATCCGTATTTTCTTTTTTGCGAGTTTCTCGCAGAACTGATACGTGAGACACTGCAGGTAGAACGTGGGAATACCCCACTCACACATCATCGGCCACGGGCTCATACCCGTCCCTCCCGGCGCCCCGTCTATCGTAAGAAGGTCCAGTTTCGCTTCGGCTCCGAACCGCAGGGCCATGGCAAGTTCAACAGGTGAGTAGGCTCCCGTCTTCAGGGTGATCCGCTTGAAACCTAATTTTCGAAGGCGTTCTATTTCCTTGAGGAATCCTTCCTCCGTGACGAAACCGACACGGGAATGTCTCTCGAATTCCTTGAGCGCTCCATCCTTGAAGGCCGCCTGGTTCTCGGGCAACGTCGGATCGGGAAGCACGATATACCCTCTCCTCTTGAGCTCCAGCGCCCTCTCCAGCGTACCGACCTTTATTTCCCCGCCGATGCACTTGGCTCCCTGGCCCCATTTCAACTCGATCGTATCAAGTTTATGTTTCTCAAGGACGTACTCGGCAACACCAAAACGGGTATCCTCAACATTCATCTGAACCAGGATTTCCCCATACCCTTCATGATAGCGTCTGTACGTCTCGATTCGACGATCCATTTCCGGGGATTTCTTCACCTTTCTCTTACTGTCCAGCTCGAGTCCCGTATCAATCCCGCAGACATTTTCACCGCACACTAAGGTGATACCCGAAATAGCCGCACCCGCCGCCAGATGTTCCCAGTTCCTGCGGGCGATCTCCGTCGATCCCAGCGCGCCTGTAAACATGGGCAAATGCATCTTCACCTTCTTCTTCCACCCATATTCGGTTTCCGTATTCACCACAGGAAAGATGGCCGTATCCGGACCGGCCTCGATCCCTTCCGGAAATCCTTTCGCACCCGCTGCATAGCCCTGGATGCTGAGATGGGAGTAATCAACAGGGTAGTTTTTATCGGCACCGGCGGTAATTTCTCCGAAGCCTATGGGATAGAGCACCTCTCTCCCCCTGAATGACGATAACCAGATTTCACACCCTCCCCTGCATCCATCAACACAACGGGTACAGATTCCGGACATCTGCACCACGTCTCGCGAACGGTTGAATGTCCCTGTCGCTTCATTTGAATTTGGCTTTCTGAGATTCATCTCACTTCTTCTCCTTCCACTGTATTGTTCATTACAAATACCCTTTGAAATATCATTCCGGTTTTGACCCGGAATCCATATCTTTCCCGTGATACCCCGCTCCTTCAGGGATACGCTTCATGCCTCGCCCTGCCTCAACGAGGGACGACGGGTTTTCTGTGACCATTCTTCACTGCGGTGATCTATATCGTAAGTTTGCCACGGTAGATTTCAGAAAACCTGCGGAGTTCGCGATAATCCATCACTGCGGCCATGCCTCTGTTTTCCACATGGATTCCCGCCTCCTGGACACAGGCAACGGGATTGAGCCCCCCCGTGAGGATCATTCCCACCTTATTCATATCTACATTCACCTGACAGACCGGCTCACTCACCTCACCCACGGAAAGCACGCCTCCTATCCTGAATCTCCCGAGTTTTGTTACAAGCTCCTCGACAAGGGGCCTGCACGGCGCAGGGATATCCCTGAAATTCGCGAGAATTTTCCCCTCCCCTTTGGCCAGGACACTCCGCACGGAGGTCATCTTTGCCAGGATGAAGGTTTCCGATGGATCCAGAGATGAGCCCGAATAGTGGATCAGTTCCACAAACCTGAGCGGTTTTTTCCCCTTCATCTGGAGTATCCCCGCGAACTTTGAGTCCATGGGAATACCCGCTTTCAGCAACACACCATTGATCACGATACTGCAGACCGTGGCCATGCCTATGTTCCCCTCAGGAACCGTCAGACCGCCAAGCTGTCCACGTTCCCCGGCAATCGCCACGAGATCGCTCACCGCAATTCCCGCTTCAAAGGCGGGTTTCATCACCCGGAGGGTTTCCCTGAAATGCTCCCTGGGGAAAAAAGACACATTCACCGGCAGCAGTCCCTGTCCCTTGACGGGATCAAACGTCGTCTTGTATGCCAGTAATTCGATACGGGAGATGGCCAATCCAACCTTGTCCTTGACCATCGCATTCTTCAACTCATCGACACCGTCCGCGGTGATAACCCTGCCCTCACGCCTGCCGGCGAGGCGAGTCAACCCCCTCTCATCCATGAGTTTGAGATGGTAGCGGACTGCCCTCTCACTGAGTATCGCACCCATGTCCTGCATTTTCCGGGCAATCAGTCGCGACCCCAGAGGTTGCCCGCTCTCCTTGAGAATCTGCAGCATGAGGACTATCTTTCTTTCAATTCCTTCGGTATCAAAAAATTTCTTCATAAGGCAATCGGCAATCGTTTGCCGATCCCCAATATCAGCATCGCCTGTGTCTGTCAACAAAAATGTGCCCTTTGTCCCCGGACCGCCGGAAATTTCTTCCTTCTCTCTGTGTGGTATCTCTGATATAAATAACTCATTATCCACGGGCAAAGCTTCACTTCCATGGGAGGTATGGGAATGAACGGACATGCACACTGCCCCCCACCCACTCTCACGGCCGGAGAAAAACTCAGTGGTTTTCAGGTCATTAGGGTGGAACAGATCCCTGAAATTCGCATCACGGCATATGAAGCGGTACATGAGCCGACCGGGGCAAAAGTCATCCATCTCCACTGTGACGACAGAGAAAATCTCTATTCGATCGGCTTCCGCACGCCGCCGAAAGATTCCACAGGTGTGCCCCACATTCTGGAACACGCGGTGCTCGCCGGCTCGGAACGGTATCCGTTAAAAGACGTGTTCAACGAACTCATGAGAGGGACGCTGCAGACCTTCATCAACGCCTTCACCTATCCCGACAAGACCATCTACCCCGTGGCAAGTCAGGTGAAGACGGATTTTTTCAATCTGGCCCGTGTATACACCGATTTAGTACTCAGACCCAGGCTCCTCAAGGAAACCTTCAGGCAGGAAGGTCACCATCTGGAGTTTTCAAATCCCGACGACACAGACAGCGAACTGATCATCTCCGGAATTGTCTATAATGAGATGAAGGGATCGTATTCCTCCCCTGATTCACTCATGTACAAAATAATCCAGGAGCAACTCTATCCGGATACCCCGTACACGTTCGATTCAGGAGGCAATCCGGATGATATTCCTCTGCTTACCTACGAGCAGTTCCGGGACTTTCACCGAAATTTCTATTCACCGACGAATGCCCGGTTTTTCCTCTACGGCGATATCCCGACGCGAGACCATCTGGCGTTCCTCTCCGAGGTGCTGGAGGGATTTGCACGTGTAAACGTGACCTCATCCATCAACAGTCAGCCCCGCTGGGAAAAACCTTTTTCCGTTCACAGCACCTTTCCCATCGGAAAAGAAGATAATCCCGAAAGAAAAACGGTGGTCAATGTTGCCTGGATGATGATGGAAAACACGGATTACGAAACAGCCCTTCTCTTCCAGATCACTTCGGGAATACTTGTCGGAAGCGCAGCGGGGCCTTTACGTAAGGCACTCATCGATTCAGGACTCGGTGAAGACCTGTCCCCGGTCACCGGAATCGAACGCGATTTGAAACAAATCGCCTTCGCCGTAGGATTGCGGGGAACGGCCCCCGACAAGGCGTCCCGCATCGAGGATCTGATCATCGAAACCCTGAAGAATCTTTCAGAGAGAGGATTCGACCGTGACTTGATCGAGGGTGCACTCCATCAGGTTGAATTCCACGGAAAGGAGATTATCCGCAGCACCTTCCCTTACGGTATCTTGCTCATGAACAGAACCTACCATACCTGGCTTTATGACGGCGATCCTCTGGCAGGCCTGAACTTCCCCCGCCTTATCGAGGATATCCGCAAGAAATGGGAAGAGAAACCGGAACTCTTCCAGGATATCATCAGGAGATGGTTCTTAGGTAATCCTCATCGCCTGCTGTCCCTCATGGAGCCTAACAAAACTCATCAGTCAGATCGCGAGGAGGCATTCAGGAGGAAGATGGCAGGGATCAAAGCCTCCCTCTCCCGGGAAGAGCTGGAGAATATCCGTAAGGAAACTCATGCCCTGAAGAAATTTCAGTCAGAACCGGACATGCCGGAAGCAGCAGCCACAATCCCGAAACTGGGAATCAGCGATATTTCCCGAAGGATAGAAACGATTCCCACCGAGAGAGGAACAATAGAAAATGTCCCCGCAATGTTTCACGATATTTTCACGAACGGTATTGCCTATCTGGATATTGCATTTGACGTGAGCGACATCCCTGAAGATCTTCAACTCTACCTCCCCCTGTTCGGGAAATTGACCGTCAACATGGGTGCCGCGGGCCTGAGTTACGAAGAAATGGCAAAAAGAATCATCCTGAAAACCGGGGGCATCAGTTATCACCTGGCATCGGGAATGACCGTGGAAGGCGAGAAGAGCTGGCAAAAGATGATATTCCGCATCAAGTCTCTCTATCGAAATATCGGAGATTCCGTGAAGATTATTTCGGATATCCTCACGGAGGGTGACCTTTCCGATGAACCCAGAATGCGCGAACTCATCATGGAAAGAAAAAACAGTCTCCTCGCATCAGTCATTCCTGCCGGTCACATTTTCGCACGGAGGTCGGCCGGCTCGGCATTCTCCATAGCGGCATACAGGGACGAACAGTGGCACGGCAGGACACAGCTCCGTTCCATCTCCCGAATTTCCGACCGATTCGACGACATAAAAAGTGACCTCATGGAAAAACTGGCTGCCCTGAGGAACATCACCCTTCGGAAGGGAAGGCTTCACCTCAATGTAACTGCCGATGCAGCAGGAATCTCCCTGCTGTCTGAGAGCGCGGTCGATTTCGTCAGACGCCTACCCGGAAACGGAAAGGTGGCTGAGCCCAGCATCCCTGAGCTCCTGCGTATGAATACCGGGATAGGAATCCCCAGCCAGGTATCCTATGTGGCACAGGTGCTCCCCGCACCGACGTATGCGGATCCCCTATCCGCTCCACTTTTCGCACTGGCCCGGCAACTCTCGAGTGGATACCTTTACAAGCACATCAGGGTCCAGGGAGGTGCCTACGGAGGTATGTCCCAGTATGATCCGACGAGCGGCACCTTTGCTCTCCTCTCGTACAGAGATCCCCACATAGTGAACACCGTGAACGTGTACCGCGATGCTATTGACTTCATCACCCGGACGAGAACCTCCGGAGAGGAACTGGAAAAGACCGTCATCGGAACGATCGGTTCCCTCGACAGACCCATGGACCCGCCAAGCCGCGGATATACCGCCATGATTCGCGAATTCACCGGACTCACCGACGAGAACCGCCTTAAGTTCCGGCACAGAATCCTCGACCTGACGCCTGAACTCATGCAGGATGCGGCATTACGCTACTTCCCCCCTGCGGCAAAGTCCGCAGCGATCGCGGTATACGCCGAGGATGAACATTTGCGAAAAGCAAACGAAATCCTGGAACCGAAACTGTACGTGGAGAAACTGATCTGATTCCTCATGCACACAATGGCACACATCAAAAAAAAGAGCCGCGAAAATGCGGGTATCGAGAGTGATTTCCTCAAGCGGTTATGTACCGTCACGCCGAGGGAATGTGCCTACTTTCCGGAAATTGTCTCTCCGATTGAAGAAGTCTTTCTGTGGAGCGGATACCTTTCTCCTGAACAGACGGATGATTATCTCGCCCGGGGATGGCGGCGTTCTTCATGGTACTTCTACCGCAACTCCTGCCCGGAATGCCGCCGTTGCCTTCCCATCCGTCTGGAGGTGGACGCCTTCAGGACCTCTAAAAGCCAGCGCCGCATCCTGAGAAAAAATGAGAACACCGAATTCAGACTCTTCAAGCCCATGGACTTTGCGGAAAGGTACATCACGAAAAGTCTCGAAATACACAACAGATTCCTGCGGGTACGATATAAAAAGCCTCCACGCCATATGGATGAGTACTTCAGCGAGTTTTTTTTATCCCCGGTGGAGACAATCGTATCCGCCATGTTTATCAACGGCATGCTTGCCGGAAACGGATTCCTTGACCTCGGAAAAACGTCGATTTCGACCGTGTACTTCTCTTTCGATCCGCACTTCAGTGAATTCTCCCCGGGCACTTTCTCGGCGCTCAAGGAAATCGAATGGGCCCGAGCACACGGCATCCGGTACTACTACCTGGGATACCTGATTCGAGAGCTCAGCTCCATGAGGTACAAAGGCAGCTTCCGACCGTTTGAACTCCTCAATCCCGACACGGGAATCTGGGAACGTCAATAGTGGAACCATACAGATGCAATCTGAAAGAACAGGGATTTACACCAGGAAGCTGCCTCGTCCTGGCGGAGGAAAAACACCTGCCGGCATGCCAAACCACCCTGAAGTGGGAAAAAGGTAACGTCTACAGGCTCATCACTTCAATACACCTGTCCCGTCCGGAGAACTACCTCTCGATCTATCAGTCCGGCTGCAACTTTTCCTGCCGTAAGTGTCACTCCTGGTATTTCAGCAAGATCAAGGACGGCATATGGTACAGTCCCGATGACATACTCAAAGAGGCCGCTCAATATGAGAAAAAAGTAACGCTGATCGAACCGCGGGAAAAAGCCACAGCGTGGCATGCCCATGACACCTGCCGCTGCTGCGGGTCCTGTGTCGTGTACAGGAAAAGACCGGTTTCATGCCCGGCAGTGCTGGACACCGCAGCCATTGTTTTGAGCCCCCAGGGATTCGGTCCTGCCAGAAACATCGTGGCGTTCACGGGAGGCGACGTGACCTGCCGTCCGGAATTTTACGGGAAATGTGCGGAACTGATAAAGACCAACACAAAGCTCTGGCTGCTGGTCGAAACCAACGGTTACGGTCTCACTCCGAAAACCCTTGATTATCTTCGTGGTACCGGCGTCGACGCGTTCTGGCTCGACATCAAGGCGTTCGCTCCTGAAAAACACCGCTGGCTCACCGGCTGCGCCAACGATTACATTTTGAGGCTGCCGGAAGAAATCCTGAAACGCGACTTTGTCCTGGAGGTTCTCTCCCTCTATATCCCCGATCTGGTGGAAGCGGACGAACTCGAACAAATTGCCAGAATCCTCGCAGCAGTGGACAGCTCTATCCCTTTCACGATTCTGGCATTCTTCCCCGAATACAGGATGACTGATTTCCGTAAACCCACCGTCGAGGAAATGGTCGAATCCTACCGGAGGGTGAAGAAGGCAGGTCTGGAGAACGTCCGTCTCGGTAATGTGGGGGTGTTTGCCCCCTCCGAACGTGATCAGCGGTATCTCATCGCCAGCGTCGACCGGGGTGCATATTGATCGTTAACCAGACGTCATTCACATCAACGTACACCTAATATCCTCTTCAACGATGCCGCGTTTCCCGGAGCATGCCCGGCAAAATCATTGTCAAAATACACATAGGTGTCCCTGCCCCAACGCGTTATTTTCTCAGCCCACGCCTGCAGTTCTTCCTCTGTATAATCGGAGACGTAAAGTTTTCGCGACCCGTGGAGGCGTATATAGATGAAGTCCGCCGTCACCGCCTCTGAGTAAGGATAACGGCCTGCCGTGTCGGATATGCAGAAAGCAATGCCATGCGTTTCCAGCGTTGCCAGCACCCTTTCTTCCAGCCAGCTTTTGTGACGTATCTCGAGAGCACAGCGGTGCCTGTACTTGTCGAGCGTTTCACAAAACCGACTGAAGACGTCCCGGTTATACGCGAGCGCCGGCGGCAACTGGAATAGCACCGGTCCCAGCTTCTCCCCCAGCGATCGGGCGGCCCGGAAGAATCGTCCCAGAGATTCATCCGGATCCTGCAGGCGCTTCACATGGGTGATGTACCGGTTCGCCTTGACAGCCCAGAGAAATCCCTCCGGCGTGTTCCTCTTCCAGTTTTCGAACGTCGCCTGCGGGGGAAGCCGGTAAAACGTGGCATTTACCTCGACGGTCGTGAACTCCCCTGCATAGAATTGAAGCCATTTCGTTTTCGGGCACTCCGGCGGATAGAAGACGCTCCTCCAGTGGCCGTAATTCCACCCCGATGTTCCTATGGACACGCAACTCTTCATTTCCTTTGACATATATGCATATTTACCCTATACTTTCAAGCGGGACGGAAAGGGTGCACCGGTATCCATGGGTACCGCAAGAAGCCCTTTTCGATCCCCCATGAGATCAAGGAGAGGCTCCGATCGGGGATGTGACCAGATCACAACAAACCGTTATAATGATGAAAGGAGAGGGGATGCGATGAAAAGACATGCGTCATTTTTTATTTTGATCATGCTCATTGCGGTGACTGGCTGCGCCCCTGCAAAGTCTTACTATGCAGGTGTTGCGGAGCAGCGCAGGGACGAAGCGAGAACTTATTATACCCAGGGACTGGAACTGGCAGCGGGCGGCATGCACTACCCGGCGATAGAACAATTTAAAAAAGCCATGGAAGCCGACCGATACTTATCGGAAGCATACCTCGCCATGAGCAAATCCTACTATGCCGTAGGCAATTACGATTTCGCCACCTTCTACAATATCAAGTACGGTGAGTATGAGAAATTCCGGGACGTCCTGTACGATTTCAATCTATACACTTTAGAGGACATTCAGAACAGAGAAAAAAGGTGATCCATACCTGTCATCCTCTCGAGGGCAAGGACAGCATCAACAATCCGCCTGACATCCTCTCCGGGTAAGGGCTCGCATATCGCGAGAAATTTATTTATTATCCTCACCCGCTTTGTTTCGAGTGGGGGTATTTCTCTGAATACATCCGAGGATCGCCCGTAGACCGCCCCCGCGTTCGTCTCGAGAGTGATCCTGGCCTCCATGGGGGCAAGCTTCTCATCCAGAGAGAGTGATATTTTCTCCATAAACGATTTCACTTCAGGGTCGTTCACCTTCACGTCCGTGAACGACTGCAAGCCTGTATCACCCCGCAGCAAGGCATTCGCCAGGCAATAGGGGATACTGAATTTTCCTTCCAACGCCGTTTTCGGTTCCGTTTTCCCCGCAGCATCCAGGGCAAGACGGGAGACATGAACACAAATTCCCCTGATATCCGACGGCGAGAGTTTCTCCTCCGCAACAACTTTCAGCAATGACTCAATGGCGGAATGGGTAAAGTGACAGGATGCATGAAACTTCGGGGCCAGCTCTTCAAACCCCCAGGTCTTTCCCAGTGTGGCCGTCTTTTTTTCATCAATCCGTCCTTTATACGCATGAATGTACCCCATATTCCCTTCCATGAAATCCGGAGCACAGGTAAAATCATCCCGGGCCAGGAGAGCAGCCGTTAATCCACCCCGGCAGGCATTCCCTGCATGGAAGGCCTTCGTCATTGTGCCGAACACGATTTTCAGACCGGAGGACATCGTACCGGCAAGCCCCAATGAATAGACCGTCTGCCGCTTATCGAGTCCCAGCAGCCTCGCGCAGCCGGCAGCAGATGCGATATGCCCGATCGTGGAGGTGGTATGCCACCCCGCATCATACTGCTCCTTTCCCACACAGGCGCCGATCACGGAAGCAACCTTATAGGCAACGACAGCAGAAGTGAGGAACTCCCTGCCACTCATTTTTCTCCACTCCGAAAGGGCAAGTAACGCCGGGAACATTCCCACCGAGGGGTGCCCGATATAACCGGTGGACGTATCGTCATAGTCCAGAACATGAGAAGCCGCCCCGTTTATCAGAGCCGCCTGGGAGACCGTCTTCCGCACCCCTCTTCCAATAATGGTGGCCTGCGCCTCTCCGCCCATCACATCGGCATAACGGATCAGCTTCTCCACAGCGGGATCGCGGGCACCGGCAATGGCACAGCCGAGCCAGTCCAGAAATGCAATTTTCGCATGCTCAAAAACATCGGCGGGAATATCGGATGCACGGGTATTTACGATAAATCCGGCAAGGGTACCGGTAAATCCGGGGATTGGTTCCTTTCTGATTCTTCCGCCCCCCGTCATTCATCACCCCGATTCTTTTCTTCAACGGCAAAGGACCGGTTGTCTCCCGAAAAACGATAAAGATAAATCGGATCTCCGTGGCGGGATGATTGGGGGAATAC
>VGTB01000057.1 GCA_016874835.1 Deltaproteobacteria bacterium | reverse complement strand
ACGTATACCACGTTACCGGTTGGTATGTAAATAAACCTGAGTTCGAAAAAGGCAAGCGCTTTACAGGGATCATCCGCATGGCGACACCGTTTTTCGATCAGGAAGGTCTGGCAGGAGTTATTGCTCTTGCTCTTGATTACAGGCATATTGCGGGATTCACCGATCATGTCATACCAACGGAGTCCGGTCACGTATATGAAGCAGACGCATCCACAGGAAATTATGCATACATGGCAGACAGCAAAGGGTTTATCATCTCCCATCCCAACGATTATCATATTGCAGGGCTGTATGGAGACGGAACCCCCGTTCCTCCCCTCACAGACAAGACGGTGGAGGCAATGACCAAAAAGGGAGAAGAGGTATTAAACCTTAACCTGTTAGGCTTCATGGATCCGGGTCTGCCGGAGATCGCAAAGGACGCGGCTGCCGGCAATGCCGGAATAAAAACCTATAAATTCGCCGGACAAACGAAGTTCGTAGCCTATGCGCCCATTAAATTCCATACCGACGATTACCCCAAACCGTCAGGATTCGGCTGGATCGGAATGGGAGTAAATGTCGAAAAGTTCAATGAACTGGCCATGAAGGCCTCGCAGAACATCGAAAAAGAAATGAAGGCGTGGACTACGACGATCATTTTGATTATTATCATCTCCATCGTACTCCTCTTCTTTATCTCGGCGATCCTTGCCCGTGGAATTTCCCGATCAATCGCTGCGGAAGTTCCTGAAGAAGCGAAAGATGTTGCCCAGATGTACGACGAAGAAGATGAAGATGACAAATAAAAACAAAAGGCCGGAAGTGAATACTTCCGGCCTTTAACCTTTTATCAAATATTACTCCTTTGTCTGATTCTCTCTTCCCTCCGGATCTTAAGATTTTAATTCCCCTATTACAGGAATATCCTCTCCGCAATAGAGGCAGCGCTTATCCCGTGTAATATGATATCCGGTGACACTGAACCCGTAGCGCTCAATCAGGCTTTGTTTACAGCCGGGGCAGTAAGTATTTTCATGGGGATGGCCGGGCACATTCCCGATATACACGTATTTCAGTCCCTCCGCCAGACCTATAGCCCTCGCCTTCTCTAACGTGCCCACTGACGTGGGAGGGACGAATGACTCATTTCTGAACTTATATGCCGGGTAGTAGCCAGTGACATGCCAGGGGGTGTCATTGCCCAGCTCCCTCTTTATTCTGCGGGCAATCCTTCTCAGTCCATCCTCGGCGTCATTCACGGCAGGTATAATCAATGTCGTGAGCTCTATCCAGACTCCCTTCCCCCTTGCCAGTACCGCGTTGCGCCAGACCTTTTCCACATCAGCGCCGCAGAATCGTTTCACTGCTTCCGCCTCACCTTTCATATCAACATTCATTGCATCAAGGCCATGCGCCACGAGAGCTTCAAGCCCCCGCTCAGTCATGTAGCCGTTGGTAACATAGGTATTATAATAGCCTTTTTCTTTCGACCGTACAAAAACGTCCAGCGAGTATTCAAGGAGCAATGTCGGTTCGTTGAAGGAGATGCTGGTGCCCTGGCAACGATATTTCCCCACCAGTTCGATAAATGTGTGCGGACTTAAATAGTGCCCCTGCCCTATCTTCTCACATGATTTGCTTATCTCGTAGTTCTGGCACCAGGGACAGGTAAAGTTACAGGACCAACCGCCGACAGTCAGGGCATTAGTCCCGGGGTAGAAGTGGAAGAAGGGCTTCTTTTCAATGGGGTTGGCGCTGATGGAGGAAATATCACCATACACAAGCGTGTAGAGCCGCCCGCCGATATTCTTTCGCGTGGCGCAGAATCCGGCCTTTCCTTCAGGGATAAGGCAACGTCTCTCACAGGTATGGCATTGCACTTCGTCCCCAAGAAACTCATAGAGCGACGCTTCCACAACGCGATCATCGGCCATCCCGGAGTGTCCGTTCACATTTTTTGTCTTCACGGCTCTTCGAAAGATAATTTTTTCTTCCGGCGGTATCTGTAAAGATCCGAAACAGTTAATAGAGGCAGGATAAAGGTGTTGGTCAAAAAAGTCAATCGCTTGCTGTCTTCGACGTATTTCCGTTTGACTTCACCCTGCAAAACTGGTAAAAATCGACCGCCGCGAAATTTTTTTTGCCGCGTTTATTCTCAATAAAAAACACACCTGTTTCCATCATGATGTTCTGACCTTGAGAGGTTTGACGTGAGAAATATCTTTGGGAACCTGAGAGAGATGGTAACATTTTACACACTGAATATACAGGGAGGAAAGTATGTCGAAAAAGTATGTGTATGAATTTGGCGGCGGGAAAGCAGACGGAAAAGCTACCATGAAAGAACTGCTGGGCGGTAAGGGTGCCAACCTGGCAGAAATGGCCAGTCTCGGGATTCCCGTCCCCCCCGGCTTCACAATTCCCACAGAGGTGTGCAATTACTACTACCGGCATGACAAATCCTACCCGGCTGAACTGGAAGATGAAGTCAGGCAGGCTATGGAGCGCGTGGAATCCATGGTGAATGCAAAGTTCGGTGACCCTGCAAATCCTTTACTGGTTTCAGTCCGTTCCGGTGCACGCTCCTCCATGCCCGGTATGATGGAGACCGTACTCAACATAGGACTTAATGAAAAAACAATAGAAGGGCTCATTCAAAAAACCGGTAACGAACGCTTCGCCTATGATGCATACCGGCGTCTGATCATGATGTACTCAGATGTCGTCATGGAAAAGGCAGCCGGCATAGAACCTCAGGAGGGCAAGGGTGTCCGGATGCAATTAGAACATGAGATGGAAAAAATGAAGAAATCCAGGGGAATTGTCAATGACACCGAGCTTTCCGCGGCAGACCTGAAAGAATTAACACGAATATTCAAAACCAAAGTCAAACAAATTCTGGGCAAGGCATTTCCCGATGATCCGTACGAGCAGCTCTGGGGCGGGATCGGTGCCGTCTTCCAGAGTTGGAATGGCAAACGCGCAGTTTCATACCGGCGCATCGAGGGCATCCCTGATGTCTGGGGAACTGCCGTAAATGTGCAGGCCATGGTCTTTGGAAATATGGGAAATAATAGTGCAACGGGTGTCGCATTCACCAGAAATCCGGCAACTGGAGAAGATGTCTTTTACGGCGAATGGCTTGTAAACGCCCAGGGAGAAGACGTCGTCGCGGGTCTCCGCACGCCGAATCCTCTCAATATCCGGAACAAGACCGAGGACACCAGACACCTGGAAAGCCTGGAAGAGGCCATGCCGGAACTGTACAGGGAACTGTCGAAGATTCGAGCCAATCTGGAAAAACATTACACGGATATGCAGGATATTGAATTTACAATCCAGGAGGGCCGCCTGTGGATGCTGCAGACACGCATTGGAAAAAGAAACGGTACTGCAGCGGTAAAAATGGCTGTTGAGATGGCGAAAGAAGGACTTATCGATGAAGCGACAGCGGTGTTGCGTGTGAGGCCGTCGCAACTGGATGAACTACTTCACGACATGTTAGATCCGGTGGCAGAACAGAAGGCAGGAGCGATTGCGAAAGGACTCCCCGCAGGTCCGGGAGGTGCCACGGGACAGGTTGTGTTCACTGCCGACGACGCGGAAAAATGGGCAAAAGAAGGGAAAAAGGTTATTCTTGTTCGCAACGAGACCTCTCCCGAAGACGTCCACGGCATGCATATTGCGGAAGCGATACTCACTTCAAAAGGAGGAATGACAAGCCATGCCGCGCTGGTGGCGAGGGGCTGGGGCAAATGCTGTATTGTCGGATGCTCCGCTCTGGAAATCGACATGAATAAAAGGCTGATGAATGTCAACGGCAGGATCATTAAAGAGGGCGACTGGATATCGCTGAACGGAACGGAGGGACGAGTCTATTTAGGTAAGATTTCAACAATCAGGCCCGATCTGGAAGCGAACAAGGAATACATCCAACTGATGCAGTGGGCCGACAGATACCGGAAGTTGGGAGTACGCACAAATGCCGACCGTCCACAGGATGCAGCGCAGGCAAGAGCTTTCGGCGCCGAGGGAATCGGCCTCACCCGCACCGAGCACATGTTCTTCGGACCGGAGCGCATCATGGCCATGCGTGAGATGATCATCGCCGAGAATGAAGAAGACCGCCGTAAAGCGGTAATGAAGCTCCTGCCGTTTCAGCGGGAAGATTTCATAGGCATCCTTGAAACCATGCATGACTTGCCGGTGACAATACGCCTGCTCGATCCGCCCCTTCATGAATTTGTCAACCTCAATAAACAACAGGCCAAGGAGCTGGCTAAACAGTTAGATATTTCCGTACAAAAACTGAAAGCACGTATCGACTCCCTCCACGAATTGAATCCAATGCTGGGACACCGTGGCTGCCGATTGGGCATAGCTTATCCCGAAATTACGGAAATGCAGGCCCGTGCCATCTTTGAAGCTGCCGCCGAGTTGACCAAAAAAGGCGTGAAGGTCTCTCCCGAGGTCATGGTTCCACTGGTGGGTACCGCCACGGAATTCGAGCACCAGGAAAAGATCATCCGCCGCATGGCAGACGAAGTTATGGCGGAACAGGGTATAAAGTTCGACTACCTCGTGGGAACAATGATAGAAGTTCCCAGGGCGGCATTGACTGCAGACGAGATCGCCAAAACCGCTGAATTCTTCTCTTTCGGCACAAACGACCTGACTCAGACAACGTTCGGATTCTCCCGGGACGACATCGGTGGATTCCTTCCCTCCTACATAGAGCAAAAGATCCTCCCGGAGGACCCATTCCAGAGCCTGGACGAGACCGGCGTCGGCCAGTTGGTGGAAATGGGTACCAGGAGAGGCCGTTCCACGCGTCCAAAACTCAAGGTCGGCATCTGCGGCGAGCACGGAGGCGATCCCAGATCCATCGACCTGTGCCACAGGGTCGGTATGGACTACGTTTCCTGTTCTCCCTTTCGTGTGCCCATCGCACGGCTCGCGTCGGCTCATGCAGCTCTGAAGAATAAGTGAACACCCATGAAAAAGAGTATCGTCTCATCTCCCGGCATAGAGTCTTCTCTCTGCTGCGGAAAAAGGGGGAAGTGCCCATTTCCCCTGTGTAATGAATTTACCCCCGGTTCACTCCCGTGAGGGAGAAGGGGGTGGAAGAAGAGAGGTGATATCGGCTATAATTTCTTCCGCAATGGCAGGGAGTTTCTCTTTGAGCCCCGGGGAAAGAGTGCTGCCGAAGGTAACGTCATTTCCTATTTCGATGCCGTATACGGCAGCAAGGCAGGGCATCTTCAGCTCACATAACCTTCCAAGATTCATCAGCTCGAAGATATTGAGTCCGTGAGAGGAAAAAAGATGCAATGTTCCCTGCCGGTCTTGTTCAGAGATTTTCCTGAGGTCTCCTGTTTTGCCGTCCCGGCTGGTCATGGCATCCACGATGAAGAGCATATCGTAGCCGACAATAAGGTCAAAAAGAGAAAGGCCGATCATCACACTCGATGCGACATCCACATGGGAATAGGAGAACCTTTCCCGGATGATATTTGCAATTGAGAGACCCACCCCGTCGTCCGACAGGATGGGGTTACCCATACCCAAGATAAGTGTTCTCATGGTTCTCCTCTATTAACGGCCGATCTTCCTGATCACCTTCCCCTCGTGATCCCTGATTGTCACCTCCAGGGGCATTGTCCCGGGGAGGGAGTGGGTGGCACAGGAGAGGCAGGGATCGTACGCACGAAACGCCATCTCCACCATGTTCAGGAAGCCTTCCTTTACCTCCGGCCCCTGGACGAATTCCCGGGCGGCCTTCTTTACTGACAGGCAGATGGGAGCGGAGTTATTCTGCGTCGCGACAATGAGATTCACCTTCGTAAGAATTCCATTGTCGTCTGTTTCGTAGTGATGGAAGAGTGTCCCGCGGGGCGCTTCCACACAGCCTACACCTTTGTTCTTCAGTTTCAGGTTCATGTTTCTGATGTCTTTGCTTGTAAGCCGCGGGTCATCCGCAATGATCACGTTGTGTTCCGCGGCCTGGAGCGCGCAGATGAGGCGTGCCCAGTGGGTGGCGAGCGTGTGGTGGGCGGGCTTACCTCCCAGGGTCTCGAACATAATCTCCGCTTCTTTCTGCGCGAGCGGGGTCGGCATGGCATCAGCTACGTTCAGCCTGGCAAGCGGAGCAACACGGTACAACGACGTGCCGTCTCCCTCTTTCAGTCCCTGCCAGCCTAATTGACGTAAATGGTTGAGCCTGATGTACGTCCACGGTTCCACCCATTCGCCGATGTACCGGTCGTAGTCCCGGGGATCAAAACGCACATATTCCTTCCCCTCCGGATCGACAACCCGAACCGTTCCATCATAAAAATTCACCCGGTTGTTCTCATCCACCAGCGCCATGTAGTACGTCTTCAGCTTGTATGCGTCATTGAGGATCATATCCACATAGGATTTATTCGCCAGTACAACGTCCTTGAAGAGCTGGATGGCGAACTTGGCAAAGTCGAGAGAGAAGACGGCGGTATCCTTCACCCATTTACGGTCCTGCTCGGTAAACCCCCTCGGGACGCCGCCGGGCAGCCCGCCTTCCGGATGCGGTGCTTTGGTGAAAATGTGTCGGATAATGTCCCTGTTTCTTTTTCTCACCTCAATGACCTTGAGGCCTATCTTTTTGCCCACCTTGCCGATGACACCCAGGATATTCCGTTCTTTCGGATCGGCGTCAGGGCCAACCACGAAGTCGGGCGCGGCGAGGAAGAAAAAGTGTATGTAGTGATCTTCGATGTAGAAAGCATTGAACTCGAGTTCCCTGATCAGCCGTGCCGCCGGGGTTGGTTCGACACCGTAAAGGTCGTCCAGGGCCTTTGTGGCGGCCATATGGTGCGCCGACGGGCACACACCGCAGATGTTCGGAACGATTCTCGGCATCTCCTCTGCCGGTCTGCCGAGGCAGAAGCGCTCGAATCCCCGGAGTTCCGCAACCTGCCAGTAGGCATCCTTCACCCTGCCCTGTTCATCAAGCAGCAGTTCTATCTTTCCGTGGCCTTCCAGTCTTGTGATCGGGTCTATGGTTATCTTTCGTGCCATGATTCTCACTCCTTATTTTTGTGTTTCAGCGAAGCGGAAGGGAGACTGAAACGGTAACAGTAACCGGCCAGATCAGCAATTCCGTCGATTGTCTTCTGTGACTCTTCTTCATTATCCGCACTGATGAGCGAAGCAAGGCTTGAGATGAACTTGGCGCCCGCATCGTCCACACCGTCAACCGGACCGAAGCAACCCCGGCAGGGAGTATTTGTCCTGATACATGTCTCGCCGCATCCGGAGCGGATCGCCGGTCCTATACAGAGAATTCCCTGTGCCAGAAAACACTGGTCCTCGTTTGCCTCAACTTCGTGTATCCTTTTGAACTCGGAAATTTCCAGCCGGAGCGGTTTGGATCTGTTTCGCGGGCAGGCATCGCACAGAGGTTTGCTCGGCGCAAGTGTGGTGCCTCTCGGAGGCAGCTTGTCTTCCAGGACGGCAAACACTGCATTTGCAATCAGGTCCGGCGGTGGGGGACATCCCGGAAGGTAATAGTCCACACTGATGATATCATTGAGTGGATGGACCCTCTCAAAAAATTCCGGCAAGGTCAACGTGTTCCCGTTGACGCTGGTTTCTGTCTGAGGCCTGTTCATGTTCGGGTTCACGACAGTCGGCGCGTCCTGATAAACCCAGTTGAAAATATCTTCTTTCGACCGGAAATTTGCCAGTCCCGCGGTGCCTCCGAAACACGCGCAGGCTCCGAAAGCCAGGACAAGCTGCGATTTTTCTCGAAGAAGCTTGGCCATTTCTTCCTGTTCTGAATTTCTCACTGCCCCATGGATAATTGCAAGTGTTATCTCGCCTTTTTCCATCTTCCGAATGCTCTCGTATTTAAAGTCCAGAGCAACCGGCCAGAGCACTATATCCACCGCGTCGGCCACCATAAGGATCGCTTCATTTAGATCCACAATAGCTTCATCACAGCCAGCGCAGGACGCAAGCCAATAAATTGCCACCTTGGGTTTGTCTGCCATATTCTCCTCCACTCTGTCTTTGCATACTATATGTGTTCGTAACTTTACCCTGTTCTCTTTCGAAAACTTCCCCCTCCTGTGAAGGGAGGACTGGGGCAAGAAAGTGATACCCCCGTTTTTCTTTCGTGCTTATAGGAGATCCCCCACTACACCGAAGGAGAGAGGGGGCCAAGTTTTTCAATCTCCTTTCTCATCTCTCCAATAACTATGGGAATCCGGGTGCCTTCCGGATCCAAATTCAGCTCGACTTTAAGACGTTCCGGTTCGACGCCGAACTCCTTAAGTATTTTCCGTAAGAGGAGTATCCTTTTCCTGGCCTGGTAATTTCCTGTCTGGAAATGGCATTCCTTCTCGGGGCAACCGAGGATGATCACCCCGTCCGCCCCTTTCCTGAAGGCGTCCATGATGTGTGTGGTATCCACCTTGCCGCTGCAGGTGACCGGAATAAGATTTTTCAACTGCTCTCTATAGCCGTTCGTGTTTAGATAACCCCACCCGAATTTACAGGAGAAGCATACCAGCTTGGGGATGAATGTCGTCATAATGTCCTCCTCTATTTCTGTAAAATTTGTCCGCGCGGTTTTTCCTGAAGATGGTATTTCTCGCGATTTCCGGAAACGAATGCCCTCACCCCCCGTTGATGAGGCCGCCAATTTTTATACTTCCAACTCTTTTATCTGCATTCAGAGAGATGCATAAGCTTCCGCAATAAGTCTTTCCATGTCAGAACCGATAAGCTCTCTGGCACCGGCGGGGCAGGCGGATACGCACATGCCGCACGCCTTGCACTTGAACATATCCGTTGCGGACACCAAGTGACCCTCTATTTCCCTGAGTCGGGCTGCCCCGTAGTGGCAGGCGGATACACAAATGCCACAGCCGCTGCACAGGTTCTCATGCACCACTACGGTGGGGAGTTCATCCTGCAGACCCACGGATATACACGCCCTGCACGAGACACAAGGACCGCAGCAGAGGCAACGCCGGGCCTCCCCGATGGCCTCTTTCAGAGTGAAGCCTTTCTCATAAAGCTGGAAGTGAAGACGTTTATCCGCCGGTATCCACTCCACCTCCGGTTCGGGCTTGTAATTTTCATTACTTAACTGGGGAATTTCAAATCCCTCAAACTCTCTCTTTCTCCCTGCCCTCACATCTACGCCCTTTAGATAGCGTTCAATCGACTCGGCTGCTTCCAATCCGTCCCGCATAGCATCAACCATGAAACCCACTTTCCGGACATCTCCGCCGATGAAAACCCAGTCTTTTGTGGTGCTCTGGAGAGTGAGGAGATCGACGGCGAGCCGCCCGTGTTGATCCAACAGGCCTTCTTTCTGGAGAAATTCCCGATCGGGTCCCTGGCCCACGGTGATGATCAGTAAGTCCCCTTCTATCGTGACGGTGTCACTGGTATCGAATGCGGGGTTAAATCTGCCTTCATCGTCAAAAACCCGGATACATTGGGGGGATTCGATCCCTGCAAACTTCCCATCTTTTCCCAATATCTTGCTCACACCGCGTGAGTAGACTATTCCCACGCCTTCCTCCCAGGCACCGTGAATCTCTTCCTTATCCGCCGGGATGCCATCTTTCGACGATTTGTCCTCTTGCTCCAGGGCAACCAGCGTAACATTTCCCCCCAGCCTCCTTGCCGTGCGGGCTACGTCAAACGCCACATTGCCACCTCCGATTACGATAACCCTCTTATCGCTCAGGTAATCTCTCACCAAAATGCCGCGGCTCACCTCGTAGAGGAAAGTCTGACCGTACAGGATGTTTTCCAAATCCTGATTTTCCACCAGCTCCCTGCCGAAGGTGAGTATCCTCGGTGATGGCGTTCCCTTGGAGATAAATACCGCCTTAAAGCCATCTCTCTTCAGCCTCTCCAGGGTGAGGTTCTCCTCTCCGACCCTGGCATTGAATTTCACTTCGATGCCAGCAATCCTCAGAATATTTTCAATGACCCTCTGGAGAATGAGTTTTGGCAGTCGGTAGTGAGGAATGAGCCAGAGCGCACCTCCCAGTCTATTTGTCGCTTCGAAGATGGTTACCCGGTACCCCTTCAAAGACAGGTGAAAAGCGCTCATCAGCCCCCCCGGGCCGCCACCAATCACTGCCACGTTTCCTTTGTCCTTGATGACGTCGTATTCCTTCTTCTGATCCAGGTAATTCAAATAAAAGTCCGAGACAAACCGCTTCAACAGTCTCCGCCTGATAGAACCACCTTTGCTCTGGTAATTGCATCCCAGCTCACAGATGCCGCAGACGTAACCGCACACGGGGAAGAGGGGATTCTTTTCGAACAAGTAATCCCCTATCTGAATCAACCCCTTCCCCGCTTCCTTGGGATCTTCCGGCAGCAGAGAAATAAGTACATTGGTACGCTGGATATCCTCATTGATCGGGCATCGTTCCTGGCAGGGCGGGAGATACTGCTTAATGGCAGGTTCCACACATGCCTCTCCACGATTACTGGTATTCCACATCGTGTTCCCTCCTCATTATTATGTGTCTATAAAGTATTTCCGGCTAATTGGAGAGGAATCTTGCAATACGGATGCCATGGAATGTTTCTCTTTTATTTCAATAAGATGGAATGTTCGGCAGAAATTGCCCCAACTTTCCAGGGTAATATTACCCCGGATTTGGGGTTTTATTACCCCTGGTAATCCTCCATACCGACGGAGAGCTTCATAACATCCGGTTGAACTATATATTAATTCAGGTGTTTTCTCTTTTCACACCCTCCCTCGAACAGTCTCCTTTGTCCCATTTCCCTTTTGCATATTCGATGTAATATCGGCATGACCCCTTCGAACATAACCGATTCCTATACTTTGCCGACGGGATTTCATACAAAGCACATTTTTCCTATACGACGGAATTTCCTCCATAAGCCTGCCATAGCAACTCGTTATTGTTATCGGCTTCAGATATCAATAACTTCAGAAAAATGTACGACCAATCATAAAAAACTTGTGGTATGAATTATATGTTCATGTCGGATGGCATATACCCGAATCTGTTCTCACACATTCAATCATAGGAAACATGAGGATACGGTATGTCCCGTACTCTACAATGGGTGAAAACCCACTGTGCCCGCATGGACCATGGCGGATGTGCCCTTCTGGTCGGTGTCAGGGATAACAGAATCATACACATAAAAGGCGACCCGGAAGGATTTCTGAACAAGGGATACACGTGCATCAAAGGTACCGCATCGCCTGATCGCCTCCACCATCCCGACCGTCTCGTGCATCCCCTCAAAAGAGCGGAAAAACGTGGAGAAGGGAAATGGAAGAGAATTTCCTGGGAGGAGGCTCTTAACGAGATCGCGGAAAACTTTGAGAAGATAAAAACTCAATACGGAGCAAGGGGTGTTGCCTTCTGCGTCGGTATGCCCAAAGGGTTGGATCACTTCGTGCTGATCCGTCTTGCCAACCTGTTCGGTTCACCCAATGTTGTCGCCTCTCAGGATGTCTGTCATGCCCCCCGCGAAATAACCGGCATCCACACCTGCGGCTTTTACCCCGTCGCTGACCTCCATTATCCGAGCAGGCTTGTCGTGTTGTGGGGAAGCAATATCACCTCCACCAATGAGGAGGGAGAAATCTGCAGCATGCTCATGAAGCAACTCAAAGAGGGAACGGAACTGATCGTCATCGATCCGAGAAGAATCGATCTCGCCCGAAAAGCATCCCTCTCTCTTCAAATAAGACCCGGCACCGATAACGCTCTGGCTCTGGGATTCCTGCATGTCATCATCGAAGAATTCCTCTACGACAGGGACTTCGTGGAGAAATGGACATCCGGATTCAATGATCTGGCGGACCATGTAAAAAAATATACCCCGGAGATGGTATCGCAAATCACCCGTGTCCCAACCGATTTTATCCGGGATGCCGCACGACGTTATGCCCGGGCAAAACCGGCGGCCATCCAATGGGGAAACCCCATCGAGCAGAATGTTCACACCTTTCATACGATAAGAGCACTGATATGCCTCATGGCCATATGCGGGAACCTGGATGTCCCCGGCGGCAATGTGGACGCAAGTGATCCGAAAATCCTCAGCCTGAGCTCATTTGTGCGAGCCGATCTCCTCCCCGATAAGAGAAAAGAGATGATCAGTGCGCATCACCACGTTATCCCACGGCTGATGACCGTTGCCCCATCCTATTTCAAGAAAGCCGTCCTCGAAGGCATTCCCTACCCGGTGAAAGCGGCCTACATAATGTGTGCGAACCCCCTGCTCAGCTATGCAGGCAGCCGCCAGACATACGATGCGTTGATGAACCTTGATTTTTTCGCTGTCGCAGAGATCTTCATGACACCCACAGCGGCGTTAGCCGATATTGTTCTCCCCGTTGCCAGTCACTTTGAATTTGACGACATCGGCCATTACGGACTCGGGCACGGGTACATACTGGCCAGGCCCAAGGTTGTAGATCCACCTGAGGAGTGCTGGCCCGACATAAAGATACTTAATGAGTTAGGGAAACGTGTTTCTCCCCCGGAATACTGGCATGAAGACCACCGCCAGTTCCTGGAAGATGTGCTCAAGCCAAGCGGTCTCTCTTACAGTCAGTTCGTAGATGCGGGATACCTGAAGGGTGCCGAAAGGTTCAAAAAGTATGAAGACGGGGGATTCGTAACACCCACGGGCAAGGTAGAGCTCAGACTGATCACCGCAGAGAAATTCAACCTCACCCCTCTGCCGGGCTTCACTCAATTTCCTGAAGAGGACGACCCGGAATATCCACTCGTCCTGACGGGTTCAAAGAGCCGCTATTACCTCCACTCCTCATACCGGTGGCTGGAGAAATTGAGGAAAAGGAGCCCCCACCCGAAGGCGGAAATTCATCCCGAGACCGCGGAGGAATACGGCATCACCGATGGTGAAGAGGTTATCATTGATACAAGATATGGTGCGATCACCCAGATGGCACACCTGACAGAAGACATCTGTCCGGGGATCGTAAATGCTGAACACGGATGGTGGTACCCGGAAGCAGGTTCTGCATCCCTCTACGAATGGGACAGAGCGAACTTCAATATCCTGACCTCAACCCATAACCTCGGGCGGGAATTCGGGACCCCCAACCTGAAGGGAATAGGATGCAGGATCAGTAAAAAGTAACCCAGGGTTTCCATTTCTCACTTTTGAATGTATGTCAACTCTACAATCCCACCGGCTCCCTGCCATGGAAGATGTGATAAAAGCATATGAAATAGTAAAAAATTATGCTCACTGCACACCTGTCCTCACTTCAAAGAGTGTAAATGCAATACTCAAAGCAGACATTTACTTTAAGTGTGAAAACTTTCAAAAGGGAGGCGCCTTTAAGTTCCGTGGGGCATCCAATGCAGTGTTTAGCCTGACGGCTGATGATGCAAAGAGAGGCGTTGTAACCCACAGTTCCGGGAATCATGCAGCAGGATTGGCATTAGCGGCTTCGATAAGGGGTATCCCATCCTATATCGTGATGCCTGAGAATGCCGCTGCCATCAAGAAAAAAGCCGTTGAGGGTTACGGCGGGAAAATTACATTCTGCAAACCGACCCTGAAAGACAGGGAAGACACTCTGTATCAGGTCCAAATGCGGACAGGGGCAGTATTCATCCATGCGTACGACAATATTAAAGTCATATGCGGCCAGGGAACAGCCTCGCTTGAACTGCTCGATGAGTATCCTGATTTAGACATTGTCACCGTTCCGGTCGGCGGGGGTGGATTATTAAGCGGAACTCTTACATATACGAAGGGTTTTAATGATGCCATTAAGGTTTACGGAACCGAACCTCTGAATGCCGATGACGCGTTTCGCTCGCTGCGTGATAAAACAATTTACCCGTCCGTGAATCCAAATACTATCGCCGATGGATTACGCACATCGCTGTGCGAACTCACCTACACGATTATCGCTGCAAAATGTGATGGCATTCTGACTGTTACTGAGGAAGGTATTGTCGAAGCCATGAGAATTATCTGGGAGCGCATGAAGATACTTATCGAACCGTCATCTGCTGTGCCGATTGCGGCAATGATGGAGCACCCTCAATACTTTGCAGGGAAAAAGGTTGGAACAATCATATCGGGGGGTAATGTTGATTTGGGCGATCTTCCTTTTAAAAAATAATCAGATAATTTTTTTCTGACTTTTATAAATTGATCACGGCAAATTCTGTGCGGTCATTTCTGAAATTTTGTTTTTCGAATTTCACCTGCCCATACAACACTGCTCTCTTTAATATTTCATAAAGTTTCTTGACAATTATCGAATTGAACATAAAATGAAATGAAAATTCAAAAAGATACTGCTGAAAAGTCAATGTTCTTCATTTCATATAGAGAAACTGATCTAAAAAATACTGACCACCTGTGTGTTGCAGTAAAGCGGGCTTTTTTGTTTCTCAATGAAATAAGGAGCTTTCGGACA